>CAYRZU010000079.1:0-14601 GCA_964428895.1 uncultured Planctomycetaceae bacterium
GGCCAACAGGGACTCTCATTCAAGACTGGAACAGGTTTCGGGGGGCAGGTCAGTCGTCAACGCAAAGAAGATCACCGCTAGGCTTTGACGCCGCAGAGCGAATCGTAAGGTTAGGAGAAGGAACAGGCTCCCGATCACTGGTGGCACTTTAGCGACAGCCACTAGCGCAAGGAAATACCAGAAGACTGTCCACATGATGGTCCCCTAATCAGGTTGTCACCTAGCCTGGACAGCATTATTCCCCGCCACCCCCATTAGCGTCAAGAAATCGGTCAGCCCTTGTCAGGCTCAGTGAGCATCTGAGCCAGTTTCTGCCTGGCATCTGCTGGTAGCCCCTGAACGATCTGCGCGAGTGTTCTCAGGGCGTCTTCTTGGCCAATCTGGCCCGAACCAGTGCAAGCAGCGTCACAAGCCGCCCGTTCGCCTTCTCTATCTTGTTGATCCTCCACGTCCTTAGCTTCAGGGCCGCTCTCCCTTACAAGGAAGAAGTCGGTGGTTCGAGTCCGCCAACGCCCAATCGGCTGAAGGAGACGTTTTCTCTGGTGTGGGGCGAACAAACCGGGGCGCGCGGGCGAACACGTGAACAGATGTGTCGGGTTTAGCGCCCCGGTTTGTTCGGCGCCTTTTCGACGCCCGGCGGGGCGCGCCCCCCGACGGTTTCGACCCCCAACAGCCCCGCTGATCGAACACGGCTAAGTATACGTTCCGACCAACTGACCGAGTTGACTCAGGTGACGGCCGAGTAAGTTAAGAGTTGTCCACAGGGCACATTGTTACGGCCATGTAGCGGCGCCGCGCTGGGCTATCGCCTCGATCGCTTCAAGATCGCCAGGCCGCCCAGGGCCAGCAGGCTCATGGTGGCTGGTTCGGGGACGACTCCGATGACGCGTTCGCCGGTGACGGTCTCTCCACCTCCGGGGCCGGTGACGAACATGTCGACTGAGAACATGCCTCCGGCCGGAACGACGATGTAGGCGACGTCCCGGGTGGGGCTGGCCGTGCCCTCGGCGCCCATAACGGCCCAGATGCCGCGGAGGTAGGTGCCGAAGCTGGTGTCGGCGAACTCGTCGGCCGGCGGGGCCATGTCGGTCGGTTCGGAACTGGGCAGGAAGCCGACGTCTTCGTAGGGTTGCGTGACCCAGATGATTTCGCTCTCGTCGACCAGCCAGTGGCTGTCGATGGCCGTGGCGTAGGCGTCGGACTGCATGGGCGAGTCGGCCGACAGCTCGTCGGAGTAGTGCTGGTGCATCACCCCGCTGATGCCGGTGTAGCCGAAGTACTGGGGTTCGGCGTCGACGGTGGAGGGGTTCTTGGCGTCGTCGCCGCTGGTGTTGACGATGGTGACGGTGTAGCCGACGAGGTCCTCGGAGCCGTCGCCGACGGGGAGGGGGTCGCTGTAGTAGCCATCGTAGATCGAGCCGCTGAAGAACAACGTGCCGGACTGTGCCGATGAAACGGCCGAGCTGGTCACCGATGGCATCGACCCGTACCTGGCCAAGAAGTTCTCGGTGGAAGAGCACTTCACCACGCTGCAACGGTTGTTGTTCATGGAGCAGTACCGCAAGTTCACTGGGGTGGAGGCTCCCAGCGTGTTGCTGACCGAGGCGGTGGAATCTCGCAACGAGGCCGAGGCCCTGGCGACATTGGAGACGACCCGCATGTTGGCCGATCTGCACGCCGAGAGGCCCATCGCCAAGCTCGACCACATGGGACATCCGATTGCGATCTTGGCCGACGGTTCGACGGTGATGTGCTACTCGGCCGACTACGTTGTGGCTACCGAGAAGCTCTCCACGGCCATGCGAGTGTTTCGCGACCGTTACCCCGCCCATCCCATGGCGTTTGTCTGCTCGGGCATAGTCTCGCCGGAGGCCCACGAGGTATTTGCCGCGTTGGATATCACGGTGACCGAGAATCGGTAGGAATCGGCAGGCGCGTTACGGGGCCTTCCAGATGAGTTCGCCCTTCTCGTCCAGCACGCCTAGCGACGGCCCGACCGGCGTGACCACCAGCTTGGCGCGAGTGTTTCCTTTTTCGTCATACAAATCCAACCCCGGCCCGGCCAGAGATACGTCCAACTCGGCACGGGCCTTGCCGTCTTCATCAAACAGGGCCAGGCCCTGCCGATCCGGTTGCACGGCCAGCAAGACGCGCTGCTCGCCGTCTTCGTCAGCCAACGCCAGCATCGTTCCTTTCGGCCCCACGCCCAACAAGGTCCGGCCTTTGCCGTCTTGGTCAGCCAAACGTAGCCCCGTCACTTCAGGTGCTACAGTCACGGAGAAGCGTCTCTCACCGTTTTGATCCACCAAGCCTAGCGACGACCCATCGGGTGTCACCGTTAGCAGGAAGCGCTTTGTCCCATTCTGATCAACCAACCCCAGTCCCGACCCTTCAGGTGATACGCCCACCAAGAAGCGTATCTCGCCGTCTTCGCCCAACAAGCTCAACCTCGGCCCGTTCTCTGCCACGGCCAGCTTCCCGCGTATCTCGCCGTTGTCGTCTACAAGGACGAACTCCTTGGCGCGGATCACCTCGGGTATGTCTTCGGCCTGTTGCGTCGTGGCGGCTTGCTCCATCGCCGGTGTCCCCGAAAGCATCCAGAACGCAAACGCTCCGCCCGCGAACGATCCAACCAGCACCAATCCCGCTAGCAGTAGGCTCTTCATCGTTTCTTCCCTTTCGATCGGAGGTGTCAGCGGGCGAATCTATCACGCGGCAAGCGTCCCCCGCAACGCTTCGCCCGTCAGGAATTAGGGGATGATCTTGCGCTGGACCGACGGGCTGTCGATGTCGACGGTTTGGCCCAGCCAGTGGTGGGCGTCCTCGAAGGTGTAGAAGACCTCGCCGGCGAAGGGGAGTTCTTCGATTTCGCCCAGGGTGATCGCCAGCCGTCCGACGGCGTAGTCGCCGGGGCTGGAGACGACCAGGGCCGTTCGCCCATCGACGCGGGCCTTGGCTAGGCCGACTTCGGCGTAGATGGCGACTTCGAAGATCGTATGGCGGATTTGAAGCGGGGTCAGGTGTTGCAGGCTGGTCTGGGTGCAGTCCCACAGAACGTTCTTGGTGGGGCGGCCTTCGTAGAAGCTCCGAATC
Organism: uncultured Planctomycetaceae bacterium; assembly: GCA_964428895.1. Lineage (GTDB taxonomy): Bacteria > Planctomycetota > Phycisphaerae > SM23-33 > SM23-33 > HyVt-337. The sequence continues at coordinate 3,094 of CAYRZU010000079.1, forward strand.
GCCTGGTTGACTTCGTCGATGGTGGTGTGGTCGGTGCAGGTGTGAACGGTCAAGTTGGCCCACAGTTGGGTCTCGGATGTGATGGGCATGGCCGACTCCTTGGTGCTCGCCGCGAACACCCCTATTGTTCGCTCCGGGACGCCGATAGGCAACCGTCCGATGGAAGGATTCTTCGTATTCCTTGGCGTTCCTTGTCGCTCTCTGGCGCAAAGAGAGACGCGGTCGAGCCTTTCGGGCCCGACCGCGCGGGAAAGTGAATCTCTGTCAGCAGTGTCCTGACAGTTATGTTGTGGCTGTAGCCCTGGCTAGGCGACCCGACGCTTTCGGCGGGCGATCATCCCGGCGGTGCCGATGCCCAACAGGCCCATGGTGGCCGGCTCGGGCACGATCAGCATGTCCTGCTTGCAGGGGTTGGCCAGACGAATAGCCGTGGGGCTGTACGAACCGGGGTAGCTGGCGATCATCGCGTTGGACTGGGCGATAATGGCCAGGCCGGGGTCGATGTAGAACGTACCCGAACCGGTGTTGAAGGTCGGGCCGGTTTCGTAGACCGCTTCCCAGATCGCCACTTGCAGCGAGGCGGCGCCGGTGTTGGTCACCTGCGGGCCGAACGTTTCGAACAGGTAGCCGACCAACTGATAGTTGGGCAGCGTGGTGATCGACCATTCGGCGGCTTCCATCGTGCCGGCGGCCTGGTCGATTTCCACACAGTAAGACCAGTGGTCCACGCCTTTGTAGGTGATGGAGAATTGGCCGGCCCGGGTGGCGTTTTGCCCGCCCGGTAGCGACGGATCGTGGATCGTCACGGCGCGGCTGAGGGTCAGGCCGTTGTAGGTCATGGTGTCGGCATAACCGGCGCCGGCCATGATCATGAGGGTCAGTGCGGTTACGATGCAACGGATGGTGGCTCTCTTGTGAGTCATTTCAGTTTTCCTCCTGGCGGCCCTCTCGTTGGCCGCCGTATGTGGTCTGACCGAACCGTAGGATTCGAGTTGTCGGCAGGCGAAGACGGCGGGAAGTTTTTCTTCGCTGGGAGGCGGCGGAGCGGATGACCGTCCGGTTGGGGTGTCCCGTTAGGGCAATGGCCGTACCCGGATCACCTTAATCCCCTCATTGGGCGTGTTTTTGGGGCGTCCGGCTTGGGTTCTCTTGGGCCGCGTCTAGCATCTAGATAGCGGAGTTGTTTGCACGACACGTCTGTTCATTTAGCGGCAGGGATGCCTAAGGGAAACCAAGGAGACCCACTATGCGCACGAGAACCATGAAGACATTTGCGGCGGTATGGGTGGTCGCGGCGTTGACGGCGGCGAGTTTCGCCGTAGGCCCCGACGTGATGAAGCAGTCCACCGACGGGACGCCCGTTCCGGACGTCAACAAGCCCGTGCCGGGCGATCCGGCCGATAACAGTTGCTGGATGGCGACGGCCTCGAACATGCTCGGGGCGGCCGGCTACGGCGTGGGCGCCACCGCCCAAATCAAGGCCGACTACATCTACAACCAACTGCGGAACGATCTGAACCCGACCTATCAGGGCTACGTTCACCAGGGCATCAACTACTGGCTGTACACCTACGGCAAGAACCCCGATGCGGTCGAGTTCGACCCCACCAACCCCTACACCGACGTGACCTGGTCGGGCAACACCGTGCTGACCAGCACCGACTACGACTTCCTGCTGGATGAGCTAGTCCGGTGTCAGTACGTGGGCGTCAGTTTCAATAACCCCGAGCACGCGATGACGCTGGTCGGCGGCACCTATAGCTACAACGCCGCGCCGGATCAATCGACGTCGATCTGGCACGATTCCGACCGCGGCTTTACGCCGCCCGGCGACGACGTCTACCTCAACCAGTTCACCACCGGTCAGTGGAACCTGAGCGACTATGTGGCCACGCAGGCCCGCGACTACACCACGCTGTGCCCGGGCCTCAACAAGCCCGAAGAGGCGATGACCAACTTCGACGTGGCCTGGTATCGGCAAACCGCGTCCATGACGCCGGGCTTCCGCCAGGCGGGCGTAAACAACGGCGTCTATGAGGCACTCGACCCAGCCGGCGCACCAACCACCAGCGCCTACTGGGTGCCCAACGGCCAGTACGATCCGTTCGAGGTCATGCTGCCTAACCAAGTCGAGCCGGATAAGTACAAGGAGGTCTGGTTGCTGGTCGATTACTTCGACCGCGTGCTAGGCCGAACCGAGGACATCCGGCTACTCAGTTCCGATGGAATTGAGTACCTGCCGACCTCCGTTGGCGAGAGCCTCGACGGCGGCCAGTTGATGTTCTACTGGGAGCTGCCCGATCAGCCGGACTGGGAAAAGATCATCTTCCCCAACGCCGACTACTACCTCCTCAGCGAATACGTCAAGGACTGGGACATCGCCACCGAGTGCGTGCCCGAGCCCATCACCCTGACGCTGTTGGGCCTGGGCGGGCTGGCGCTCTTGAGACGGCGCAAGAAGTAGTTACACACGAGCCCTGTTCGAAGCGGGTGGCGGCTGCAGGGGGCCGCCATCCGCTTGGTGTTTGCGCTGGGTCGCTAGTCGGCCAGCCAGTGGCGGAACATCAGCAGGAGGCGTTCGGGGTCGGACAGCTCCTGGTAGTCGTCGACCAGTTCGCGCAGCGTCGCAGGATCGTCGGTCAGGATGCCGTCGACGCCGAGGGTGATGAAGTGGACCATCTGGTTGGGGTCGTTGACGGTCCACACGTAGATCTCCTTGCCGTGCCGGTGGACGCTCTTGACGAAGGAGCGGGTGGCCACGCCGCGCTCGGCGCTGATGAAGTCCCAGCCGGCACCGGCCAGGTCACCAAGGTAGGCGGCGGTGATCACGCCGACCTCCAACTCCGGCATAAGGGCCTTGACCTCCGCGGCGCCGGCGGCGTTGAGTGAGGAGATGATGCATCGGTCGGCGAACCGCTTCTTGCGAATCACTTCCACCACGGCTGCGGGCAGACCGGGGTTGGGGCCGTTGTACTTAACCTCGATGTTCAGTGTGATCTTGCCGCCGGTGGCGTCCATGGCTTGGGCTAGCGTGGGGGCACGCTCGCCGGCGAAGGTCGGATCGAAATGCGTACCCACGTCGACTTGCTTCAGCTCCGCGTAGGTCAAGTCGGCCAGTTTGCGGGGGTCGTTGGCCACCCGCATCAGATCGCCGTCGTGCAGCAGGACCACCACGCCGTCGGAGGTGGTCTGCACGTCGATCTCGGCGCCGTCGGCCCTCTGGTTGACGGCTTCACGGATCGAGGCCCGCGTGTTTTCCGGCGCGTAGTGGGAAGCGCCGCGATGGGCCATGATGGCTACGGGGTGCGGGTCGACAGGGGCCCGGACCAGCCGGAACGCGCCCACGCCGATCAGCAGCGCGAACGCCGCCAAGCCGATCCACACCGCCGAGCGGAACCGATAGCCGTCGGGGTTGATCGCGGCCGGGGAGGCCTGTCGCGGGCGGGCCAGGCGGAAGAACCGCCAGGCCAAGGCAACGTGACCGGTCACGCCGATTGAGGAGAACGCGAACGCGATCACCAGGTGCCCGGCGAAGACGATACTCAGCAAGACCAGTTGTGGCCCCAGCCGCGCCGGCGTGAGATCCAGAATCAACCCGCCGATCCACCGGAACAACGCGCCGGCCAGGCCGAGGACGACCAGGCAGATCACCCACCAAATCCCCAGGGCTACCGCGATGCGGAACTTGTAGCCACGGGTCAGGGCCTTGCTCTTCCGAAGCGCTTGTCGGGGCGAGAGGCCGTCGAGCATCACCATCGGCAGGGCGAAGATCCATTGGATGTACAGGCGGACCGCGATGAAGGCGAAGACCGCCAGGACCGGCACCACGATCAGCAGCGCCGGGGCGAGTTGGTCGAGGTGGCCGGCCAGGTAGTAGTTGATATCGTGGGCGCCGAGGAACTTCCGCTGGACCAGGAAGATCGCCACGGCGAACGGAACGGCTGCGACGGCCCCGATTCCCAACTGCAATACCCCCAGCACCGCGAAGTCCGGCAGCTTCCGCATACTGCGGACCAAGGTGATCGTCGCGGTGCGTCGGCCGCCGGCGCCGATGATGTCCAGCAGATCAAACAATCCCGCCCACTCCACAAACAGCACCGCCGTGACCACGGCGGCCGTGATCAACAGGCCGACCAGGCCGATCGGGTGCAGCAGGAACGCGGCGATATCCTGGTTCGTCACAGCCGTGTCGCCGGTCAGGCGCAATAGCAGTGTCAGACCGGCCGCCAGCAACGGACCAATCACCGCAGCGGTCAGGATGCGGTAGAACGTCTCGTACAGCGCCAGCTTCGGCAGGGCCCGGCGGATCGTCCGAAGCATCCAACCGATGGTAGCAGGGGCCCGGGTGGCGGCGCTGGTTTCGGTCATGAGTGTCGCCTTGTGGGAGGTGTTGCGGCGGTCGATGCGCGGCCGATTGTAGGTCACGGATAGACGGTAGGGCGAGCAACTTGTTGCTCGCGCAAAGCGGGAAGTGGTGTAAGATTCCGCGTGCAACGAGTTGCTCGCCCTACAGGCCTGTCCCGCCTTGCGGGGCTGGGCCAGGAGAGAGGCGCATGTACGCGGAGAACGAAACGACGCTATCGGATTGGGACAAAGCTCGGCTGCGATTGCATCCGGAGTTCATTCCGGTCAGCGTCAGCATCTTGCCGTCGGCGTGGATCAAGTATCGCGATAAGCTGCGCGATCTGGTCAATCGCCACCCGATCCTCTTTGCGCCGATGGACGAACCGAGCGACTACGACAAGATGGCCGGCGGCACGTACGTCACCGGCGAGCACGTCGACGCGTGGGGGTGCGTCTGGTCCAACATCCACCACGGGCAGGAGTCGATCGTGACCGGCCATCCTGTGCCGCGGCGCGAGGATGTCCACAATCTCAAGCCGCCGACCATCGACGACGGTTTTCCCCACGGGTTCATGTATCTGCGGCTGGCGGATCTGCGCGGCTTTGAGGAGCTGATGCTCGACTTCGCCGACCAGCCGCCCGAGCTGCAGATGCTGATCGACATCGTGCTCGGCCACAACATGCGCCAGTTGGAACTACTGTTCGGCCGGGACCCCAAGCCCACCAGCCTGTGGGTGGGCGACGACCTCGGCACCCAGCACGCCCTGCCGATCAGCCCCGCCAAGTGGCGTAAGTACCTCAAGCCGTGCTACGCGAAACTCTACGGCCGAGCCAAGGCCGAAGGCATCACCGCCATCACCATGCACACCGACGGGTGCATCTGGGAAATCATTCCCGACCTGATCGAATGCGGCGTGGACGTGCTGAACCCGCAGATCCGCGCCAACGGCCTCGACAACCTCATCCGCACCTGCAAAGGCAAGGTGTGCGTCTCGCTCGACCTCGACCGCCAGGGCTTCCCCTACTTCACGCCCGCCGAAATCGACGCGCACGTGCTCGAAGCCGTCATTGCCCTCGGCGCCCCCGAAGGCGGCCTCATGCTCTCAGCCGAGATCGACGACGGCGTCCCCCTAGAAAACATCGAAGCCGTCTGTGACGCGCTCGAAAAGCATCGCACGCATTTCCGAAACACGTAAGCAGGCCAAAGGCCTGCAATGCATCAGCCCGGGGCGAAGCCCCGGGTATGGTGGCCCCACCCGATTGAAGCCCTGAAGGGGCGCAATGAGAAAACCTCAGGCGCGACTTTGAAGTTGGGTCAATTCTCGGCGGGGTAAGTCCGATTCTATCTGTGGAGCAGGGCCGGTCCCTGTTCGCAGCGAACACAAACACGAAAGCCGTCACTGCTATGCCCAAGCCCAAACACTTCAGCATCGATCATAACGACCGCTTCCTTCGCTGGTCCCTGGTGTCCGGCCTGGATCCTCGGCTGTCGACAGACTTGGTCCTGACCGACACCGCCAGTCGCACCGATGACGAAACCGCCGGCGGGCGAACGTTGAAGTTCAAGTTCGAGCAACGTCAGCGGAGCGGTCAGCGTCGCGCGGCGTAACGAATTTGGCTGTCATCTGATATGGCTGCGCGGGCCTTGCGCGGCTGAATCTCACGTCAGAATTCCGCTGTGGATGTGAAATTTCCTTTATCAGGCCGACGGGGGGCGCGCCCTCGTTTCCTCCTCTCCATATCCCCTTTTTCTGTCGTAAATTGCGTGACTTTGTTAATGTTTGTCCACACCTAGCCCCCCGGGTTGCCCAAATTATTTCCAATAAATAGCTTATCGCCAACTCAGACTATTCCAAGTTCTTAGGTTGGTGGAATTTACGTTGACTGACGGCTGGTCGGGCGGTTACCTTATTAGGAACGAGATGGTCTGTTGGAACAGGCTGCCCGCAATTCGTAATAGCGGTTGTTCCTCTTGCGTTTGCTCAATTCTGCTGTATTGGGGTGAGGGCGAGCGAGGCGCCGACAGGTGCGTTGCCTTTCGGCGAGGAAGGAGAAAGGAAGAGCCATGAAGAGAACCCTTATTGCTGTGTTGTTGGTCGGCCTATGCGCCGCAACGGCAAGCGCTGGGGCCTTGGACAGCCATGCCGGTGCCTTTAATGACGGCGTCAAGACGTGGACCAGTTCCACCGCGTTCGATAACGGAACGGGTGTTGCCGGCTACGTCGACTGGGCTGTCTTTGGACCTGGTGTCTTTCCGTACAGCGGGTATTCACCGACTGCTGGAGAGATGACGTATGCTTTCCAGGTTTTCAACACCGGCACCGACACGATTTCGTCGTTCTCGGTGTCACTGGCCAACGCGGCCGACAACATCGGATCGTTTTCCGATCTGTCGGGTGACGCCGTGGCCACCAACACGTTGTTCCCGCTGGTCAAGGCCGAGTGGACGTTCTCCGGCATGGTCACGGGCAGCAACAGTGAAGGCCTGGCGTTTTCAACGCCGAAGGTGCCGCAGGATCTGTTTGGCCTGGTGATTGATGGCGGTACGTTCTCCGTTGTCATTCCGCTGCCCAGCCCCTCGGGCGATGATATCCCCGAACCGGTGACGATGTCGTTGCTGGGTGTGGGTGGTTTGGCGTTGCTGCGTCGCCGTCGTTAAAGGGCGCAGCGACCCTTTTGTATGTGTCCAGCAGGCGTGTGGGGCGGCTGACCGAGCCGCTTATCAGGTATCAGGACGCTGCCCCCGCCTGATGCTTTGCTGGGGGAAGATGGTGTTGATAGTTCTGCCGTTCGACGGAGGCGGCGAATGAAGAATGAGAGATGGAGCATAACGCTTGCAGTTGTGCTGTTGGCGTTAGCCGTGCCAGCATCGGCTGGGGTCTTGCAGTCTGACTCCAACGCGATAGTTGCGTTCCGGGGCATCACGAACATGAGCGCTTCGTTCATGGGCATGTTCTCCGCCAACGCCGATGTCGAGTTTGCGGTGTACGCCCCCAATGTTGGGGCCAGCAACTTCGACGCGACGTTTGGTGGTGGAGCGGACCCGACGAACGGAGCCGAGTTCGTGTATGCGTATCAGGTGTTCAACCTGACGGCGCTGGCGTCTCCGGTAACGTCGTTGACGGTGGGTCTGGATGGGGACGAATACAACGTCTTCTCCCCGCCGGTAAACGTAGGCTTCGTGGCCGGAACGGGCACCATTGCCCCGTCGGCCAGTGCCTTCGTGACGCCGGGCTTGCCGACAGCGCCGACATCGGTGCGCTGGGATTTTCTCAGCCCGACGATTCCGATTACGACGAGCAGTGAAGTTCTGTTCTTCACCAGCTCGGACGGCCCGGAATGGGACAATGGCACGATTGGCGCCGATTGGTCGGCTACGAGCACGGCACCAAGTCCGATGCCGACGACCGCGGTACCCGAGCCGGTGACGGTTTCGTTGCTGGCTTTGGGCGGTCTCGCCTGTCTACGCAGGCGCCGAGGAGTCTAGACAAACAGCGTATTGGCCCGTCCGGCTCTAGGGCCGGATGATAGGCTGAACCGGACATAGGGCTCGCTTGGTGTCGCGCAAGCGACGGGGGCGAGCCCTGTGTTCGTATTTACATGTTGAATGTGATTTACTGCTGATAAATGCTACGAGCGAGGATCCACATTTTCCGAGCGTTCGCCGTGGTCGCGGTGTTGGCCGTGCTGACCATGCCGAGTTGGGCGCTGAACGAAGCCGGCGTGCTGGTTCTGTATAACAGCGCCAGCCCGGAGGGCGTCCAGATTGCCAACTACTACGCCCAGGTCCACCCGGGCGTGCAGGTGCTCGGACTGACCGGTGTATCGACCGCCGAGGAGATCACGGCCGACGATTACTTGGCCACCATCCGCCCGCAAGTGGTGGACTATCTGAACGCCCCCGGAGCGCCGGATGTCGACTGCATCGTCACCACCAAGGGTTTGCCCGTGCGGATCAACAACACCCACTCCAATCCGGGCACGTATCCGGGCTGGCGGGGCAGTCTGTTCGGCGTAGAGATTTCCAACGACTGGTGGGAGCAATACTCGTCGCTGGAGAGTGAACTGACCCGGGTGCGGGACGTCAACAGTTGGCAGGAGATGGGCGACCAGGCCCATTTCATGGGCCTGCCCGATCCATTCTGGGGCCAGATTTTCTCGACCTACCACCAAGCCGCCAATCCGTACTATGACAGCGGCGCCGCGTTTGACGCGTCGGCGTATGAGGATATGATCCTGACCAGCCGGCTGGACGGGTTCACGGTTCAGGATGTGACCGATTCGATCGACCGCGCCCAGACTGCCGCCTACGGCGCTGTGATCGTGGACGACGATCCCAACGCCGTCGCCACGGCTGTCGATCGCATGACGCAATTGGTCGGCGAATTGGAGACGCACAATCATCCCTACACCGAGGATCAGACCGATGCGGCCCTGACGACCTCGGCGATGGGTGTGATGGGCTACGTCAGCCACGGCGTCAACGACGGATCCGGCGGATTGGACACCGACTACATCGAGCAGCAGCTCGATTTTGAACTGACCGACGGCGCGGTCTTCCACACCTACGAGAGCTACAACGCCTACAGCTTCGTCGAAGGCGGCAACCAATACGGGCAGGCCTTGCTGGCCGAGTGGCTGGCTGCGGGCGGCACGGCCGGTATCGGCAATGTGGAAGAACCCACCGCCACGCAGCAGACCGTGGCCAACGAGGACATCCTGTTCCAGATGCTGCTGGACGGTTACACCTGGGCTGAGGCGGCCTGGGCCTCGCTGGCGCAGCTATCGTTCGTCAACACCGTGGTGGGCGATCCGCTGATGACGTTCGATTGGCAGCCGGGCGACTTCAATGGTGACGGACTGGTCGACGCTACCGACATCGACCTGATCTACGACAACTTCACGGAAGGGCCCGCCGGTGGGGGTGGCGGCGGGTGCTCCTACGACCTCGACGGCGACGGCGACGTGGACGACGACGACGTGGTCTACCTCGTGACGGTCGTGCTCGGCACGCAATTCGGCGATTTCAATCTGGACTGCATCGTCGACGGCACGGACATGACGAACCTGGCCAACCATTTCGCGCAGTCGGGTGATCTCAGTTGGGCCGTCGGCGACGCCAACGGCGACGACGTCATCGACGGCACGGACCTGATCATCATGCGGACAAACTTTGGCAGTAGCGGCGGCAATTCGGAAGTCCCCGAGCCGGCCACGCTGGCGCTGCTGGGCCTGGGCGCCGCGGCGCTACTGCGACGCAGACGATAGATGCCGGACGGCACAAAACCCTCTCGCGCGCTTCGAAACGGCGGCTCATCGGGCCGCCGTTTTCACTTGTATTGGGGCGGCGGACACGTAGACTCGACCGTCTATTCCCGCACCGAAACCCCGGCCCGCAGGTCGGAATAGAAGGAGACTCACCGTGGCATCCGAGCGAGCACTTGTAGTCGGCGCCGGCGGCATTTCCGGCGCGTGGTTCCCGCCCCTGATGGCCGAAAAGGTCAACGTGGTCGGCGTGGTGGACCTCAAGAAGTCCATGGCCGAAGCACGCATCAAGGAGTACGGACTGGACGCGCTGGCCTCGACCGATCTGAAGGCGGCGATCAAGAAGACCCAGCCCGATTTCGTCATCGACCTGACCGTTCCCGAGGCCCACTGCACCGTGACCTGCACGGCCCTGGCGGCCGGCTGTCACGTCATTGGCGAAAAGCCCATGGCCAACTCCATGGCGGAGGCCCGCCGCATGGTCCGCGCCGCCGAAAAGGCCAAGAAGCTCTACATGGTCAGCCAGTCGCGCCGCTGGGAGCCCAAGCACGACGCGATCCAAAAGACCGTTGCCAAGGGCGAGCTCGGGCGCATGACCACCGCCAACTGCGACTTCTTCCTGGGCGCCCACTTCGGCGGTTTTCGCGACGTGATGCCCAGTCCGTTGATTCTGGATATGTCCATCCACCACTTCGACCTGGTGCGATACATGACCGGCACAGACCCCGTGGCCGTTTACGCCAAGGAGTTCAACCCCAAGGGTTCGTGGTATAAGAACGAAGTTGCCGCCAGTTGCATCTTCGAGATGACCAAGGGCGTGATCTTCACCTACCGGGGCAGTTGGTGCTCCGAGGGCTGCGCCACGAGTTGGCACGGCGATTGGCGTCTGATCGGTGACAAGGGGACGATGCTCTACGAACGCGACGGCGATCCGGTCGGCCAGGTCGTTAAGGGCAAGGTCACCGGCTTCAGCGCCCCGCTGCGGGAAGCCAAAATCGCCAAGAGCGCCATGAAGTTTACCGGCATGCACGGGGCGCTGCGTGAGATGCTGACGTTCCTCCGCACCCGCAAGAAGCCCCAGTGCGAGTGTCACGATAACATCAAGTCTCTCGCTATGGTCTTTGCTGCCATCGAGAGTTCACAGAAAGGCAGACGAGTGCCCGTCCGGGCGCTCTAGTCGGCCGTCACAATCAAAGGAGCAGTCTTCATGGCGAAAGTATCGCACAAGAATCACAAGGACATTCGCATCGGCACGTTGGCCTCGGCCTCGTCCGGCGTGAAGTATCTCGAGCAGATCATTCCGCATGGCTTCGAAAGCTTTCAACTGACGTTCTGGCAGACGTTGGCCGGGATCAATCTCAAGAGCTTCGCCAAGAGCGTCAACGCGCTCTTTGACTGCTGCGACGCCTCGGCCCGCCCCGTGATTAGTTCGCTGGGCGTGTTCGGCAATCCGCTGATCGACGCCAAGAACCGCAAGGCCTGGGAATCGGCCATCGATAACGCCCACCTGTTCGGCTGCGACATCGTCGCCGGTTTCGCCGGCGCCCTGCCGGGCAAGAGCGTTCCCGACGCCATGCCCACCTTCAAGAAGGTCTTCGGCGCACTGGCCAAGCGGGCCAAGGCCAAGGGCGTTCGCCTGGCGTTCGAAAACTGCGACATGGACGGCACATGGAATAGCTGCACCACCAACATCGCCCACACCCCCGACGCCTGGACCATGATGTTCGACGCCGTGCCGGGCAAGAACTTGGGCCTGTGCTGGGAGCCGTGCCACCAGATGTACAGCCTCATCGACCCGATCGCCCAACTGCGCGAGTGGGCGCCCAAGATGTTCCACATCCACGGCAAAGACGCCACGGTCATGTGGGACGTCGTCGAGAAGTACGGCATCCGTAGCGG
>CAYRZU010000080.1:0-14147 GCA_964428895.1 uncultured Planctomycetaceae bacterium
CGAAGCCGCGGCGCTTCATCAGGTCGGTGACGTTGGGGAACAGGTAGAACGTCGCCTGCGGGCAGAAGCAGCTCACGCCGTCAATGGCGTTGAGGCCGGCCACGGTGATGTCACGACGTTCCTTGAGGACTTCGATGATCTTCAGATGGCCGGACTGATCGCCGGTCAGGGCTTCAACGGCGCCGAACTGGATAAAGTGGTTGGAGCAGGACTCGTCGTTGACGTTGAGCTTGGCGATGACGTCGACGGCCTCTTTCGGGCCGATGGTGGCGCCCAGGCGCCAGCCGGTCATGGCGAACTTCTTACTGAAGGTGTAGCCGATCAGGCAACGGTCGGCCATGTCGGGCATCGCGGCGAAGGAGCGACTCTTGCCCTCGTAACGGATGTCGAAATAGGCTTCATCGACCAACACGGTCAGGTCGTGTTCGAGCACGATCTCGCGCAGAGCTTCGAACTCTTCGTCGGAGCACTCAGCGCCGGTGGGGTTCTGCAGATCGTTGACGATCAGGAGTCTCGTCTTGGGGGAAATCAGCCGACGCAGGCCGGCGATATCGATGCGAAAGTTTTCCGGGCCTTCGGTGTAGCCGTACGGCAGGGCCTTGCCGCCGTGGAACTCGATCATGGATTCGTAGATCGGGTAGCCGGGGTTGGGGTAGAGCACCTCATCGCCCGCGTTCATCAGAGCCAGGATAAACTTGCCGATCGTGGGCTTGCCGCCCGGCTGGATCACGACATTGTCAGCCGTGTAGCTCAGGCCGTGACTGGCGCTGACATCGGCGGCCAGGGCCTCCCGCAGTTCGGGGATTCCGTAGTTGCTGCAGTAGCCGGTCTTGCCGTCGAGCATGGCCTGGTAGGCGGCCTCAATGGCGTTGCTGGGGGTGATGATGTTCATGTCGCCGAGATGGAACGGGAAGACCTTGTTCCCCGCGGCGGCGAACTCGCGGGCCTCGGCGGAAACGGCAAAGGCGGTCTCGGTGCCCAGTCGGGCGATTCGTTCGGCAATCGGTATCGTCACAGACGGCATGGTCAGGTCACCTCCAACAGCTTGGGAAGAATCGGGACACTTTATTCCCGGGGCTCGGGGCTGTCAACAGCGGACGTGGGGGTCGCTACAGCCACCGCTGCAGCCAGGAGCGTAGGCCGCCGGAGTCTTTGACCATGGCCAGGGGGGTCTGGCAGCGCTGGGCGATCAGTTCCGGCAAGGATGTGCGAGTGACCTGTTGCAGCAGCGGTTCGCGGGTGCAGCCGAGAACGACCAGGTCGTAGTCGGCTGCCTCGGCGAGAATGGCGCCGCCGACGTCGTTGGACTCGACGACCTGGGGGCGGATGGGGGGGTGCTCGGCCGGCAGGCGGTAGGCGTGTTCGGTCAGGAACTCATCGAGGTCCATGGGGTCTTGCCCCGGCCGAGCGATGGTCAGTGCGGTGACCTGGCCATCGGTTTCCGCCAACATGGAGGCGATTTCCAGGGCGTAGGGGCTGTTGGGGCCGCCGCTGACGGGGACCAGCACGCGATTGAAGGTGCGGTTGCCGCCGCAGTCCTTGAGGACCACCACGCTGCAGGGGCTCCGTTCGATGATGGGATCGATCGTGCTGCCGAGACGGAAGGTGTGGCCGCGCTTTCGGCCGTGCCAGCCGAGGATCAGCAGGTCGGTCTTCTTCTCGCGGACGGCGCTAACGATGCCACGGGCGATATTGCGGCAGTAGCGAATGGTAGTGGCGATCGGGAAGATGGGCTCGAGGTAAAGCATGGTCTCCATGATGCCCTCGCGGCCTTCAGTCATGTACTTGCGCGCGTCGGACAGCGCCACCTGGGGGGGCACGGGCACCATGTGCAACAGTTGCACGCGGGCGTCCTTGGCGCCGCCGATCTTGTAGGTGGTGCGGACCATCTCCAGGGCATTGGCGGGGTTTGCCACGGAAACCATGATGCGGTATTCGTCGCCGCGCGGTTCGGGGGCGTCCTCGAGCACTTGGATCTCATGGTCGGCTGCCGGCACGCGGCGGCGAGAGTAGAGCAGATAGATCAGGGCGCCGGTGGGCACCCAGACAGCGGCGACCGCAAAGGCCGGCACGGATTCACCGAAGATCCCGCCGGCCAGGGCGACCTGGCAGCCGATGGCCAGGACCGGGAACAACGGGAACAGGGGCATGAGAAAGCCGTATTCCAGTTCGTCCGACATGTGCAGGCGGATGCGGATCACGCACAGGTTCACCATGAAGAACAGGCACAGGAACATCATGCTGGCGGCGGCCGCCCCGTGCTCGGGGTTCAATAGCGTGGTGGCGGTCAGCACGATCACGGCTGTAAAGGCCAGCGCCACGAACGGCGTCTTTCGGCGGGGATGAATCTTGGCGAAGCTCGTGGGCAGCATGCCGTCTCGCCCCAGCGCGAACGAGGCCCGGGTGGCTGAGTAGATCGTGGCGTTGAGGGCGCTGGTAGCAGAAAAGATCACCGCCAGTGTCACCAGCACGCCGCCGAAGGGTAGGAGCTTCTGGACGGCTTCTTTGAAGAACGAGCCCTGATTGGCTTCGATGCCCTCAGCGTAGGCCGATAGGGACTGGCCGCCGATGCCGTGGACAGCCACCACCGATGCCAGCGCCACCGTCAGATACGTGACGGTGACGATCAGCACCGAATAGAGCATGGCCTTGGGTAGGTTGCGTTTGGGGTTGACGGTTTCGTCGCCGGCTTGGGCGATGACCTCGAAGCCTTCAAAGGCGACGTAGATTACGCCCATGGTTCCCAGCAGGGCGGGCCAACTCGCGTCGGTCAGGAAAGGCTTGAAGTTGGCCAGTCGCCCGGGGTGTTTGGCCAGCGTGACCAGACCCGCCACGCCGATGCCGACCACGAACAGCATCTGCAGCGCGGTGAAGATGGCGCCGAGCTTGCCGGTTTCACTCGAACCGCGATAGTTGACGTAGATGAAGGAGACGGCTGCGACCAGGGCCAGGGCCTTTTCCAACCCCATGCGGAGGTCGGCCCCCATTCCCAGGTTGAAGGCGGCGTTGATGAAGTCCAGCGTGTAGTGGGCGAAGACGATGGCGTAGAACGCCCCGGCCAGGCTGCTGGCGAACCATTCGGTCCAGCCGGCGATGAAGCTGGCGCCCCGGCCGAACCCGATGCGGGCGTAGTTGTAGGCCCCGCCGGCGCGGGGAATGGCCGAGGACAGCTCGGCGAAGCTCATGGCCGTGAACAGGGCGATCAGGCCGTTCAGGCCGAACGTCAGCATCAGCCCACCCGGCCCGGCCCCGCGGACGGACAGCCCGATGCCCACGAACACGCCGGCGCCGATCATCATCCCCAGCCCCATCATGACGATGTGGTGGAGCTTCAAGTCGCGCGAGAGCTCGCCATGGACCGCAGGGGAACCGGACGCGGACGTGGGCTCACTCACCTCGCAGGGACCTTTCCAACTCGCGAGCGCTTCGGCCGGTCGATCGAGCGATGTGCTGGATGCGGCGGCGGCACCAGACCGTCAGCGCCACCAGCGCCACCAGGGCGCCGGCCAGGACGGCGCAGCCGATGATGGCATCGAATTCCATGGGCACCAGTAAAACAGAGCGCCGCCGACCGAGCAATCACAATCGGTCGGCGGCGCGGTAGACGCGTCAGGCCAAGAAGCCTATCGGCCGGCGTACAGCACTACGTTTCGCAGAATCGCAAAGGCTGAAACCGGCTCGTAGCCATCGACGGCGTAGGACGGATATCCCACCAGTCCGCCGGTGACGTCTTGGGCGCTGTAAATGACCACGGGCCGATCGTTCTTGATGACCGCTTCCAGATTGGGCGTGGCCCGAGACAGCTCCAGTTGGGTCGTGCGCCGGTATTTCACGCGATTGATTTCGGCGCCGGGGATCTTGTAGATCGGCGAGGACTGGGCCAGTTCCCGCAGCATGAGTCCCTGGCCGGCAAAGAACTTGTTCCGGAACAGGTTCCGCTTGAAATCCTCCTGGACTTCCTTGGAGGCTCCGCCGGCGACGTCGATGAACAATGTGCCGCCGCCGTCCATGAAGGTTTCCAAGGCCTTGATCTCCGCGTCGGTCAACTCCAGCTTGTCGGTGGTGGTCAATACGGCCAGTTTGGCGTCTTGGTTGGCCAACTGGTCGATGCCGACCGGCCCGAGAACGGTCACGGCCGTATCGGCCCGATCCTGCATGAGGTAGGCGAACCGTTCGTAGGCCCGGGGCTCGGGATCGTAGTTGCCGCTGTGCTTGAGGCGGACGATCGTAGCAGCGCCGCCTGCCGGGGCTGCGCTGGCTCCAGGCGCCGGGGCGCCGCCATCGCCCTGCTGGCCCGCCTTGGGTCGCTCGGCGGTGAAAGGCGGAATCTGTGGCGCCGCGATCTTTCGGCCGAGCAGGTCCTCGGGGATGTTGATCCGCTGCTGGGTTTGCGGGTGAATCACAGTGACGCGCCCGGGGCTGTTGGGCGTGGGCACGGTGGCGGTCGAACCGTCGCCGAGGGTGACGGTCTGCCCGGCCTGGTCGCCGGTGGCGATCAAGCGGGCGCCGAAGATAATCAAATCAACCGGTCCGTCCTGGGGATCCGGGGCACCGCCGGTGACCTGTACCCCGCCGGTAGGGACATCGCCCAAGGTGGGGATATCCGGAGCCGAGAGCCAGGTGTTCGTGCCGCGTGCGGGCAAACGTCCGAGACTATCGATGGTGTAGAGGGCAATGTTGGCCGCGGCCTCGAACGCCCACTTCTGCTTGTTCCACTCACGTTCCTGCCAAACCAGCGAGAGATCCATGTCGGTGTGGATGCCCAGCGGCCGAACGCCGTTGGAGACGATGTAGAACTTCACCAGCTTCGGGTCCAGTTTGTAGTGCAGTTTATACAGGTCGTGTGTCGGGGGGCATTCGGTCAACTCGTACTTGGGGAACAGCTTCTTGTAGAGCGTACGGACCGACGTCTTGAACGGAGCGCCGTTGGCTTCGGTGACGGTCAGGACCGTCCCGCCCTTGTAGACGTATTCCTGGATCTTGGCGATGTTCTCATCGTTGAAGGTGGTCGGCTCGGGCGGCGCGCCCTGATCGGCGCCGGGGATCACCACCGCTCCGGCGACCCCAACGGGCAGTTGCTGGTGGCTGGAGATATACAGGAACGGCGCGTCGCGCCATTCGGAGACGGGCTTCTCGATGGGCAGGATCTGCCAGTTGACATCTTCCTCGAACGTTTTGCTCAGCCACCGTGTGACGGCCGCCATTTCGCGCGGCCGATTGTTCCAAGCGCCGTCGAACTGAAGCTTGTTGAACAGCAGGGGCTGTTGGCCACGAATCAGGAACAGCAGCGCGAACGCGGAGTTGGTGATGTGGACGGGCTTGCCCAAGGCGCCGGGGTCGCCGATTTGGATCACACCGCCGCCTTCGAACTTGGCCTGACCGCCGAAGAAGTAGGTACTGTCATCTTGCTGAATGGCCGCCAAGCGTTCGATGCCGGATTTGTACCAGTCCATGCCGCCGAAGTACTTGTACCCGCTGGCCAGGGCCGCACGCTCCACGCCGTAGAGGTAGTAGAGGTACCACATCGCGGTGAATGGGTGCGGCTGGAAGAGGGTCTGCTGGAACTGGTTGTCCATCCAGTCGTGGGCCCGCTTGACCGATGGGTTCATCTGCACGTTTTGGCATCGCTTGACGTTGCTGGGCGTGGGGAGGTTGTCGATGCACACGTACAGGGTGGCCAACCCGCCGACCGACATGGTCGCTTGGGTGGACTTGCGGAACCATCTGGCGTAGCCGGCGCCCAGGGAGTAGCCCCAGCCGCCGTCGGGATTCTGGTTTCCCTTCCAGTGGGCGAGCGTAGCCGACCAGAAGGCCTGGCGCGTGTCGACGTCGTTTTGCGCCCCGGCCCACATGCCCAGCACGCCGTACTGGCCGTTGGAGTTGTCCCAGCCGGCCTGGCCGGCCTTGTAGTGGAAGCGGCCGGTCTTGCCGCCGATCTGGTTCAGCCCGTTCATGTCGCTACGAAGGTGCTTGAGATACTTGTCGGCCGTCGTGCGGTTGGCTACGTGCCAGACGTTGGCGCGCAATCCCAGGGCGTAGGTGTTGGTGGCCTTCTGGCTCTCCAGGAAGGTGATGGCCTTGGCCATGCGCGGGTCCTGCGGGCTGACGCCGCTTTCCAACAGCGCGTAGGTGACCAGGGCGCACAAGCCCAGCTTGCCTTCTTCGTGCGGGTAGTCGCCCCACGAACCGTCTTCCTGCTGGTTGGCCCAGAGGAACTCAACGGTCCTGTCGATCATGTCCTGGACCTTCTTGCCGAAGGCGGGGCCGGCGTTGGGGTCTTGTCCGAGGGCGGGCCCGGCGAGAATTGCCACGGCCAGCAACGCCGCGATGAGAACAGATGCAGTGCGGTGCATGATGTATCTCCTGTCGGGGAGGACGGTTGGCATCGTGCTGCGGAGACGCCCGAGGCCACCACCTCGCCTGCTATACCCATCAGGCCGGTGGAGCGCCGCCCGTGCGCCGGCTACATCAATTATACAGATCATCTATATAGCCTGGCGCTGGCAATGGTGCAAGTCCGGCCACTGAGCTTAACGGCCGATACGGTAAGCTATTGCCCGGCCACGCTGCGGTGATGGCCGGATGCGGCAAAAGCTCACATTTCGCCTTCACAGAAGGACATCCCTAAGAAAATCGAACCGGCATCGTTATGATTGTCGGAGCCAACGGGTACACGGGAAACCCCAGGCCAACAGGGAACGCCGATGACTGACGTCGACAGCGGCTGCGACCGATCCGACTCGCCACGTCCGCCGGATGTGCCGGCGGCGTTGGCGGCCTACGAAGGGCCGCTGCTGGCCTATGCCCGCCGGATCACGGGCGACGCCGACCGGGCCCGTGACGTTGTCCAGGATACGTTCCTGAAGCTCTGGCAAAAGCCGCCCGACCGCTCCACCGACCGCCTGGCGCAGTGGCTGTTCACCGTCTGCCGCAACCGCGCGCTGGATGTGTGTCGAAAGGAGCGCCGAATGATGTTGTTGTCCGATCAAGCCGGCCGGTGGCTGCCCGGGGCCGAGCCAAACCCCGCCGAAGCCGCCGCCAGCGCCGAGGCTGCGACGCGTGTGGCCGATGCCATGGCCGACCTGGCCCCCAATCAACAGGAGGTGCTGAGGCTGAAGTTTCAGCACGGATTCTCCTATCGGGAGATCGCCGGCATCACGGGCCTGAGTGCCTCCAACGTCGGCTATCTCCTTCACGTCGGTATCAAAGCTCTGCGCAGTAAGTTCCAAGCTCTCGGCCTGCTGGCCGGTCAAGGGAGCTCTCACCATGACTAACTTTGACGAATCCAAACTGACCGCCTACGCCCTCGGTGAACTCGACGCGACCGAGTCGGCCCAGGTCGAAGACTACTTGAAGGACAATCCTGAAGCGCGACGCCTGGTCGATGAGATTCGCCAGGTCACCCGGCTCGTGGAGGCCCAATTGGCCTCCGAGCCCGCGCTAGCGCTGACCGACGATCAGCGCCGGCGGATCCGCGCGGGCAAGCGCCCCAGGCGGGTGGGGCGCATTATCCTCCGGGGCGCCATGGCGGCGGCCGCGGTCTTCCTGATGGGCGTGTTCATCACCAGTATCTTCGCGCCGGGCTTCTGGCGGAAGGCGGTCAGCGTGGTCTGGACCGATGACGTCGAAATGCTTCGCCCCGCCGACGGCGTGGCGGCCAAAGAGACCGGCCCCGACCCCTACGGCTGGGACCGGAGGAGCGAAAAGGCGACCGAAGGGCTGGTCACGGGCCGGAGTGATGGCGACACGGAGGCCAAGTCGGTCATCGCCTCGGGAGCTTATGACCTGCAGGACTCGGCCCCCACGACGCCCGACGCCGTGGCTCCTCCTGTGGACGTGGCGGATGACTCAGGCGTAGCCGAGTTGGCAGGCCTGGGCTATGCGGGCGGGCCCAGGACCGACACGCATTACCTCCCGACCCCGAGTGGCAACAAGGACAAGCTCGAAACGGCCGAAGAGAAGTTGCCTGCGGTCACGATGCACTTGGCGCGAGACATGCGTTCCCCGGAACGGGAGCCCGACTACGGCCACGACAGCGGAGGTCGGATCCCAGACACGGAAATCACGGTGGCCGGAGGATACTTGGACGAAGGTCGCACCGGGCAGGCGGGCGAGACCGGAGAATCCTGGTCCGCAGTGGCCGCCTATCCCAAGGATTGGCGTGAGCTGTCCTTCGGACTACGTTCGGGTGGCCGGCGCCGGGCGCTGACGGACCAGGATCGGCAGGCCTACCGCGTCCTGGGCAAACGCCTGCAGGGGCTGGATGTTAACAACGCCGAGTTCGGCCACGTAGTGGCGTATCTGAGCGAACAGGCCGGCGGCAAGATGCGCGTTCGGTGGAACCAACTGGCCGAAGCCGGCGTGACCCCGCAGACGACCGTGTCGATCCACCAGCCGGACCGACGGCTGGGGCAGATGCTCAGCGTGATCATGGTCGATCTGAGTGACGGCCAGACCCTTGGCTTTGTGGTCCAGGACGGCGCGGTGACGATTTCCACCGCCGAGGACCTGGGGGTCGACGCCGAGACCGTCCGCCGCGCCAACGCGTCCTGGAATCGGGAGGCCTACCGTGACATTCAGGACAACCCCTTTAAGGCGGTGATGGACCATCCGCTGTCGACGTTCTCGATCGACGTCGACACCGCCAGTTATTCCAACGTTCGACGAATGCTCAACAACAACCAACTCCCGCCTAACGGGGCGGTGCGGATTGAGGAGTTGGTCAACTACTTCTCCTATGATTACATGCCGCCCAGCGAGGAGGACCCGCATCCCTTCGCCGCGCACGTGGACGTGGCCGACTGTCCCTGGCAGCCGGGCCATCAGCTCGTGCGGGTCGGGCTGAAGGGCCGCGAGGTCGCCGCGGAGAAGCGCCCCGCCGGGAACTTTGTGTTCCTACTGGACGTCTCCGGCTCGATGAAGCCGGCCAACAAGCTCCCCTTGGTCATCAAGGCCATGAAGATGCTGGTCGAGCAACTGTCCGCGGAAGATCGGATTGCCATCGTGGTCTACGCCGGGGCGGCCGGGCTGGTGCTGGATAGCACCCCCGGCGATCGGAAGGATCTGATTGTCGGCAAGCTTGAGCATCTCTCCGCGGGCGGGTCCACGCAAGGGTCGGCGGGCATTGTCCGGGCCTACGAGGTCGCGGCCGCCAACTTCATCGAAGGCGGCGTCAACCGGGTGATCCTCTGCACCGACGGCGACTTCAACGTGGGCGTTACCAGTGAAAGCGAACTGGTCGAGTTGATCACGGCCGAGGCCAAGACGGGCGTGTTTCTGACCGTGCTGGGCTTCGGCATGGGCAACCTGCAGGACGACCGGCTGGAGGCCCTGGCCGACAAGGGCAACGGCAACTACGGCTACATCGACAGTGAGGCCGAGGCCCGCAAGGTCTTCGTGGAGCAACTGACCGGCACGCTGGTGACCATTGCCAAGGACGTGAAGATCCAGATCGAGTTCAACCCGCGCAAGGTCGCCGCCTACCGGCTGATCGGCTACGAGAATCGCCTCCTGGCCAAGGAGGATTTCAACGACGACACCAAGGACGCCGGTGAAATCGGCGCCGGCCATACCGTCACGGCTCTGTACGAACTGGTCCCGGCCGGGCAACCCGCGCCGACAGCCGACGTTGACGAGTTGAAGTACCAGCAGCCCGCGGCGGTCGCCGACGACGGTGCGTTCGCCGATGAGCTGCTGACGCTCAAGCTGCGATACAAGCAACCGGACGGCGATACCTCCACGCTGATGGAGACGCCGCTGATCGACCGGCGCCGAGAGTTCGCCGCCGCGGGAGAGGACTTCCAGTTCGCCGCGGCGGTCGCCGCCTATGGCATGATCCTCCGGGACAGCCCCTACTGCGGCACGGCCAACATGGACGCCGTGATCGAAACCGCTCAGGCCGCCCGCGGCGAAGACCGCGGCGGCTACCGCCTGCAGTTCATCAGCCTGGCCCGCCGCGCCCGGGATCTGATGGTCGCTCGGGGGCCGACAGAGTAGCGCGGCCGGCCTATCAGCATCATCGGGGCCCGATACGTTTCGGCGTGTCGGGCCTCGTCGCTTGCGCGAACAGGGCCACTTGACGCGACGCGGCGGTTATGGCCTGATAGGGCCATGGACTTCTACGCCCACTTCGCCGCGGACTACGATGTGGTGGTCGACGCCGCCGGCAGGGCGAGCGCCATCGGCGCCTTTGCCGACCGATTGACCGCGGACGGCGTCCAATCCGCCATCGACGTCGCCTGCGGCAACGGTGCGTACGCGCTGGCGCTGGCTGCCCGGGGCGTGCATGTGGTGGGGGCGGACATCTCGGAGGCCATGATCGAGCAGGCCCGTTCTCGGGCGGAAGCCGAGGGCGCCGCCGTCGAGTGGTTCGTATCACCGATGCAGGAAATCGCCACCCACACGCCCGGCCGCTTTGACGCCGTTCTGTGCATGGGCAACTCTCTGCCGCACCTGTTGAGCGATGACGAGCTAGGGCAGGCGCTGGCGGGCCTGGCCCGGGTGGTCAGCGATGATGGCGTGGTGATTCTTCAGCTACTCAATTACGGGCGCGTGCTGGCGCGGCAGGAACGCGTGGTCGGGATCACACGCGACGGGGACACCGAGTACGTTCGTTTCTACGATTTCCTTGGGGGCCTGGTCCGCTTCAACCTGTTGACAATCCACGGGGCGGGCGGGCAGCCCGACCATCACCTGGACAACGTCCTCCTTGCGCCCTACCAGCCGAATCAACTCGTCGCCGCGTTGGCCGCGGTGGGCATGGCGCGGGTGGACCTGTTCGGCGATCTGCAGTTTAACGCCTTCGACCCGGATTGCTCCGACCTACTTGTCGTGGTCGCTCGGAAGGGCTAGTGGTCCAGCTCAGGCGGGGCGCAGGCGTTTACAGCAGTGTAATCGCCGGTGTGGTCGGCGGGCCGTGAGCCTGCGACAATGCGGGGGAATCTGACAGTCGACACTCAAAGAGGGGTCCATGATGAACCATTGGCTAACCTATAGCGTTCAAGAACGCCTGCCGTCTCGCACCACCAACAGCGCCGCCTGGGACGCCGATACGGGCTCGGGCGGGGCCATTCCCATTCCCGAGGGAGCCTATTTTGTGGTGGTCTATGTCGACCAAGCGGTTCACATTTTCGCAGATAAGTCCTCGACGGCGCCGACCGGTGACGACAACGGCGCCATCTATGCGCCGGAGTTGACGCACATCATCCCCTGTCGCGGCTGCACCTATCTGCACTTCCGGGAGGCTGGATCGGCCGTGACCATTCAGGCGACGGCCTTCAAGGCTTCCTAGGACTTCCAGAAGAGCAGGTCGGAAAGGACCCCACGATGAGTCTTGCAGGCAAAGGCCTATGGCGGACGGTCGAGATCGACGATCCGTTGGATGCCCTCAATCCTCTCGGATCGGCGAACGTCATTGTTTGCACCATCGGTCCGGCCGGCGGAACCGATAACAACGGAAACAGCTTCGACTACAACACCCTGAACGCCTGGCTGGCCGACGTCCAAGCCTACGAGGCCACCCAACACACCGATCGGGATAACATCGGCCCGATCACCATTGTGGGCTCGCCATTCTGGGCGGAGTGCTACGGGGGGGCGAACCTGACCACCACGTGGTGCTACGTGAACATCACGAACTACGACGCCACGAACACCCATTTCGTCCGCATCTACGCCGCGCCGGGCCATCGGGCCAACGGCCTGTTCGACGCACGCGGCTTCTACGATGACGTCGACGTTCCGCAAGGGGCCTACTGCAAGGTGTCCAACTCCGGTTCCGTCATTCAAAGTGGCCAATCCGCCCATATGCGCATTGAAGGCCTAAGACTGATGGGCAATGAGGCCGCAGGCGCCCAGGTCTCTCTGACGGTGAGCGACCACTGCCTTCTGCAGGCCAACACCATCCAGACTACAACGGTGGGCACCCAGTTCGGCAAACACGGGATCATCGGCACACTCGACTTCTTCGGCCAGGGGACCAGCGCGGATCGCACCGTGATCTTCCGCAACAACGTGATCTGTTCCGATGGGAGTGGCAAGGATACCAGCGGGATCCTGACCCTGGTGTGGACTCGGAAGGACGGTCAGGCGCTCAGACTGTTCCTGCACGAGGACAACAACACCCTCATGAACCTTGGGGGAGCCGTGACGGGGGAACTCTCCGGCCTCTTTCACAATGTCTTGATGAGTTCCCCCTACACCGGAACTGCCGAGACAATCCTGGTCCGCAGGAACAACCTCTCCCTCAAGCCCGCCGCGGCCTACGCCTGCTACGTGGACCAAAAGTCCGGGCCCCAGCCCGGGAACGTGACCTTTTCGTACGCCGCCGACGAGTACAACTTGTCCAACGACGGTACCGCCGATGACTTCGGCAACACCACACCGGGCAGTTGCATGACCAACGTCGATGCTGCCGATGTCGTTCGAGACGAAACCACCGACGCCGCGCTAAAGCGCGGCTCGCCCGCCGTTGGGACCGGAATAGATCTCTCCGGCGTCTTCGGCCAAGATCTTCGTGGCCGAGAACGCACCCAGTGGGATCTTGGCGCGTCGGCCTATGCCTCCGGGGCCCACGGCGCTACCAGCACGCATCCATCCTCAATCGCCACCACGCTGTAGACCCCCGGGCCGTCATCCCGGTCGCCAGAGACCGACCACGCGGGCTTGAACCAGGCGCGCCAGGCGGTAGACTCTGCCTACCATGATGACACTCGGAACCTACTCCATGGGCGTGGGCGACCGGTTCGGCCGCCAGGGGCTCGCACAACTTCAGGCGATGGTCCAGGCCAAAGACGCCGGCGTCTCGGTCGTGCCGGTGTGGAATAAATCCCACCGCGAGCACACCATCCTCCACACTCTGCCCGACGACGTCCGTGTCGAAGCCGACTCGGCCGTCGCCGATCTGGGCTGGGCGGACGGCTACTACGTCGATGCCGACCACGTCGGGGCCAAGAACGTGGACCTGTTCGTTGAGGCCAGCGACTTCTTCACGCTGGACGTAGCCGACTTCATCGGCGAAGCCGCCGACGAAGAGCAGGTCACCGCCTTCGTCGACCGTCACAACCGGTTCATCGGCTCGATCGCCATCGATGGGATCAATGGGTCCTTCGACGTCACCCGCGGGCGCCTGGCCGAGATCGCCGCCAAGTACCTGTTGGCTGTCCGCCAGGCCGGCGAGGTCTATCGACATCTGGTCTCGGTCAAGGGCGAGGGCAACTTCGTCACCGAGGTCTCCATGGACGAGACCGACCAGCCGCAAACGCCGGAGGAAATGCTGTTCATCCTGGCGGCCATCGCCGATGAGGGCATTCCGGCCCAGACCATCGCCCCGAAATTCACCGGCCGATTCAATAAGGGCGTGGATTACGTCGGCGACGTGGCGGCTTTTGCTCAGGAGTTTAATGACGACCTGGCGGTGGTGGCCTTCGCCGTGGCCGAGTTCGACCTGCCGAGCAATCTGAAGCTTTCGGTCCACTCCGGCAGTGACAAGTTCTCGATCTACGCTCTCCTTCACGAAGCGCTCGTGGCCAACGGCGCCGGCCTGCACCTCAAAACTGCCGGCACGACCTGGCTGGAAGAAATCGTGGGTCTCGCCGCGGCCGGCGGGGACGGCCTCGCCATCGCCAAAGAGGTCTACGCCCACGCGCACGGCCGATTCGACGAGCTGTGCGGGCCGTACGCCACCGTCATCGACATCGACCGGGGCGCCTTGCCGGCGCCGGAAATCGTTGACGGCTGGCGTAGCGATGACTTCGTGGCCGCTTTGCGACACGACCCAACTTGCCCGGCCTACGACGCCAACGTCCGCCAACTGTTGCACGTGGGTTACAAGGTTGCTGGCGAAATGGGCGACCGCTTCCTGGACGCGCTCGATGAGTTCGCAGACGTCGTCGGTAAGCACGTCACCGCCAACATCTATGACCGCCACATTCGCCCGGTCTTCATCGGCGGGTAGTTTCCGGGCTCCCGCACGGCCGCGCGGCAAGGCCCTGGCCTTGACCGATCAGCCGAGTTCGGATTACAATACCCATCCGTCGTCGAGCAGCAGGAGGGTTTGTGACCGCTCGGCGGCGCAGACGCGCGCGTAGCTCAATGGATAGAGCATCGGTCTACGGAACCGAAGGTTAGAGGTTCGAATCCTCTCGCGC
>CAYRZU010000081.1:0-13670 GCA_964428895.1 uncultured Planctomycetaceae bacterium
TAGAAGCGGCAACCTGACTCTCATTCACATTGGTACAGGAATCGGGGGCAGGTCATGGTCACCAGTACTTGAGCTGTCTGGATCCGTGTCCAATCCTAGTGGAAGTGTCGTATTGCGAGGGCTTGAGTCGAAGGGGCCAGTGAGTATTCATGGGGGTAGGATCTGAGACAAGTTGCACGCCCTGCATGAGGGCTAGAGGCGTTTGAGCCTGTCGACGGTTTCGCGGGCCTTGTCGAAGGAAACGACCGGAGGAAGCACGCCGGCCGAGGTCAGGAAGATCTTGCGGGTGTCGGGGCAGTTGGCCAGGTCGGCGGCGACCGTTTCCAGGATCGTCTCTATCGGCGCCATCCAGAGCGTAGCGTTCGTGCCTCCCCACAGAGCTTTGCTCGGCATGCGGCGTCGGCCGTCGGCGAGGGATACGTCGCCCAGGGGGTCGGTGGTGTAGGCCTCGTTGACCAGGGCGGGCAGGGCGTCGATGTCTTCCAGTAGGTCGTTCAGCGTGCCGCACATGTGGTGAACGGGGATGATCCCCGCGTCGAGAATCCGTTGGCCGTATTCGCCCAGGTGCGGGCCGCAATACTTGTGGAACTGGGCGGGGCTGATCAGTGTGGTCGAGGTGTTCTCGGTCAGCCAGCAGGTGTCAGCCACCTGGACAGGCAGATACACGTCCAAGTGCCGCAGATAATCGGCGTGCATCATGTCGATGACTTCGTCGAACAGCTTCGGCTCGTCGACGGCTAGGTAGTTGGCATTCTCCGGCCCGGCGATGTCCTCGATCATATTCATCAGCGGCGTGGGCCCAAGGCTAGTGCTGGTCAGCACGCCGTCGGCCTCGCACTGGGCCTGCTTTTCGCGCGACGGTTCCACGTCACCATCGAGTTCGTAAGTGGTATCGCGATACAGCCATCGCAACGCGGCCAAATCTTCGGCGGTTTCGACCATGTACTTGGTGGGGTGCCATCCGTTGACCGGATCGACGCCGTACTGTTTGGCCAGCACGCCGTCCGGCGTCTCGAAAATGTCCGTGGCCGTTCCGTTGGCGCGTTCCTGTCGGTAGGTCACGTGGGGGTTCTTCTGGTCGGCGCCGGTGCCGACCCAATCCATCAGGTCACATTCGCAGGCCGTCAGCAGTTCGCGGGAACTCATGGACCGGTACGGTTCGGGCTGCGAGCCTTGCCACGTACCGTTGTCCATCTTCAGCCAGACGGGGAAGCGATCCACCTCGTCACCTCGGACGGAGGCGAGAATCCGCTCGCGACTGGTCATTGCATCGGCCATGGGTACTCCTTGTTGCGCGGGTCGGCCAATTTATCTGGCCCTGTTGGGTGGGTATTGTACCATGATGCGATCTTCGGTTCTCAACACCAAGGAGCAAGCAGGCATGGCAACTCAGACGTTCGAAATCTCCGCCAATGATCGGACCGTCGTTCGCGATTTGGCCAAGCGTGTGGCTGAAATCGCCGCCGATCCGCACCAGGGCCAGATGCGTCAGTTCTGGAGCAAGGTTAACCGCCTGGAACGCACACGCCCGCTGATTCTCCTGCACGACGCCACCCAGCACGAGACCGGCGACAAGGTCGAACGGACGTGCGAGTCCGACGCCGCCTGGTCCATCGAGCATGAACTGCTCCATCGCATCTACCACTGGGAGCAGATGCGGGACGACGCGATCTGGGACGACACCTTCAACGTCGGCATTCCCGTCTCCCACGCCGATTACGGCATCGAGAGCCACTGGACCAGCCCGGACCACGTTTTCGGCGCCAGCCACATCGAACCGGTCCTCAACGGCGACGAGGACCCGGAGGCGATGATTGCCATGCCGACCATGACCGTCGATTGGGACGAGGCTGAGCGGCGGCTGGCGTTCGCGTCGGACCTTCTCGGAGACATCCTCCGTGTGCAGAAGCAGGGCCTGATCGGTTACTGGTACGCCACGCTGGATGATTTCATCAGTTGGCGCGGTATCGAGAACATGATGATGGATACCGTCGATCGGCCGGAATGGCTGCACGCGTGGCTGGACCGCATGTGCGAGTTCAAGCTGAGTCAGATTCGCCAATACGAGCAGCTCGGCGTGCTTAGCCTCAATAACTCCGGCGACACCATCGGCTCGGGCGGTATCGGCTACACCGACCTGCTGCCGGCCGACGATTTCGACGGCGAGCACGTCCGCCTGAAGGACCAGTGGGGCCACGCCACTACGCAGATATTCTCGGAAGTCTCCCCGGCGATGCACGAGGAGTTTGCCCTGCAGTACGAGGGCCGCTTCTGCGAGCCGTTCGGCCTGTGCAACTACGGCTGCTGCGAGCCGTTGGACCTGAAGGTCGACATCATCCTCAAGCACATCCCCCACGCCCGGAAGATTTCCATGAGCCCCAAGGCCAACGTCGCTCGCGGGGCCGAAAGCCTCGGCAAGCGGGCGATCTTCTCCTGGAAGCCCAACCCCGCGTGGCTGGGCATGCCGTCCTGGGACCTGGATTGGCAGAAAGCCCAGCTCCGCGACGCCTTCGAGAAGACCAAGGACTGCGTGGTCGAGGTCGTGATGAAGGACTTGCACACCGTTCGCGGCGAAATCAGCCGCATGAGCGACTGGATCAAGGCGGCCAAGGAAGTGTCCGAGGACTTCGCGTAGACCCATCTCACAAGGCGCCATCGATGAGAACACAACTGCTCGAGTCGTTCCGGACGAAGCACGTTACGCAGCGAATCCACATGCCGCTGTTGGTGCATGACTTCTTCGAATCGCTGCCGGACTACGACGAGTTGTTGCGGGCCGATACCAAGGAGTTCGACGCCGACGGCACGCCATCGCTGGGTGATCGATTCCGGTACTTCCTGGGTGAAGATGGCATTCGTTTTCGCCTGGCATTCGGTGAGCGGATTGGGGCGGCGTTTCTCGGGTGGTGTCAGGGCTGGGCGGTCAATTCGACCATCGATGCCAGCGTGACCGGCGAGACGATCGAGGACGGCCTCAAGTCGACCTACATCACCAAGACGCCGGTCGGGGAGATTGTCTCCAGGCGTGAGATCTCGCCGATTTCGCACGTCAGCTACGTTACCGAACGACCCCTCAAGACGCTCGACGACCTGAAGGTGTTTCGATACGTCACCGAGGCGACGAGTTTCGAGCCCAATTACGAGGGCGGCTTTGCGAATCTGGAGCTGATGGGCGAGGCGGGCATCTTCTGCGGGGCGGGGTTTTCCCTGCCTTTCCACGAACTGTTGTATTTGTTCGAGGCGGAGGATTTTCTGGTTATGAGCTTCGACATGCCGCAAGAGGTCCTGGATGTGATGGACCTCATGCACGCCAACAACCTCGAGGCGGTCAAGATCCTGGCGGCCTCGCCGTTCCAGGTGTTCGACCACGAGACCATGTGGGACGCCCGGCAAATATCGCCCAAGATTCACAACGAGTACTACGTGCCGTTCCAGACCGAGTACAACGCCCTCTTCCACGAAGCCGGCAAGCTGTGTTTCGACCACGCCAGCGGGCAGGATATCACGGCGTTCCTGGCGGGCATCGAGGCGGCCGAATTCGACATCATGTACGGGCTGCACCTGGGGGACCAGAACGTCGACCAGATGGTCGATCTGCAGAAGCGATGGGACGGCCGAATCGTCGGCATCCCCGGGCCGGACCCCGATTACCTGCGGCGAATGACAGCCGAGCAGGTGCGGCGCCTGTGCGGCGAGTTTATCGCCAAACTGGGCGACCAGAAGGTGATCATGGGGTCGTCCGACGCCATGGTGCCTTTCACGCCGGTTGAGAATCTGATCGCCGAGTCCGAAGCGCTGGCCGCGGCCGAATGACCATGACGCCGCGAGAGCGATTGCTGACGACGATGCGCGGCAAGCTGGCTGATCGTGTCCCGCTGGTGCTGGAGCATTTCCATTGCGCCAGTCCGACCGACTTCAGCGACCCCGGGCAGCGTGAGATTGCAGGACGTATCTACGACAAGATTCACCATGCCTTGGGCGTTCCAACCGGCCTGAACCGCTATTTGGTGACCGATCCGCGGCACATGACAGAGGTCTCGCGTGAGGAGCAGGGGGGCATGCTTCATGTCACGTCGGAAATCCAGACGCCAAGAGGCGCGCTGACGGCCATCGTCGAATACAACGAACTGACGGATACCCAATGGACGATCCGCTATCCGGTGCAATCGCGCGAGGATATCGAGGCGATTCGGGCCTGCTCGTGGGAGGTCCCGGCTGAGGCGGCGCCGCCGGACCTGACCGATCCGCCGGCGTGGTTTGCCGAACGGGGCATCACGTGGCTGATGGTTAACTCGCCGATGGTGTGTGTGGCGGGCATGATGCCCCGAGAGATGTTTCTTCAGCTGTGCGTGACGGATTTGCCGCTGCTGAGAGACCTCACCGCGATCTGCATGGAGCGATCCCTGGCCGTGATGGACGTGGTCTTGGCGGCAGAGAATGTCGACTACGTTTGGATGGGCGGCTGTGAGTGGGTCACGCCGCCGATGGCCGGGCCGAACGTCTACGCCGAACTCGTCCAGCCTTTCGAGACGCCCGTCATCGAACGCGCCCACGCCGCCGGGGCCGTCGCCCACGTCCACTGTCACAGCAACATCCGCTCCACGCTGGAACTCGTGATCGAACGAGGGGCCGACTTCATCGAGCCGTGCGAGCCGCCGCCGGACGGCGACATTACTTTCGCCGAGGCCAAGGCCATCGCGGCGGGCCGGATCACACTGGGCGGGAATGTGGAAGCACGCGTGTTGGAGTGCGACGGTGTTGATTCGGCCGAGGCGGCCTGCCGAGCGGCGTTCGAAGGCGGCAAGGAGCGGATGGTCTTCCAAACCACAGCCGGCCCCTATTGCGAAATGACGCCGCGGATGGTGACCAACTATCACCGGCTGATCGACGTGTGGGCGCAGCTCTCGGCGATTCCGTAGCAATCGGGGCTAGGTCTGACGCTTACGGCGGCTCAGCAGCACCAGGTCCCGCAAATGCTCTGGGCCTTGTGCAGCCAGCCACTGATGTTCAAATTCCTTTTCTTCTGCGACCTGAGCGATGGCCATCAGCGCCCGCAGATGGAAGTTCCGTTCGTCGCGCGTGCCGATCAGAATCACGCCGGCCCGGACGGGCTCCTCGTGGCCGGGGAACAAGACGCCGTCGACCGAGCGAACCAGCACGATTTCAAAGCGCCCTTCGCCTTCGAGGATGACGTGAGGAATCGCCAAGCCCGGGCGAACCACGGTGGACGTGTCAGCCTCGCGGGCCTCGAAGAGTTCGACCAATTCCGTTTCATCCATGCCCAGCCGTTCCGACAACGACACCGCTACTTCGTGGAACATCTGGTGGCTGGTCATTTCGCCGGGCAGGTCCAGGATGGGGCACTTCTGGATGAGTTGGTCGAACCGGTCGTGAACGACCTGATCCCGCTCCAGGGCCATTTCGCGGAGTTCGTCCTCCAGTGTGCTACGGTACATCTCCTTGGTCACGGCGCTGCGGACCATGTAGACGAAGGCGCTTTCGCGGTCGGTCCGCGGGCGAACGTAAATGACGAACCACACGATCGAGCCGACAAAGAAGAACACCGTGGTCAGCAGCGGCACGGCCTTCATGGTCAGGCTCATGTTGATGATCAGGAAGGCGTAGATCGCGATGCCGCCGATCTGGACCCACGGGTAGCCCGGGCTGCGGAACAGAGGCCGATAGTTCTGAAGCTTACTGGACCGCATGATGATGACGGCCAGGTTGGATAGCAGGAATAGCAGAAGCATCATGGTGCTGGCAAACTTGACCAGCGAGGGAATGTCCAGCAGCACCAGCACGGCGATCATGAAGGCCGCTGTTGCGAACACGCTGATGTAGGGGGTGCCGAAGCGTGGTGAGACTATTCGGAAGAAGGAAGGTAGGAGGCCGTCGCGACTCATCGCCAGTGGCGCGCGGGATGCAGTCAGGATGCCACCGTTGGCGGTTGTGACGAAAGCCAATATCGCTGCGGCCGCCAGGATGTAGACCCCGGGAAACCCCAGGAACGTGCCGGCGGCTTGGCTAAGGGGCGTGTAGTTGTCTTCTGTCAGTGCCTCTCTTGGGAGGACGCCCTGGACGACAAACGTAGCGGCGATATAGACCAGAGCGACCACCAACAAAGCCAGCAACATGCCGCGGGGGATACTGCGCCCGGGGTTCCGCACCTCTCCGGCGATGGAGGCGACCTTGGTCAGGCCGCCGAAGGATACGAACACAAGCCCGGCGGTAGCAAAGACTTTCCATCCTTTGTCCATGAAGCCCTTGACGGACTCATGCTGGACTTCGGGTAAGCCGCGCACGACGAAGAAGCCCAGGATCCCCAGCAGGATTACGACCATGATGATCTGCGCCCGTCCAGTGTGCTTGACGCTGACGGCGTTTAGTCCGGCGAATACTACGCAGCAGGTGACGGGTACGGCCTTTAAGGTGATCCAGTCGGGGGCTTCAAAGAAATACGCGGCAAAGGCCCCAATGCCGACCAACGCGAACGCGCTTTTCAGGGCGATACTCAGCCAGGCGGCGAATCCCGCAAAAGTGCCCGGCAGGGCGCCCATGGAACGCTCGATATAGAAATAGCTGCCTCCGCTGCGGGGCATCGCTGTGGCCAGTTCCGCTTTGGACAAGGCCGTGGGAATGGCCATCGCCGCGGCCAGACCGTAAGCGATGACCATGGCCGATCCAGCCATACTGTAGGCAAGGGCGGGTAACACGAACAGACCACTGCTGATCATCGCGCCGGCCGCGATACAGAAGACATCCCAGAATCCCATCTTGCGTTCGAGCTTAGCCATGTGAATGGTCCCGCCGCTTCATTATGCACCGTAGCGGGGATCCTAACAATCATTGGCCGTGATTTTGCTGAAATCGGCCTACAATGGAAGACAGTCTTCGGATTTTGGTTCAGAAAGTAAGGGCCAGCACAATGTGTTTGAAGGGCAAGAAAGAAGCCAAAGCCAAGCCGGGCAACTTCCGCTGTAAGAAATGCGGGGCGGTAAGCAAAAAGAAGAAACGCCTTTGCGATCCCAAGAAGATCAAGAAAGGCAAGAAGGATAAGAAGAAGGACAAGTAGCCGCCCGGCCGACTAGGCCAGCGGCAGGGCCACCGGCTGATGCGTCCGGGCCGATTCCTTCCACGCCAAACAAAGCTGGAGCACCTTGGCGGCCTCTTCAGCCGGCATCTCAAACTCTCCGTCGCCCTTCAGGGCCTTTACCCAGCCGCACATTTCTTCCCAGATCGTATCGTTCTCTACCGTAACGGTCGTTTCCGGTCCGTCGGCCTTGAAGATCGTCACGTCGGCCTGGACGGTTTCAGTCAGACGGAGTTGGATGTTGGCCTCCGAGCCGATCAGTTCAATTTCCGTGGTGGGGTAGGGAACGTCGTTGGAGAAGTAGATGTCGGCCGAGCCGATCACGCCGTTTTCGAAGCGAACGATGGCCTTGCCGTTATCCATGTGCGGCAGGAAGCCGGTCCGGAAGTTATCGTACTCGGCGAAAGCGCGGACGGGAGCGGAATCGACCAGCCACTGGATCATGCCCGAGCAGTACCAGGCCAGGGAGATTTCCGGTCCGCCGTTCTCGGGCAGGCGATACCAGTGACCGTCCGGCATGGATTCGAGGTCAAGATGCCCATGCTGGTGCAACACGCGGGCGGCGATCAGTTCGCCGAGCTCGCCGGCGCGGAGGCGGTCGCGGACCTTGGCGATGGCGCCGTTGTGGCGAGTGTGTTCGGGGATGGTGATCGAGACGTTGTGCTTTCGCCCGGCGTCGATGATCCGCTGCATCTGTTGCATGGTGACGGCCGGGGGCTTGGTGGTGTAGATGTGCAGGCCGCGGGCGGCGGCGGTCTCGATGTGGTCGGCCTTCTTGGAGTACTCGCCGAACAGGATCACGGCGTCGAGGTCTTCGGCGTCGGCCATCGCGTCGATGGTGTCGTAGTCATTGATCCCGAGCGCCTCGACGATCTCTTGTCGACCGGTGCCGTAGTTGGCCGTCTTCCGAAAGTCGTCATCGGCTGGGAACGCTCCGGCGACGATGTCGGCATCGTCGATGCCGTTAAACATCTGCGTGTAACAGAGCGGGTAGAACCAGCCGCCGAAGTCGACCATGCCAATCTTGAGCGCCATCGTGTGCTCCTTGCCGCGTGAGAGGGATTATTTGCTGAAGTCGGGGATTCGGACCGTCTTGCCTGTCATGGCCGACTCGTGGCCGCACAGGCCCGCCGCGGTGAATGATGCCGCCCGATAGATATCGATCGGCGGGGGGGTGTCGTCCAGACAGGCCTGCACGAAGTCCTGGATCAGGTACGCGCAGTTCTCCATCTCCGCGCAATCGGCGATGGACGGGTCGATGGGCCGGTGCTGTTTGGGCTTGTCCACGACCTGCGTGTCGGCCTTGGTGAGAATCTTGTCGTTTTCGGCCTCGAGCAGGTAGGAGGCCTTCGTGCCGACCAGTCGCGTGGGTGGCTCGAACTCCTTACCGAATGCCGCCACGAAACCGATGGTGATATTCGCCACGCCGCCGCCGGCCAGGCGGAACAGCCCCGTCTCGCAGATGAACGGGTTGCCGTGCGGTTCGCTGAAGGGCGCGCCGTATCGTTCGATGAACTCGGCATTGTCCTGTTCCATGCCACGTGCGGTCACTTCCGTCATCCGGTCATCGAGCGCCATCAGGATCGGCCCGGCCGAGTGCTCCATGTAGAAGAACGGTGGGATGCCGAATCGCCAGGTGTAGGCGGTCTTGCCGTAGATCACGTCGGGCGTGTCGGTCTGGCTGAAGTAGTCGGTGCCCATGTTCGGTCCCGAAAGGTCCTGGAACGTCGTTCGTTCCACGTAGAAGACCTCGCCCATCTCGCCAGCCGCGTGCATCTGGCGGACCTTGTGCACCCACGGATCGTAGCAGGGGGTCTCGGCCAGCATGTACTTTCGGCCGGTGCGTTCGACGGCGTCGATGATATTCTGACACTCATCCAGATTCCACGCGGTCGGCACGGCGCACAGCACATGCTTGCCGGCTTCGAGCGCGGCGATCACGTGCTCGGCATGCAGGGGGCCGGGTGTGAACACGCCGATGGCGTCGGCGTCGCTCGCCAGCAGTTCGTCGTAGCTCGTCATGGGCTGGGTGTTGTCGAACCAGCCGGCCACTTCTTCCGCTCGGCCCGGCCGAAGGTCGCAGACCGCGACCAGGTCGCTCTTGGCGTACTGGTTGAAAACGGCCGCCCACATGCCGCCGAAATAGGTCCCCAACCCCGCCAGGCCGATCTTCAGTGCCATGATGTGTTCCTCAATGTGAAGCTAGTGTCTGTGTCGTTCGATGATCTCGCGTTGAACGCGTTGGCTGAGCGAGACAAATCGGGCCGAGAACCCCCCCACGCGAACGATGAGGTGATGATACTCCTCGGGCCGTTCCAGAGCAGCCTCGAGTTCCGCCAGGTCCGTGGTGGTGTTGCCCTGGAAGATCATGCCGCCACCGCGACGGAAGGTCTCGAAGACCGCTCGCAGTGTGGGAAAGTCGATGGTCTCGGCGTCCATGTCCCACATCGTCGACGCCCCGCCGGAGATCAGAACGGAGTCGAGCTTGAGATAGCTCGTCATCGCCGCGGTCAGTCCCTTGTCCATTGCCAACGACTGCGGCGTCAGGCCGTGGCCGATCGGCTGACCGGCGCGGCGGCCCTCGGCCGAGGCGCCCAGGGCGGCGCCCATCTCCGGGGCCCAAACGAACGTGAAGATAATGGGGCGAATCCGCTCGCCATGTCGGTTCGTGTAACCGGCGTAGATTCCGCAAACATCCTGGACGAGCCGGTTCATCATCGCGTCGGCGTCGTCATGGTCTTGGCCGAATTTGGGTAGTTCCAGTAGCTTCGCGCGGAGTGATTCGTGACCGGCGAAATCGGCCTGCAAGCCCTCGATCAGTTCGCTCGCCGTCGTAAAGCCGTCTTCGAAGACCGCACGTTTGATGGCGTAGAGGCTGTCGGCGGCGTTCTGGAGGCCCAGGGGCGTTCCGCCGTAGATGCTGTGGCGGGCGCCGCCGTCTTGCTGGTCGCGGCCGCGTTCGAAGCAGTCGCTCGTCATCGCCGACAGCAGAGACGTCGGTCGCCAGCGGGCCATTTCCTCGGAGTAGATGTCCAACTCGCGGAACTTGGTGTGAAGCACGCGAGCGATCTGCTCGACGACGTAAGCGTAGAAGGAGTCAAAGTCGGCGAAGTCGGTCAGGGCGTGTGGCATGGCCAGACGCTTCTCGCCCGTCAGCAAGTCGGCCCCTCCGGTGATGCACAGTTCGAGCGTCTTGGGGATGTTGTACCAGAAGGAGAACTGCAGGTCGCTGTTCTGTCCGTGGGCGTTGATCTCCATGCATCCGCCGCAGTGGTAGAGGGCGGCGTCTTCGAACGTCAGACCGCCGGTTTCGGTCAAGGCTTTGATGATGGGCTCGTCGACCAGCACCTGAGCCCGGTTGGCGCCGGTTAGCAGGTACTCCACACACCGGTCGACGTACTCCGGCGGCGAATCGTTCTGCACGCGAGCGTAGACCGACGGGTGCGTCAGGTCGAGTTGCTCGATGACGTCGAGCATGAGCGTGGTCAGGGGATTAGTGGTGTCGGCCCCGTCCGGGCCGATGCCGCCGATCACGATGGAGCAAACGAATCCGTCCGATTCGTGCACGGGTTCGTCGATCTTGATGAACAACTCCGCGACCAGTTCGGCCGCCTCGGCCAGCGTGGTGGTTTCCGCTTCGAGGTCTCGCTCGAGGTAGGGCCACAGGAAGTAATCGAGTCGGCCGGGCCCGTTGCCGCCGTAGGGGTTCTCGGTCATTACTGCGTTCCAGAGCGTATAGAAGCTCTGGACGGCTTCGTGGAAGTTCCGGGCGGGCCCGGCGGGTACGCGACGGCAGACGTCGATGCATCGGGCCAGGTTGGCGCGGGTGTCGGGCTCGTCAGTTTCGGCCAGCACGCGCTGAAGCTCAGCGATGTGCTTGTCGTTCCAGTCCAGCACCGCCTGCAGGCAGGTCGCCACGTTCTGGTAGTAGTCGCGGGCGGTTTGGTCGGTGGCGGCGTCGGCGGCGGTGAGATTCTTGTCGATCAGAGACGTCAAACCGTCATTGAAGACCCAGTGGTAGTTCCACGTCACGTGGCCGGGGGAGATTCCATCGTTGATGATGTAGGTCCGGTCCTCGGGCGACAGGTGACCGCCGCTGATGGCGCGGGCTTCGGGCAGTTCGTCGGCTACGCGGGCGATGGCGTGAGACTGCATGGTGAAGCCCGCCCATTGCTCGTCTTCACTGTATCCGGAGGGGCAATAGCCGTAGTAAGCGATGCCCTGGATGCGGTCGTTGGGGAAGATGAAGACGTCCGCGTTGGCGATCGCGTAGGCTTCGGCGCGGGCGTAGCGTTGAGGGAAGGGCAGATCGGCGTAGAGTTCGAGGAAGGCGTGGGTCTGGTTGGCCCGCTGTCGGCCTTTGGGCCGATTGGCCGACCGCTCGGCGGAGACCGCCTGCATCGCGAGGATCCGCTCCGGCAACTCGACGCGAACGAGTGGGCTGTGATCTTGGATACTCATGGGCGGTTCATCGTCGGCCGGCTAGCTTTTGGACAGTTCGGCCAAACGTTGCTCGAGCTGGCGATTGAGCTTCTCGGCGACGTCGGGGTGCTGGCCGAACAGGTTGTTGGTTTCGCCGGGGTCGGCCTGTCGGTCGTAGAGTTCCATTGTAGTTTCGCGGAGCACGACGCCGTCGGTGCCCTTGATGAAACTCCATCGCTCGTCGCGGATGGACTGGGCCCCGCCGTGCCAGCCGCTGATGGCGAAGTCGCGATGCTTGTCGATATCACCCGTCATGAGCGGCAGGAGGCTTTCGCCCTGGACGTGCTCGGGGACCGGTACCTTCAGGGCCTCCAGCAGCGTGGGCATCAGGTCGGGCGTTTGCGTGAAGGCGTCGACGGTCTTCCCGCGGGCGAGTCCCTCGGGGTGGCGGACCAGCAGCGGAATGTGCGAGAGGATGTCGTACGGCCAGGGGCGACACTTCTCGATGATGCCGTGCTCGCCGTAGAAGTCGCCGTGGTCGGTGGTCCAAACCAGCAGCGTGTTGTCGAGCATGTCATTGTCACGCAGATACTGGACCAGACGTCCCACCCAGGCGTCGACAAAGGTAATGAAGCCCCAGCGGACGCGGCGGACGTGCTCAAGTTGCTCGTCGCTGAGATACCCGTCGGTGGCGCGGACGAGGGGCATGATCAGGTCCTTGCAGCCCGCCGGCGGATCGCCGTACATGTGGTCGTAGGGCGGCGGCGGGTCGATGGGATCGTGCGGGGCGAAAATGTCGCACCACAGGAACAGGCGATCCTTGCGGCCGATATCGACCTGCTTGGCCAACCAGTCGATCGAGCCCTGCACGACCTGGGCCTCGAAGTGGTCTTCTTCGCGCTGCCAGCCGTGCTCGGCGCCCCAGGGAGAGCGGTTGCGCATGTAGAGCTTGAGCATTTCGCGCGAGCCCCACGGCTCGGCCACGTTGCCGTCGGGCGGGTCGATGTAGTACTTGTCGACGTCGAGTTCGGTGTCGACGGTTTCCGGGGCGATCCAGGGGTCGTCTTCTTTACCGCGCACCCATTGGACGTAGTCGAACCCGCGGCCGAACGCGAACTTGGGGTTGTGCAGGTGGTAGGTGTCGGTAACGAGGGCGGAGTTGTAGCCTTGGTCCCACAGGATTTCGGCGATGGGGACGTCGTCGGGGCGCAACGGGCCCCACGGGCGGAACGGCAGCGTGTATCGGCCGGTGAAGTACGCGGTGCGGACCGGCACGGTTGGTAGGCCTTCGGCGTAGTAGTTACTGAAAAAGGTGCTTTCGGCTTTGAGGGCGTCGAAGGTGGGCGTTTGGATGACGGGGTTGCCGAGACAGGCGAAGTCATCCATCCGAAGGGTATCGCAGACGATCACGACGACGTTCACGGGCGGCTCCTTACTCCGGCGGAACTGAAACACCAAGAATACTCCAACCACGCCGAATGGCCAAGCCGAACTGGACGAACCGGGGGATAGCCGCTCTACTACGCTCTCTGGTGGGCAGGCATGCCCACCCTACGTTTGGCCGATTGGGAGATGCTGCCGATGGCAAACAAGCGTGTACCGGCTGCACTGATGATCGACGACGGGGCCCCGGTGAATCTGATGGTTTGGCATTGCACGTGGGAGCCGCACGTGAAGATTGTGCCCAATCGGCTGTCCGCCGACTTCGCGGGTATCTGCGAACGGCACGGCGTGATGGGCAAGTTCTCTCTGCCGCCCATGCCGGCGGCCCTCGGGCGGATCGATCAGGGGCTGGTTGGTGTCAGTGACACGCATCGGAAGGGCTTCCTGAAGATCGTCCACGAACGCATCGCGCCGCGGTTCGATATCACGCCGGAACTCACGACTCATCTGACGGCCTTCACGCCGACCGATCGCAACCAGCATGTCTGGGAAGATGCCTGGGTCGCCCAGGCGTCGGCCGACGAGATCGCCGACTATGTCGCCCTATCGCTGAGGCTGCTCATCGAGGCGGGCCTCCAGCCCAACGGCGTGACTAGCCCGTGGGATACCGGCAGCACGAACGAGGCCGTCTACGCCGAGGGCGTCTGCCGGGCGATCTACCGCGTCCAACGCCGCAAGAGCAGTTGGTACTTCCGGGCGTTCGCCGGCGACAAGC
>CAYRZU010000082.1:0-13427 GCA_964428895.1 uncultured Planctomycetaceae bacterium
TCCGTGACTTAGTTCAACGCCCACGGATTACCATTGTCGCTGACGACGTACACCCGCCCGTCAGCGAGGGTAGGACCTACGGTTCACGGTGGCGAGGCCAAGACCTGAACATGGCCGGCGGCGGCGTGTTCAAGGATGAGTGGGTGCGAAAGGGGGGGCTGGATCCGGATCGCTGCGGCGCCATCGGCTTCGCCTTCGGCTTGGAGAGGACCGCCCAGATACGCCACGACCTCGATGACGTTCGCGCGCTCTGGCAACCGCCGTACGTGCCGAGCTAGGGCCAGGAGTTCGGCAAGGCAATCCTCTGACGTCTTCCTTGCAGGAACCCTTTGACGGCGTATCGGCGGGGGGCGACAATCTCGGTGGTGTTTGAAGGGCGCCGCGACGCCTGCCGAAAGACCCCAGGTCGCCTTCACTCGATGACATAACCTGTACCTTCTTTCCGCCCGAGGCGGCAGGCGCCGGGCACGTATCGGAAAGGAGGTCTTCCATGGCCTGCCAACTTCCCCCTTCACCGAGCCTCAAACACCTCCGTAACGAAGCCAAAACGCTGCTCAAGGCGCAGCAGAGCGGCGACCCATCCTGCTGCGACGTGCTGCGCCAGCTAAAGAGCCTCCAGGGGACGAGCGACCGGGACATCCTGCAAGCCGAGCTGCCGCTGGCTGACGTCCAGTTCGCGCTGGCCCGGGCGTACGGCTTCGGCAGTTGGACGCTGCTGAAGCGTCATATCCTGTCGCTGCAGGCGACACCCGACCACGATGACGAGCAACTGATCGTGCTCCCCGGCGTCCCGTCGTTCCGTGGCCGCTGCGGCAAGCAGTGCAGCTACGTTGCCTCGCTCGAAGCCGTGCTGCGTTTCCACGGCCACGACGATGACTACATCGACCTGATGGGACTGGGTGGGCTGGCCTTTCGCCTGCGTTGGGGCCGCGCCACGTGGGACGACATTTGCGGGGGGTGCCTGCATCCCGGGGCGTCGGCCAGCGGCTGCTTCGGCGGCCACCCGGACATCCTGGCGGAGGTGACGGGCTACGCCTACGAGGGCTTCGGCCTGCCGGCGGAGGGAGTCGACAAGCTGGTGGCGCTGCTGCGCGCGGAGCTCGCCGAAGAGCGACCCGTGCTCGGCCTGAACGCCCACAACGGTTCACTGTGGTGCGTGATCACCGGCTACGACCCGGAGGTGCTGGGTCAGATCAAAGACGAAGACAGCCCGCCGGGCATGCTGTGTCGCTCGGCCTACGACAGCAGCGACGCCGAGTACGGCGAGGCGGCCCTGTTCCCCTGGGAGCTTCGGGCGATCCGTAGGACGGCCGGCCCGGCGCCGCGCGAAGAGGCCGTCCGCGCATCGGTTCGCCGCGCGGTCGACCTGATCATCGGCGGGCCGGTCGTACAGGTCCAAAGCGGCGGCGGGTGGTTTTGGCATTACGAGTGGCAGTGCGCCCTGGGCCTATCGGCCTACGACGCTTGGGCCGGCGACCTCGAGGATGTCGCCGGGATCGACGCGATGCCCGAGGCGCACTTGGAGACGTACTGGCAGAGCTGCGCCTACCTCTACGATCAGTTACACGACGCCCGACGCGCTGCGGCGCAGTATCTCCGGCGCATTCGCCCCGTCTTCAGTTCGCGCGAGCAGGCCTCCCTCGACGATGCGGCCGGGGCGACCGATGAACTCGTCGACATCCTTACCGACGGCTACCCCTGCTTCCCTTACCGGGCCGGCGGCTATCGTCACCCCAACGGCTGGAACGTTACCGGCACGGGTCACGAAACCTTCCGCGGGCGACAGATCCCGGCCTACGCGCCGGACTGGCCGGCCGACGTGCGGGCCGAGGGCGTCGACGTGCTGCGCCGGGCGAAGGCAAAGGAAGCGACTGTCCTGAAGGCGCTGCGGGACATCGCGCCGAGATGACACGGCGGCGACAGACGGGACGGTCAACGCTCTTTATGGCGGCCCGACGTCGGCAAGTTCTGGCGAGCGCCGTATGTCTCGGGGTAGAATTCCCGCGTCCGGACGTCCGGCCTGCAGGAGACGGGAATGACGCGAATTGGAAAAGTGCATCTGGCGTTGTTTGTGATTTGCATCGGCATGCTGGTCGGGTTCGGCGGTTTCTTCTGGGTCCGGCGGAACTACGAGTTCATCGCCTACATCGGGGTGGTTGCGGCCGCCATCATCGCGATCGGCGTCTCCATGAGGCACGTGCGTTACCCATTAGACTGCCTGGTGGGCCTGGTGGTCTGGGCCGGGCTGCACCTGGGGGGCGGGGCCATCCACATCGGCGGTGAGCGCCTCTACGACGTCATGATCTGGACGTTCTCCGAGCACCTCCACATCCTGCGGTACGATCAGGCGGTGCACGTGTGGGGGTTCGGAGCGGCCACGCTGCTGATGGCGTGTCTGTTGGATAACAATCTTCGGCGGCCGGCCCCGCATCGGCTGGGCGTGATGATCGTGCTGGTGATGGCGGGGTTGGGCGTGGGGGCCTTCAACGAGATCATTGAATTCATCGCGGCGCAGTTCCTGGAAAGCCACGGCATCGGCGACTACACCAACACCTCGCTGGACTTGGTCAGCAACATGGTGGGCGCCATCCTGGCGGTGATCTACCTCCGTCTCCGCGGGCGATTGGCTTGACGCATCGGCGGCGGCCGGTAGTATTGACGTTATGTGCGTCTGATCATTTCATCTCGACCCACTGCGGCCACCTGAGTGGGATCTGTGCGCTCCTCTTGGGGCCGCCTCTTATTCACAACACTCACACACGACACGGCCCGGCCTTTGCGCTTGCGCGGACGACGGGCTACAGAAGGACATGAACCATGAAGCAACTACTCAATATCATCAACCGCAAGCTCCCGCCGGTACCTTGGGAAGAGGGGGATTGCATCCCGTGGTCCGATCCGGCCTTCAGCGAACGGATGCTCAAGGAGCATTTGCGCCAGGATCACGACGCCGCCAGCCGCCGGGCCGAGAAGATCGACCAGCACGTCGCTTGGATCCACGGCCACCTGCTGGGCGGGCGGCCGACGAAGGTCCTCGATCTGACCTGCGGGCCGGGCCTTTACACGACCCGGCTGGCCAGGCTCGGCCATGAGTGCGTGGGCATCGACTACGCGCCGGCTGCGATCCGGTATGCTGAGGAACTCACCCGTGAGCAAGGTCTCGCCTGCACGCATCGGCTCGAGGACGTTCGCGAGGCCGCCTATGGCGACGGCTTTGGCCTGGTGATGATGATCAACGGGCAGTTCAACGTGTTTTCGCGGCCGGCCGCCCGGGCCATCCTGGCCAAGGCGTATGCGGCACTGTCGGCCGGGGGCATGCTGCTGCTGGAGCCGCAGACGTTCGCCCACGTCGAAGCCGAAGGCCGGCAAGGCCCGAAGTGGCATTCGGCTGAGTCTGAGTTGTTCTCCGATCGGCCGCACCTGTGGCTCCAGGAGAACTTCTGGCACGCCGACTTGCAGGCGAACACGGAGCGATACTTCATCATCGATGCCGCCACCGGCGAGGTCACGTGGAATGCCCAGAGCAACGAGGCCTACACGGACGAGCAGTTCCACGAGGCGCTCGCCGAGGCCGGATTCGAGAGCGTTCGCCTGTTGCCGTCACTGATCGGCGTGGTCGATGAGAGTCAGTCCTACAGCCAGGTGGTCGTCGGCGAGAAAGCGTAGCCGCCAAACGGTTAGAAGGGTACAATTCAATCACTATGCATCGCACGTTTAGCTAATCCTCTCTTTCATTCGCAGGTGGCCGGCGGTGGCCCTTGGCGGGGTCGTCGTTTGACCCCAACGCCCCTTACGGCACTAGCTGGCGGCTGTCTGCGCGGATCGAGAGGAATTGGCTGAAATGGCATCATCGCAATGATCGCCCGTTCCTCTCGCGGAGCGGGCGTTGTGCTGCGCCCATTGGATGACGCGTGGGTGCAGAGCACCCACCCTACGATACTGAGACAATAGAGCACCCAGCGCGGCGGATTTCCTAATCCACCGCGCCGAAGGAGCACATCATGACAACATCAAAGAAACAACCGTTCCCGGCCAAGCGGCCGGAGATTGTAGTAACGCCGAGCCGGGCCAAACCGTTTGCGGTCGACTGCCGTGAACTGTGGTTTGCCCGTCCGATTGTGGGCGACCGAACACTGTGGGCCATTTACGACGGGCCGGATTGGCGCCTAACGAGCGTGACGGAAATGCTGGCGCTGCGGGCGGCGCGGGTCAACGACGTGGCCGGCGTGGAATTTCAGGTCAATGAGTGGTCGCCGAAAACCGGGTGGCAGGCCGACTGGCGGCGGATGTTCGGGCGGATGACGGAGACGGCCGTGCAGTGGCTGGCGACGTGGCAGGTCCGAGAAGACGAGAGCGTGTTGGACACCTTCCTGGAAGAGGGCTTCCAGCAGGACTGGCGCGGCGAACAGCCGCGCAGGCTCGAAGACCGCGGGCGATACGTTCTTGGCAAGGATGGTACATATACCACGCGCGCGGCGGCGCGCAAGAAGCCCGGCGCGATTGGCGCGGGGATGTTCCGTGTCCGCATTGGTAGCAAGGCCTTCACGTGCCTGCGCGTGCTAGACACCGACGGCGCGCCGGACGAGAACGGCATGTTGCTGGAAGGCTACGTGACGCGTTCCGGCCGCACGGCGTTTTGGCGGCGCTACAACGGTCGGCTGTGGCAGGAGCGCCTGCTGAAGGGCCGCGGGCTAACGTGGGACGATATGGGCGAGGTCAAGCAGATCGTGATCGACGGCTGCCTGTTCGTCCACTGGTACGACTGCCTGACGAGTACGTCGTTGGGCATCAAGTGATGGCGGTCGGCGCGGTGGGTTAGGGAACCCATCGCGCTGGACACAATGGATTACGCGGCGCGGCGGATTTCCCAATCTGCCGCGCCAGAGGAGACATAACGATGACCGATCGAGACAATACGAACGAGATTGGCATGGTCCGGCGGACCGAGCGGTTCGAGGTGGTCTGGCCGGAGGAGCTTGAGGTGGCCCGGATGTCAGAGGAGCGGGCCGAGGACATCTCCGAGATGTTCTTTGAAGAACAGGCATCGCTGTTCAATCAACCCGAAGGCGGCACGTTCGAACAGTGTCGCTACGACGTCTGGCGATACTTCAGCCACCATCGGCCAAACCCCTGGTGGCCGACCTTCCTGGAAGCCGGCACGATGGTCTACGACCGCGCGAGCGGCAAGCTGGTCGGTGTCTGCATGTGCGCGGGCAGTCAGACCGAAGGCCACATCTTCAATATGTTCGTGGCCCCGGAGTTTCGCCGCCAAGGCATCGCCACGCGGATGCTGCAGCATGCGTTGACGGTGTTCGACACGTTCAACCTGGTCATCGACCTGCTTTGCGATTCCGAGGAAGATCGCAAGA
This sequence comes from uncultured Planctomycetaceae bacterium, assembly GCA_964428895.1. Lineage (GTDB taxonomy): Bacteria > Planctomycetota > Phycisphaerae > SM23-33 > SM23-33 > HyVt-337. The sequence goes on from CAYRZU010000082.1 coordinate 5,370, forward strand.
CCTGCGAGAGCGTGGGCTTTGTGGCCTTGGACGATGATTGTCGCAGCCGCGCTAACCAGCGTCTGTTATCAGCCGCCGGCAAGGGCATGATCGACGACGTCAAGGCCTTGCTGATCGGCCCGGACGTCGACGCTCGCAGTCACATCAACGAAACGCCGCTGATGTTCGCGGCAAGCGGCGGGTATTTGGACGTTGTCGAATACCTCGTTGCCAAAGGCGCCGACATCAACGCCCAGTACGATGCGGGCAACACACCGTTGATCGTGGCATCGTGGTATGGACACCTGGAGGTGGTCGAGTTTCTCATTGCCCGCGGGGCCGACATCCACCTCGGCAATGTCAGCAACGAGACCGCGCTGGAGTGGGCGGCGTGCCATGGCCATTTGGAGATCGCCAAGCTGCTCGTCGATAGCGGCGCGGTTGTTGACGCCATCAACACCCGCGGCGGCACGCCCTTGGTGCAAGCGTGCGAGAATGGGCGCCTGGGCGTTGCCCGATACCTCGTTGACCAGGGCGCCGATCTGGAAGTCCGGGCGGAACGGGACGGCTTCACGCCGCTAATGGCGGCAGCTTGCGAAGGCTATGTGGACGTGGTCGAGTTCTTGCTAACCTGCAGCGCCAACCCGAACGTCAAGGGCGCCGACGGCAAGACGCCTCTGACGGCCGCCAAGGACTACGGCCATGGGGAGGTCGTGGACCTGCTGGCCGCCCACGGCGGCAGGGCGTAGATGCACGAAACGAAGCGGGGCGGGTCGTGGGTGGCTCGCCCCGCGGCGCTTAGCCTTTGGCCCAGAGGGTGAAAGCGTCGGACGTGCCGTTGAGGACATTGTCGAACCCGCCGGTCAGCCAACCGGCCGAGTCCGTCCACCCAACGATGTGGACGCCGTTGAAGGTGTCGGGCGCTACATCTTGGGGCCAATCCTCCTGGCCGCCGCCGAAGTGGGAACTCCAGCGAAACGTCCCCATCGCTGTGAAGCGCGCGACGAAGCCGTCGGTATTGCCGTTGTGGCTGGTATCCCACCCGCCGACGGTCCATCCGGACGAGGTGGTGCTGCCGACGACATAGACGTCGCCATTGGCATCGGTCGTGACGGCCTTTCCCCGCTCGTAGGCGCTACCGCCGAGGTAGGTGCTCCACAGATGGACCCCGGTGGTCTTCATGGCGTAGACGAAACCATCGCCGCCGGAATTGTAGGACGTGTCGGCGCCGCCGGCGATCCAGCCGGCCGAATAGGTGTGGCCGGCGACGTAGATCTTGTTGTATTGGCCGATGGTGACGCCGAAGGCCGAGTCCGAGGTTGTCCCGCCGAGGAAGCGTGACCAGAGGTGTTTGCCGGTGGTGGCGAACTTGGTCAGGAAGCCGTCTTCATTTCCACCGTAGCTGGTGTCCTGTCCTTTCTTGACCCATCCGGCGGAACTGGTCGTGCCGCAGATCAGCACGTCGTCGCGCCCGTCGACGGCAATGTCGTCGGCGCTGTCGGATTGACTGCCGCCGAGGTAGCTGCCGCGGAGACTCTTGCCGTTGATCCACAGGCGGGCGTAGAAGCCGTCGGTGCCGCCGGCGTAGCTGGTGTCCCATCCCTTGGTGATCCAGCCGGACGATAGGGTCCTCCCGGCGATATGGACGGCCTCATTGGTGGAGCAGGCGACCGCTCTGGCCTGGTCGCTCTCGGAGCCGCCGAGGTAGCAACTCCAGGCATGCGAACCGGTCCGCCGGAGCTTGGCGACGAACCCATCGCCGTTGTCGTTGTAGCTGTGATCGCCCACCCCACCGGAGGTCCAGGCGGTGCTACGCGTGCTGCCGACCACATAGAGGGCCCCGGCCGAGCTGACGGTGATGCCGTAGGCGACGTCTTCCTGCGCGCCGCCCAAATAAGTCGACCAAAGCTTCACGCCCTTGCGGCTGTACTTCGCGACGAAGGCATCGGCGTTGCCGCCGTAGGTGGTGTCGAATCCCCCGGCGATCCAGCCGGTGCTGTAAGTACGACCCGTGGCGTAAACACATCTGAAGGCGTCGATGGCTACGCCGAAGCCGGTATCCCCGCTGCCGCCGCCGATGTAGGCGCCCCAGCCGACGCTGGGATCGATCACGAGAGCGGCGGACGGGTCGTAGGCGCCGAGGGTGAAGGTCACGGCGCCGTCGTCGCCGATCGCAAAGGCGCTGTCGACGGCCGTGCGGACGCCGTTGATGTCTTGATAGCTGATCGGCGCATCATCGATTAGTTCGCCGGCGCCGAGGGCCACGTGCAGGGCGCCTGATTCATCGATCGTGATATCTTCGGCGCCGTCGTAACGGACGACGATGTCGGCGGGGTCGGCGCCGGCGGCGAGGTGGTACTCGTACGTGAGGTTGGCGCTGCTGCCGGAGACGAACAGATCAACGCCGTCATAAAGACCTTCGTAGGCGACCGTGGCGAAGGCGTGGGCCCCGTTGATCCAACGGCTGGCGTCGGCGCCGACGTGGTAGTTGAAGCGGCCGGGCGTCGGGTCGAGGCCGATCGGCGCAACGGCGACGGCGCCCTCGAAGCGCATGTTGACGGTCTCGGCCAAGATATCGGCGCCGTCGGCGCCTGGCTGAAAGCCGACGAAGCTCAGGCCTTGATCGGTGAAGGCGACGTTGGCGTTGCCGGTTCGGTAGAGGTAGTGGATGTCGGCGTCCCACTGGCCGAGGTTCTCGACGAAGTCGGCGGTGGCGGATTGCAGCATCGGAACCGGCGCGGCCGCATCCAGCATTCTCCGGGGCTCGAGCGTTTCCAGGCAAGGTCGGCTATCAGCGCAGCCGTTCGGGGCCCGCCCATCGGACATGTGTCGTCTGATAGACACACTCGTCTCCCGCGAGGGGACTCAAAGAATTGTTGTCCTGGCTGAAGGGGTCCCTCCCTTAGCGGACGTCCTTAATTGGCGGCGGACACGAAATACCCCATTTCCGCCATCAAGTATTCTACGCGTGGACGCCCCGCGCTGCAAGGCCGGTCGGGCCGAGGCCGGTGGCGAATCGTCGCGCTTAGCGTTTGGCCCAGAAGGTGAAGGCGTCGGTGCCGTTTCGGATGTCGTCGAATCCGCCGGTCAGCCAGCCGGCCGACGCGGCGTTGCCGACGATATGGACGCCGTTGAAGGTGTCGGGCGTGACGGCCTTGGCGGTATCCGCGTGGCCGCCGCCGATGTACGAACTCCAGTAGAGGCCGCCTCCGGCCGTGAACCGAACGACAAAGCCGTCCGTGCCTCCGTTATGCGTGGTATCCCACCCGCCGACGACCCAGCCGGCGGTATAGGAGTGGCCAACGACATAGACGTCTCCGGTGGAATCGGCCGTGATGCCGAAAGCGAAGTCCGCGTTGTCCCCGCCGAGATAGCTGCTCCAGATGTGCTGGCCCGTGGTCTTCATGGCGAAGATGAAGCCGTCCCAGTCAGCCCCGTAGGTCGTGTCCCAGCCGTTGGCGGTCAGCCCCGTAGACTTGGTCCAGCCGCACACGTAGATCTTGTTGTAGGCGCCGATGGTGACCCCGTAGGCGGCGTCGTCAGAACTGGCGCCGAGATAGCGCGACCAGATGTGCTTTCCACCGGCGGCGAACTTGGTCAAGAAGCCATCCTGAGCGCCGCCCAGGGTGGTGTCCTTCCCTTTCTTGGCCCAGCCGGATGAATAGGTCTCGCCGGCGACCAGCACGTCGGACCGCCCGTCGACGGCGATGGCTCTGGCGTGGTCACTGTTGCTGCCGCCGATGTAGCTGCCGCGGAGCATCAGGCCATTGACCCACACGCGGGCGTAGAAGCCGTCGCTGTTGCCGCCATACGTGGTGTCGGGGCCCTTGGTGATCCAACCGGCCGAGTTGGTCATGCCGGAAATGTGGACGGCTTCATTGGCCGAGCAGGCCACTCCGGTTGCCTCCTCGTATGCGCCGCCGCCCAGATAGCGGCTCCAATGGTGGCCGCCGGAGCGTCGCAGCTTGGCCACGAAGGCGTCCCCGCCGCTGTTGTAGCTGTGATCGCCCACGCCGCCGGAGGTCCACCCGGCCGAATCGGTTCGTCCGACGACGTAGACCCGTCCGGCGTTGCTGACGGTGATGCCGTAGGCGACGTCGTAATTGCTGCCGCCGAGATAGGTGCTCCACAGGCGCGTGCCCTTACGGGTGTACTTGATGACGTAGGCGTCGAAGTTCCCGCCGTAGGTGGTATCGAATCCTCCGGCGATCCAACCGGCGCCGTCGGTGTAGCCGGCTGCGTAGACGCACTTGTAGGCGTCCATGGCAACGGCGTTGCCGTTTTCGCTGTCGTCGCCGCCGATGTAGGCGCCCCAGGCGATGCTGGGATCGATGACGAGGTCGGCGGCGGACAGAGGCGTCGGAACGGGCGTGGCCGCATCCAGCATCTTCCGGGGCTCGAGCGTTTCCAGGCAAGGTCGGTAGCCGGCGGCGCTGGGTGTGTTTCCGGTCGTGAGTCGTCTCGCGAACATAATTGCCTCCCGCAGGACGTTTCAGACGTCCCCGGCCCGGGTTGAAGGGGTCCCTCCCATTCCAGACATCGCTGATCTGCGGCGGCCAGGATGCGCTCCATTGCCGCCATGAACAATGCTATGAGGCGCCCCCTTAGTTGGCAAGACGACCTAGTGCCGGCGGAGCGCCGGCGTGATGTGATCTCAATTGAGGAAGTGTAGTTTTCGCCCGATGGCCGTGGCGCTTAGCGCTTGGTCCAGATGGTGAAGCCGTCGTTGAAGCCGGACTGGGTACTGTCGAAGCCGCCGGTCAGCCAGCCGGACGAGCCGGTCTGGCCGACGATGTGGACGCCGTTGTAGCTGTCGGGCGTGACGGCCTGGGCGTAATCGTTACTTGTGCCGCCCAGGAACGAACTCCACACGTGCGTGCCCGCCGCGGTGAAGCGGACGACGAAGCCGTCGTTGCTGCCGTTGTGGGTGGTGTCGGCCCCGCCGAGGACCCAGCCGGTGGCGCCCGTCCAGCCGACGACGTAGATGTCGTTGAGCGAATCGACGGTGACGCCCAATCCGGTGTCGTGGCCGTTGGCGCCGCCGATGGCGGTGCTCCAGAGGTCGTGGCTGGTGGTCTTCAGGCAGTAGATCACGGCGTCGCTGGCGACGGTGTTTATGTTGTAGTTGCGCCCGGTGACGAGAATGCGATTGTTCTTGCCGATGGCGACGTCCAGAGCCTGGTCCCACAGGCCCGCGCCCAGGTAGCGGCTCCAGAGGCGCTTGCCGCCAGTGGCGAACTTGGTCAGGAAGCCGTCGCCGTCGCCGCCGCCGTAGCTGGTGTCGGCGCCGTTGACGACCCAACCGGTGGAGGAGGTGTTGCCGCAGACCAGCACGTCGCCGCGGCCGTCCACGGCCACGCCCTCGCCGACGTCGCTGGCGGCGCCGCCGATGTAACTGCCGCGGAGGGTCCTGCCGTTGAACCACATCCGCGTGTAGAAACCGTCGCCGCCGCCGGCGTAGGTGGTGTCCGGCCCTTTGGTGATCCAGCCGGCGGAGAAGGTCTCGCCAGCGATGTGGATGGCCTCATTGGCTGAACAGGCGACGGCGTCGGCGCGGTCGCGGCCCGAACCGCCCAGGTAGGCGCTCCAGGCGAGCGCGCCGGTGCGTCGGAGCCGGGCGACGAACGCGTCGGAGCCGTTGTTATAGGTGTGGTCGCCGACGCCGCCGGAGGTCCAACCGCTGCTTGCGGTCTCGCCGACCACGTAGACCCGGCCGGCGTTGCTGACGGTAATGCCGTAGGCGATGTCATGTTCCGTGCCGCCCAGATAGGTCGTCCAAATGTGCGTGCCCTTGCGGGAATACTTCCTGACGAAGGCGTCGCCGTTCCCGCCGTAGGTGGTGTCGAATCCGCCGGCGACCCAACCGGCGCTGTAAGTCCAGCCGGCGGCGTAGACGCAGTTGTAGGCGTCCATGGCGACAGCGTAGCCGTCGTCCTGATCGTTGCCGCCGAGGTAGGCGCCCCAGCCGACGCTGGGGTCGATCACGAGTGTCACGGAGGGGTCGTAGTCTCCGAGGGCGAAGCTGACCGATCCGTCGTCGCCGATGGCGAAGGCGCTGTCGACGGCCACGCGGACGCCGTTGACGTCTTGATAGGTAAAGGGCGCATCGTCGATCAATTCGCCGTCGCCGAGGTCGACGTGCAGCGCCCCGGCTGAATCAACGAAGACATTCTCGGCCCCGTCATACCGGGCCAGGATGTCGCTCGGGTCGCTCCCGGGGGCGAGGTGGTACTCGTACTTGAGATTGGCGGCCCCGCCGGTGACGAACAGATCGATGCCGTCGTAGAGGCCATAGTAGGCGACCGTGGCGAAGGCCTGGGCGCCGCTGACCCAGGCCGCGGCGTCGGCATCGACCTGGTAGTTGAACCGCCCGCCGGTTTGGTCCAGCCCGACCGGGACAACGGTCCGGGCGCCGTCGAAACGAACGTTGACGACCTCGGCCAATACGTTGGCGCCGGTCTGCTGGAGACCGGCGAAGCTGAGGCCCTGATCGGTGAAGGCGACATTGGCGCTGCGGCCGCGATAGAGGTAATGAATGTCGGAATCCCATTGGCCGAGGTTCTCGATGAACTCGGCGGGGGCGGGGGCATCCAGACCGGCCGCGTCCAACATCCGACGCGGTTCGAGCGTTTCCAGGTGAGGCTGTCGGGCAAGGCCGCTCGGTTCGGCCGCGTTGGAGGTCGGTTGGTTCGATCGCATGAGACACCTCCTAAAATCATTCTTCTCCTTTGAATTCAGTTGAAGTTCGTTTGCCTCTTCTGGGCGGCAACAATTCATGCTTTCCTCCGCTTCAGCAGCGTCTTCGTCCCGGCGCGCCGGGACTTCGCCGTCTCAAGAGCGTTTAGGCTGCGCAGCCGCGTCTGCGGCGGAGCAGGGCCAAGGCGCCCAGGACGAGCAGGCCCATCGTGGCCGGCTCGGGGAGGGCCTCCATGCCGATGACCTCGGCAATGTACCAGTCATCGGTACCGTAGTAGTCCTGGAGGTACCAGGCGCCGCCGACGAGGCTGACATCATAGTAGTGCAGCGCGTCGGGGCGCGGCGCGGGGCCGCCCTTGTCGTCGTCCGAGTCGGTGATCCACACGCCGTAGTAGTTGTCGGCGTCGGTGGGGTCGACGTTGAAACCCCAGCACGTGATGGCGTGCCCGCCGGGGCCGGCGATGCTCAGGCCGGTCGCCCAGCCGTTACGGATGTAGGTGTCCACCGTGGCCAGGGCGCCCGCGTCGTCCGACGACCAGTGTCGATACTCCGAGATGTCCTGGCTGGGGTAGAACCCCCCGCCGGGGACGTCCACCTGCGACCAGCCGGGTTGGCCCTGACTGTCGTTGGTCCCGTCGAACCACCAGTCCAGGCCGTAGTAGGCGTTGCCGCCCTCATCCGTCCAATGGTCCTGGAAATACTGGAACATGTCGTCCGTGGTGGTCATGCCGCCGACGGTGCCCCAGCCGGTCCACGCCAGCATGTTGGTCGTCTGGGCCGCCCAGCACATCAGGTCGTCCTCGCTGTTGTCGGAGGCCTTCTCCGCATCGTGCCACGTGCCACCGAACAACTCGAACAGCCGGTACTGCGTCCCCTGCGGCGTGCCGTCGCCGAACGTTCCGGGCTGGTCGTCATAGCCGATGATGAGGGGGTCGGCAGCCAACGCCGGGGCGACGATCAGCAGGCACACGCACAGCGCAATCGTCCCTACAGTTTTCTTGCCCATCCCAGTCTCCTTGCTTCCAATTGGGAAGCTAGTACTTGCGCAGGGGCGTCCGACACACCTGCCCCTGCTATCAGGTATGTCGTAGAAGCGCGCACCAGGACTCCAAATTAAGACAGTGAAAAATCATCGAATTAGACAAGCCAAGCAAGGGGCTTACAGGAATCACCTTGGCCGTATCCGGCCGCTCGTTCTCCCAATAGAAGGAATGCTTGCATTTGCCTTACATCGAGAGGGCTTCTGGCTGGACTGGCCGCGAGCCAATCCGGCTCGGAGACGGAAACGGGCCTTTTCCCCATAAACGACACCGGGCGATAGCCTCTAACCGGGATTTCCCGGATGAACTCCGGTCTACGACCATCGCAGACCTTTTTGACGAT
>CAYRZU010000083.1:0-13335 GCA_964428895.1 uncultured Planctomycetaceae bacterium
GCAGCCGCAAGCTCATTCATCGGGCGCTTGAGTTCGGCATGAACTACATCGACACCGCCGCCGGCTACGGCGACAGCGAGGAGTCGATCGGCAAGGTCATCAAGGACATCAAAGAGCCCATCATTATCTCCACCAAGCTGGGCGGTCGCCCGGATCCGTTCGATGCTAAGAACATCGATTACCTGCGACAGTCGGTCGAGACCTCGCTGAAGCTGTTGCACCGCGAGCAGATAGACATTCTGATGATCCATGAGCCCGACCGACCCGGCGAGTACGACTGGTGGACCGACCGCGACGCCTACACCGGCCCGGTCACCGACCTGATGGCTGAGCTGAAGGAAAAGGAACTCATCCGCTTCACGGGCCTGGGCGGCACGACCGCTTACGAACTGGGCCCGATCATTCGCTCCGGTCAGTTCGACGTGGTCCTAACTGCCTTCAACTACAGCCTGCTCTGGCGCGAGGCCGAAATCGACGTGATCCCGGCCTGTAAGGAAGTGGGCGCCGGTGTGGTGTCGGCCTCGCCGCTGCAGCAAGGCGGGCTGGTCGGCCGATTCGACAACGAGGTCAACAACGGCGCGCTGTGGATGTCCAAGCCGCGTCGCGAGCAGTACAAGGCCCTCTACGCCTATCTCGACGAGATCGAGATGGACATCGTCGAGTGCGCCATCCGTTTTGTGCTGAACAACACCGACGTCGACTGCGTCATGAACGGCGCCCGCGACGTACCGCAACTCGAGCAGAACGTGGCCGCCTTCGAGAAAGGTCCCCTGCCGGCTGACATCCTGGCCCGGCTGGACGAGATCCACACCATGGTGCCCTTCCGTCCGTTCGAAGAGCCCTTTGGTATTCACTTTAACGGCCCGAAGCACCGCAACGGCCCAGGACCCGCATAATGAAGACAGCATTACTCGAACAACTCGGCTCGCTGACGGTGCGTGACGTCGCCGATCCCGTGGCCGGGCCCTACGGGGCGCTGTGCAAGAACCTCTACGGCGCCACCTGCAGCGGCACGGACCTGCACCTGATCGAAGGCCGCGTGAGTTGGGCCATCGACGCCGCCCCCACCATCCTCGGCCACGAAAGCATCGGCCAGGTGATCGAGATCGGCCAGAAGGTCCGCAACTATAAGGTCGGCGACCTGGTCACGCGCGTGGGCGCGCCCCCGGCGGCCGACGGCAGCTACGACGCCACCTGGGGGGGCTTCGCCGAGCTCGGCGTGGCGACCGACCACTGGGCCATGGCTGAAGACGGCGTGGATGAAAGCGAATGGGCCGGCGCCACCGTGAATCAGGTACTGCCCGCCGGCTCGGACCCCAAAGCCTGCACCATGATGACGACCTGGCGCGAAACGTTCAGCTTCATCAGCCGCATGAAGGTCCAAGCCGGCGAGAAGGTGCTGATTCTGGGCTCCGGCGGCGTGGCGCTGTCCTACGTGAGGCACGCGGCCAACCTGGGCGTCCGTCGGATCGACGTGGTCGGCAACCGCGCCCGCCGCGAGGTGTTCATGGAAGCCGGCACGAGCCACTTCTTCGGCTACACCGACGACGCGGTCGCCTGGCTGGTTTCCGGCGGATGTCCGGAGGGCTTTGAGGTCGTCATCGACGCGGTGGGTTCACAGGCCACCATTGACCTGGCCCTCCAGAACGTCGTCGCCGGCGGACGACTGGGCGTGTACGGCATCGAGGAGATGGGCAAGACTCAAATAGACGAAGACAAGGCCCGCGGTCCCTTCACCGTGCATGACGGCTATGACGAGGCCGAATACCACAATGAAGTGGTCGCCCTGATGCAAGCGGGCAAGCTCGACGCCGACATGTTCCTGGACCTCGACAACATCTATCCGCTCGAGAAGATCAATGACGCCTTCGACGCCGTTCGCAATCGCACGTGCATCAAGGCGGTCGTTCAACTGTCGGCCGACTGATCTCGGCGACACACTCTGTAGGAATGGAAAACGCGGCGGGCCGACAACCCGCCGCGTTTCTTATTGGATGGATTGGCTGAACCTAAGCGCCCAGCACGTTCTGCTGCACCCAGTCGTACTCGCGGGCGATGGACTGGGTCAGGCCGCCGGTCTGGAGGTCGGCCGGCAGGACGTTGAAGGTGTAGGTCTCGATCTCGATGTGCTCGGTGGCGCCGGCTCGCAAGGCGGCGGCGAACGCGCCGGTCAGCAAGGAGTTCGTCGAGGTCAGTTCGCCCAAGCGTTCAAAGAACAGCGGCACGTGGAAGTGGATGCGGCGTGTGTCGTCGGCCTGGCCCGTTGCCGCCAGTGCGGGCGGTAGGTCGTCGTAGCTGGTGATGGATCCATCGGCGGTGCGGGCCTTAACCTGGTGCAGGTACACGGGGTCCACGAACTGCTGTAGTTGCTCGGCGGCGGCCGGCGTGGCTGGGGCTTCGAGGGCGGCGCTGAGGTGCACCTTGCCGATCCGGACGCCCGCTTTCTTGAGCGCGGTCAGGCTAGCCGCCAGGTCCTCGAATTCCACGGCCAGGTGGGAGGTATCGAAGCATACACCGAGGTGGCGGCGTATGGCGTCCCGGGCCTCGGCCTCGCCCAAGTGGTGGCGGTGCGTCAGATGAGCAACACCGTATTCGAGCAGCGGGCCGGTGAAGAAGGCGATCACTTCGTCGGTGGTCTCCACGTAGCAGTCGGGTTCGGGCTCCAGGGCGATGCAGATATCGCGGCCGGTCTCGTGGCGCGCGAGATTCAGGTGGGCGACCGTGTCGCAGAGCATGGCCGTCATCTGCTGGACGTCGTCCGAGCCGGCGATCCACGGCTTATAGGATCCCGGCACGGTGGAGATACTTCCCGAAACGCCCTCGGGCAGCAGGCGGGCCAGCAGGTCGGCCAGGCGGCGGGTGTAGTCGCGGCGTTCGTGCGTGCGCCAATCGGGGGCGTAGACGCTCTGCTTGACGGCCGTATCGTGAAACTGACCATAGGGGAAGCCGTTGATGGTGAAAACATAGAGGCCTTCCCAGTCGAGGAAGGCCCGAAAGTCCTCGAACGCCTCGGGGACGGTCAGGTCGTGGGCAGCCTGTGCGCTGAGTCGCAGCCCCAAGCCGAACAGGCCGTCTAGGCCCAGGTCGTCGCGCACGCGGAGGGTCTGGTCGCGAATGGCCTGGAAGTTTTCGGCCCAGCTCTCGCCGGGATGGACATTGAGGCAATAGGTCAGATGGATGGGTGGATCGGTTTGGACTTTCATGGTGAACTCGCCTTCCGAGCATCCTCGATCGCCTGTTCGATTTGGCCGGGGTCCATCTGGTGGACTTCGGTCTTTCGGCCGATGCCGTCCGGCAGCGTGATGGTCAACCGGCCGCCCAGATGCTCGCGGAATTGCTCGAGGCCGTCCAGGATTTCCCGCGTGCCGTCGGCGGCGCGTTTGTCGAGAAGGTCATCCCAGATCGGTAGCCCGCAGGTGGCTAGGCCGCCCAGGATGCGGCCGCACTCATCGGAGGTGATGAGGCCGCTTCGCCGAGCGTAGCAGGAATCGATGGCGATGCCCACCGCGGCCGCCTGGCCGTGGCCAATCGCATACTCGCTCATCGTCTCGAGCCGATGGCCGATCCAATGGCCGAAGTCCAACGGCCGGGCCGAGCCGAACTCAAACGGATCGCCGCTGGTCCGAATGTGTTCCAGGTGCAGCAGCGCGCAGCGGCGAACGGCCTCGGCCATCGTGTCGGCGTCGCTATGGCGCAGGGCCTCGGCGCGATCGCACAGAAACTCAAAGAACGCGGCGTCCTTGATGACGGCGACCTTGAAGGCTTCGGCCACGCCGCCGATCCAATCCCGGTCGGCCAGGGTCGTCAGAAACTCGGCATCGTTGATCACCGCGAACGGCGGCGCGAAGGTGCCCACGAAGTTCTTCTGCCCGTGCTCGTCCATGGCGTTCTTGACGCCCACGCCGCCATCATCCTGGGCCAGAGTGGTTGTCGGCACGCGGACCAAGCGCAGCCCACGGTGCACGATGGACGTCGCAAACCCGACCATATCCAGCATGGCCCCGCCGCCCAGGGCCACCACAAAGCTCTGCCGATCCAGGTGGGTGCTGCCGATGGTCCACATCATGTCGCGGACGACGTCCCAATCGGTCTTGGCAACCTCCCCGCCGGGGACCACCGTCAGGCAGGCCAACTCAATCCGTTGCGGATGGGCGTGGAAGTAGGCCTTGATCCGTCGCTGCAGGCCGGGCTGGGCTTGGTCGAGCCCGGAATCGACAACGACCATGGCGCGGTGACAGCGGCCTTCGTCGAGGCGGTCGAGCACGTCGGCCAGCAGCGGATTGTCCGCCGCCAACAGGCCCCGGGTGAAGATCACCGGGTACTCGAACGGCACGGAGATCGACTGGGCGTAGACCTCGGCGGGGTGTGCCTTTGATTCGTCTCGCTGCTCACTGCCGGTCACGATGCGTCTCCATGGGTCTTAGGATCGGGCATTCAACCACCTTCGGGTCGCCCGGGCCAGTGAGATCAGGTCGGTTGGCTGCTCCGAAAGCGACAGCGTGGTTCCCCACACGACCTCTCTCCCCTCGCCGGCGCGGCCGTGCGAGCCGCGAATGCGGGTGGTGTCTTGCGTCACGGACATCGGCAGCCAGTCGAACGGTTCGCCGAACAGTTCGCACGGATCGAAGCCGGGTTTGCTGTGAATGTCCACGTGCGCGGCGTAGTCGGGGGCTTGCTGCCTCTCGGTCCACCAGGGGTAGGCCAGCCACGTCCCCGGTTCGGCGAGCGCGACGAGTTCGCCGCTGTTGGGGTGATCGATATCGCAAGCGGCCTGGGCGTCGCGGCCGAGCACGTCGGCCACGCCGGGCCATGTCGCCAGCACGTCGCGGACGATCTGAAGGTCCTTCCTGTCGCCCACGTAGACGTGGGCGATTTCGTGATCGACCATCGCGAAGGCGCGGGAGGTGTAGAGATCGGCGTAAAGCCTTGGGCCAACCTGGCGCGTGGTCAGCAGGCCGGCCTCGACCAGGGCCCGGTTGGGCAGCGCAGCCTCGGTAGCCGGGGCGATGGCATAGTCCCCGAAGACCAGCACCTCGTAACCGTTGGCTTCCGCCGCTGCCATCAGCCGGTGGAGTTGCTCATCCAACGCCTCGGCCGCCTTGGCGCTGCGCGAATGATTGGGGCCGTAGCGTTGCAGGTCGTAGTCGAGCGTGGGTAGGTAGCTCAGCAGCAGATCCGGCGCAATCGATCCATCCGCCATGACAGCCGCGGCCGCCTCGGCGATCCAATCGCCCGCCTTGGCCGACGCCAACGGCCCCCAGTAATGTCGCAGCTTGAACGGTCGACCGACGGTCTCGCATAACCGCTGGTAGAGGCCGGCCGGTTTGGCATAACAGTCCTGAATCATGCCGCCGTGGTGTTTGTGGATCGGCGCCGGGGAAAGGATCAGATCCACATCCTCGCCCAGGCTCTGCTGCCAGAACATTAACCCCACGGTTCGGCCGGCCTGGCGGAACTGGCTCCAGATGCGCTCGCCGGCGACCAGCCCGGCCGACTGCTCCCAAAACATCGCCTTGGCCATGGATCGATGGTACAGGCCGTTGGCGATCATGCCGTGGGTCGACGGCGGCGACGCGGTGCGGAAGCTCGCCTGGGCCGTGCACGTAACAGCCGGAAACACGCTCTGCATGGATTGGAACTCCAGCCCGGGCGCGTGGGGGGCGGTCGACAGACCTGCAACCTGGATGATCAGGAGTTTAGTCGGCATGGGAACTCACTGGTGGTGAGTCATTCTAGCTGGACGCGAACCGCCTTGCCAGCAGACCCGTCAGCGGCCACGCCGCAAACAACCCCACCGCAAACCACACCCCTTCGGGGCCTCCCAAGGCCGCCAAGGCCGCCTGCACCACCAGCAGCGCTCGGACCCACATGCCGATGGTTCGGCCAATGCGCGACGGCTCGCACATGCCCTTTAGTCGATGCCCGCAATAGATGCCCCACGCCAGACCGACCAGACAGAACACCGCCGACACGCCCACCTGCCAGAGGTCGATCAACGGCTCGACCCAGACCGTCAACGAAATGACCGTGAAGGCATACCCCGCGATCAAGGCGCGGTGTGGCAGCCATCGCAGGTCGCCCACGTCGGCACTTTCGGTTTCCCGCATCGCCAGGAGCGTGACCGCAACGACATATAGGCCGATCGTAGCGGCGGCAAAGATCACGGGCCATTGATTCAATCCCCCCCATCCGCCAACGGCCGACGCGCCGAGCAGGACGCTGCCGGCCCGACACAAGCCCATGTTGATCGGGCCGAGGAGACCGATGCGGCTGGTGCTGTAGTTGTAGAGCGTGATCAGCACCACCAGTCCGAAGGCCAGATGGCTGGTGGCGGCCTGGCCGACGAAGCCGGCGACGAGCATAGCCGTGACCACCAACCCGCACAAGGCCGCCCAGGCCGACCGAATGTTGATGGCCCCGCTGGGTAGCGGGCGCTCGGGCCGGGTCTGGGCGTCTTCGGGCAAGTGGGCCAAATCGTTTTGCACCAGGCCGCCCGCATAGAGCAGCACGCTGGCCGCTGCAACCGGAACGAGCTTGGCCCAGCCGCCGCCAGCAACGGCTCCGCCGCCGAGCAGGAAGCCCACGATCGGGTCGCCCGGAACAGTCAGCAGGTTGGGCAGCCGGAGCAGTTGGCCCCAACTGCCCGGGCGTGAGCGTTTGGGTTGGTCGGCGTGGTCGCTCAGCGTTGAAACTCCCGCGGGTCGACGGGCTCGATATCGAGCTGCGGCCGCCAGTTGGGCGATTGGCTATAAAACGCCGTCGCGTTGTCGCAAACGATCCGTTGGACGGCCTCGCCGTCGTGGCCGTGGCCGCTCATGAACTCCACGACCTTGACCAGACTTAGCGGGTCGGAGACGCCCCAGTCGGCCGAGCCGTTGACCATCATGCGCTCCGAACCGAACTGACGGACGATATTGCTGACACGCTCGGGCGTGAGCTTGGAGATCGGATAGACCGTCATGCCGCACCAGCAGTCGGTGGCGTAGGAAACGGGCATGGTCTCCTCGGTGTTGTGGTCGATGAGGATCTTCCGCTGGTCGAGGCCTTCAGTGGTGATGATCTCAACGATCCGCTCCGTGCCCCGCAGCTTGTCGACGTGCGGAGTATGGATAATGATGGGCATATCCCGCTCGGCCGCGATATGAAGCTGGGCCACGAACGCCCGTTCCTCGTTGGGCGTGATGTTGTTGAAGCCGATTTCCCCTAACGCCACGCATCGCTCATGGTCGAGGTAGTCGCCGAGCCCGGCCAGCACCTCGCCGACCAAGCCGGGATCCTCGGCCTCCTTCGGATTGACCGAGACGGCCGCGTAGTGGTCGATGCCGAACCGCCGGGCCCGGACGGTCTCGAAATCCAGGATGAGCTGGAAGTAGTCGAAGAACGTGCCGGCGTAACGGCGATTGGCGCCCAGCCAGAAGGACGGCTCGACACACGCCCGAATGCCCGCGGCGTACATAGCCACGTAGTCGTCGGTGGTGCGCGAGTACATATGAATGTGCGGCTCGATGATGGTCATGTCGAAGGATCAACTCCTGCTGCCCTGCCTGCGGGCGGGCGCGAACCCTATCTATCGATTGTTGCCTCTTGCTTGTCAAGATGGCCCAACAATATGAACAGGGATGAACGCAGATGAACCCGGACAACAAAGACCGTTCTCTCTATCTGTGTTCATCTGCGTTCATCCTTGTTCCAAAGAAAGGTAGAATGAGCCCGAACGTTGGCAGTCAAAGGAGATCGCCGTGAAGAACGACCCGGCTGACAATCCGCAGGTAACGGAAATCGCCGACGGCGTCTGGGTGCGCGTGGAGGTCGATACGCTCGCATGGATCGATATGGGCGATTGGGCCGTCTTCATCGACGCCCACGAGGAGCCCGGCATCGAGGACGTGATCTTTCCGGCCCTGACCGAGACGTTGGGCGACAGGCCTCTCCAGACCGTCGTCAACACTCACACCCACTACGATCACATCTACCTCAACAAGGCGTTCCAGGATCGGCTCGGGGCCACGATCGTCAACACCGACACCACCGACATCCCCACCGACGGCCTGTGGATCGAGGGGCCCAAACGTAGACTGCTCATCAAGCCTATGGCCGGCTGTCACACGCCTGAAGACTGTGTGATCTGGCTGCCCGACTGCAAGGTGCTGTTCGTGGGCGACATCTTCGGTTGGGGGCTGATCAACCTGATGGGCCACCTGACAGAGGACTCCGCGGCGACCATTCTGACAACCTACGACGACGTGATCGCCATCGGCGCCGACACAATCGTCCCCGGCCACGGCCCGCTATGCACCAACGCGGAGTTGGCCCGCTGGGTCGAGTATTTCCGCTGGCTGCACGCGAAGGTGCTGGCGGCCCTGGACGCCGGACAGAGCGATAAGCAGATCATGGCAGAGATCACCCCGCCCGAGGATATGCATCATTGGTGGCGGTTCGTGGACTGGAAACACGAACACAGCGTCGACCGAATGATCAGCAGCATCCGCGACGGCTGGCGGGCCTTCCCGACCTAAGGGCCATCGTAAGACTCGTCAAAGATTCCAAGCCGGCCCGGTCGCACCAACAGTAGCACACCCGTTGCGATCAGAGCGATCCCCGCCAACAGCACCCGCGTTCCACCCAGGAGGCTGTAACGGGCCAGGAACGTCGGCTTCGACCGGCCGGTGGCGTTGACGGCGATAACGCTGAGGCCCGCCAAGGTCAGGACCGAACCCAGCACGAGCAGCACCACCCCAATCCAATTGAACTCCTTCCCCATTGGTCAGTGCACTCCCAGGGCGAACAGACTCCGCCTCGTCTTGGGGTAGTCTTGCATGATGATCAACTCCATGAGTTGGTCGCGTAGCTCTTGGCGGACGGCGGCGAAGGCGGGATCGCCGATGAGGTTCGTCTGCTCTTGCGGGTCGACCTGGATGTCGAAGAGTTGCTCGCCGTTGTTGCACGCGTAAAGGGTGTAACGGTATTGGGGCGTGCGGATGGTCCGGGCCCAGTCGGCGGGGTTCATGGACCAGACCACGTTGTAGCTTTCGATGTAGGCGGCCGGTCGCCAGTCGTCGACGGTTTCGCCCCGACACAGCGGCAGCAGGGATCGGCCGGGCAGGACGGGAATGGCGTGGGCCTTATCGGCGAACTCAGGCCCCATCGTGGGCATCAGCGGCAAGGCCTGACCGGTCGCGGCGAGGATGGTCGGGCAGATGTCTTCGAGCTGAACCATTTCGTTGCGGACGACTCCGCGCTGCAGGCCGGGCCCGGCGACCATCAGGGGAATGCGGATGCAGGCGTCGTAGTGGTGCTCTTCCTTGCCGCGGCGGCCGTGGTCGCCCAGCATCTCGCCGTGATCGGCGGTGAAGATGATGAAGGTGGTGTCGAGTCGCCCGGCGTCTTCGAGGGCGTCGAGCACGCGGCCGAGCTGATCGTCCAGGTGGGCGATGTCGGCGAAGTAGAACCGCCGACAGTCATCCATGTAGTTGGGTGTGTCGTATTGGCGGTAATAGGCGGGCGCGTTGGCCCGGTCGAGCCACTCGGCGGGGGCTGTCTCGGGAATCTTGCTTTCATCGACACGGTCGAGGCAGTCGGCCGGCGGGTGGAACGGGTCGTGGGGTTGAACGTAGCTGATCTGGGCCAGCAACGGCTGATCGGCCGGCGTTTCACGGATGAACTCCAGCGCGTGGCGGGTGATCCATTCAGTCTGCGACAGCTCGGCCGGGAACGGCAGCGGATACCACGACCCGGGCTCGCGCAGGTTGTTATCATGCGCGAGGCGGATTCGGGTCGCCAGGTCGATCTTGTCGGGGCCGTACTCGGCGTACCACGGGATGTGGGCGGCCCAGATCGTCGATAGGACATTATCGAACTGGTCGGGGTGTTCCGCGGCGATCCAATCCAGCCACTCCCCTCCCCGAGCGTCCTCGGTGTTATGGGCCACATCGAAGCCGTACTCGCGATAGTTGTCGTTGAGGTGCGAATCACGGTAATGGCTGCGGAAGTGCAGCTTGCCCAGGGCCCCGGTGCGGTAGCCCGCCTGCTGGAGCGTGCGTATGAAGGTGGGCAACTCCGGTGACAATTCGTAGCCGTTCTCCAGCACGCCGTGCCCGCGGCTGGTCAGGCCGGTGGCAACGGTCGCCCGAGCCGGCATGCAAACGGGGTTGGACGTGAAGGCGTTGGGGAAGGTCACGCCCATCGCGGCCAATCGATCGAAGTTCGGCGTGGGAACCACGCCTGCCCGGGCCGCTTCCAGCCACCGGGCCGAGAGCTGGTCTACCATGAATAGTACGACGTTCGGTTTCGCGTCCGCCTCGGCCATAGCTACTCGTACCTCACGCCCAGCTTCACGGACTCGTTGGGGTGGCTCATGATTCGCGGGTAGGCGGTTAGAAGATCCTCGAAGGTCACCACCGGGTCGACGATGGGCTCGCCGGTCAGGCGGCCGCCGACGAGCATGTCCCAGCAAGTGTCGACGATGCGGGTCTCGTCCCAGCGCGGGTGGTCGCGGTTGGGGTCGCTGCAGGAGCGGGCGAAGATCAGGTTGGGGCGATTCCAGTGAGCTTCGGTGCCCAGGTCCAGGGGTCTCTCGTAGGGGCCCGGCCACGAGGCGGCCACCACGTTCCCGCCGAACGCCACGCACCGCAAGGCCGCCTGGAGCCCCTCGATTTCCGAGCTGAAGTCGATGGCCACGTCCACCCCCTTCTTATCGGTGGCCTTCCTGATTTCGATGCCCACGTCGCAGTCGGTGGGGTCGAAGACCATGTCGGCCCCGCATTCGACGGCCGCCCGGCGGCGGCGCTCGAGCGGATCGACGGAGATCACCGGGTAGGCGCCCGACAGCTTGGCCAGTTGCACCGTCATCAGGCCGATGGCACCGGCGCCGAAGACGGCGACCGCGTCGCCCACGCGGACGTTCCCGTCGCGGACGGCGCCCATGGCGAAATCGGCCGGGTCGAGGCAGACCGCCGACTTCCAGCTCATCCCATCCGGCACGGCTTTGACCCACTGGGCTTCGAAGTCATGGACCTCCCCGAACGGGGCGTGGGCGCAGACGCGGTCGCCGATCTCGAACCGCGTAACGTCCGGCGCCTTCTCCGTCACCCGCCCCACCAGCATATTGCCCACCACCGTGGATTCCGGGCGCTCACCGGGCCCACCGTGCATGAAGACGCCAAACTCCTCATCGATGGGGAAGCGGTCGTAGCCGTAGCCTTTGACCATGGCCGTTTCCGAGCCGTGCTTGGGCGCGGCAAACTCCGACTGCACGCGGACCACTCCGGGGGCGAGGTCGCCAAGTTCGTAGTCGCGGATTTCCATCTGGGTCGGCGAGAGAGCGACGATGGTTCTGGGCATGATGTGGTCCTTAATGTGGGTGTTGGCCCCACGCATGCCATGCGCGGGCTTTGTGTGGTGAGTCTACACGTCGACGATGTCGATATCCTGCATAGACCCCAGCAAACCGTCCGCCCATTTGATGTATTTGATCTTCTCGGGCTTGTGGTCGAGCATCTCGGACCCGACGGCGTCGATGGCGACGGGATCGGTGCTCGCCAGGATGGTGTCGAACGCCTTGGGATCTCCGTGCAGATGCGCGCCGACGAGGCCGACCGCGGCGTCGACCACGCACAACTCCGGCCGCTTGTAGCAGCAGATGTCGACCACGCAGCCGTGGGTGCTGGGTGAGTGGAGGTCGGACTTGTTCCACGCGCCGCGGTAGTGCGGGGCCGAGGCGAGGCCGAAGAAGTTCTTCATCGAGACGGTGGTGGTCGTCATGGAGTGGTCCTTCAGCACTGGCAGTGAAATAATGAAGGCCTCCACGCATACCTCGGGCATGAAGAACTCTTTGAGGATCCGCGCGTCATCGTTGGTCAGACGGACCTCCGGGGCGGTATTGAAGTCGATCAGCTCGACCCCCTTTCGCTCGGCCAGTTCGCGATAGCCGCGATCTTCAAACAGGTCGCCAGTTTCCCCCTGGCCGCACCCTTCGCCGATGGCGACAGTGGCGTTGCAGTGCGACCGCACGTAATCGAGCACGGCCTCGGCGGCGCCCACGTTGGTCGTTACCGGCGGCGGGCGATTGATGGTCAGGTTCGGCTTGATGATGATCAGCCGATCATCGGGCAGCAGATCGGCGGCGCCGATGGCATCGAGCGCCTTGGGAACGCTGGTGGCGTAATCCGTGAATCGAGCTTTCGCGACCGTACTCATGCCAACACCCTCACAACCCGCCGACATCCATTCTAGCCGGGGTGCCATGCTCACGCTTGCGTGAGCATGTGTCCCAATCTGACAGCCAACATGGCCACGCGAGCGTGGCCATGGCACCCAATCTACCTATTCGAGGAATGTTAGTACCTACCGAACTCCTGGACCGTTTCCACC
The DNA here is from genome assembly GCA_964428895.1 of uncultured Planctomycetaceae bacterium. Classification (GTDB taxonomy): domain Bacteria; phylum Planctomycetota; class Phycisphaerae; order SM23-33; family SM23-33; genus HyVt-337. The sequence continues at coordinate 12,370 of CAYRZU010000083.1, forward strand.
ATCGCCTTGAGATTATCAAGCTGGGCGTTGGCGGGCACTTCGTCAGCGGTAGCCAATACGTAGCCGCCGCCGGGCATGCCCTCAGCCAGGCAGCGGCGGGCCTCTTTCCGGGCGTCATCCATGCTGCCGAACGCCAGCACCACGCAATCGAAATTGGCCATCAGGCACATCTTGTGGCCGTAGAGCTTCTTGGCCTCGGCCAGCGTGATGTTGCCTTCGTTCGGCTCGAAGGTCTCGACGAAGTGCACACCGGCGTCGGCGAACATCGGCAGGTACTCGCGGATCGGCCCGAGTGTATACAGGCCTGCGAACTTGCCCGGAGTCCGGCGGACAATCTCCATCATCGTGACGATATCCGGCAGCACGAACCGCTCAAACCACGCCGGCGGCAGTTGCGAGCCGGTGGCCCAGCAGACGTCCAGCCACATCACGTCGGCATCGGACGCGACGAAGGCCTCCACGTATTTCACAACCCGAGCACGCTCCAACTTGAATAGCTCTTCCATGAAGTCGGGCTGATCGAACAGGTCAAACATCATCCCCTGCATGGAGCGGTTCTGGCCCAGAACGCCATACGCGCAGACCACGCCGATGCCGGCGATGCCGTCATCGCCCATGTGGGCCAGGGCCTCGTGAAGCGTAGCGGGATCCGGCTCGCCCATCCCGGCGAGGTGCTTCTCGAGCAGGTCCTTGTAGGCCAGCCAATCTTCCTGATTCTTGACGGGATAGTCGACGAGCTTGCCGACGAAGGGGTCATCGGGAATGATGCCCCGGACCTCCCTGCCCATCATCGTACGGCCGGGGGTTCTGACAATCAGGTCGCTCTCCGTGCCGCCGCCCGCTCGAGGGCGCTCGGCGCTGAACTCGTAGGCGTACCCGTCCGGCAAGGTCAGCGGGATATCGATCGACAACGGCCCGCGGTGATAGCACGACCCGATCATCTGATGGACCTCGAAGATCGCCTTC
>CAYRZU010000084.1:0-13229 GCA_964428895.1 uncultured Planctomycetaceae bacterium
GTTGGCGTCGCAGACGGCCGTGATCTCAGGCCGGGCCGTCATCTCCGGCAGGTGGAACCACCGGGCGGCCGCACTGGCGAACTCCCGACCCATCAGACCACAACCGATAATGCCGAAGCGGATCGTCTTCATGATCGCGTCTTTCCTAGAACAGCATCTCTTGGCACACCCAGCGCGGCGGATTTCCTAATCCGCCGCGTCCGTCACGCAGCAGGTGGTGGGTTAGGAAACCCATCACCCTAGAGAATGCTAGCACAGTTCCTTTTCGGACTCGCCGATGGCCTCGTCGATGATGTCGAGGCCCTTGATCAGCAGTTCGTCGCTCATCACGACCGGCGGGCTCATCCGCAGGATGTGGCCGGCCGGAATCCACGCCAGGCCCTTGGCGAACGCCTTCTGGTAGACCAGCTTGCCGGCCTCGTCGAACGGTTCCTTGGTTCCGCGGTCCTTGACCAGCTCGATGCCCATCAGGCAGCCCTTGGCCCGAACGTCGCCGATGATGGGGTGCTCGTCCATCATCTTGGCCATGCGCTCGTTGGCCAGGTTGCCCAGGTGCGTGGATCGCTCGAGCAGGTTCTCTTCCTCGATCACTTCGATGCTCGCCAGGGCCGCCGCACAGGCCATGGGGTTGCCGCCGTAGCTGGAAGATGCCGAGATCGACTCGAAGCTTTCCTTGTACTGCTCGCGAACCGCCACGCAAGTGACCGGGAAGCCGTTGCCGAACCCCTTGCCGATGGAAACTACGTCGGGCACCACGTCCCAGTGTTCCATGCATAGCCACTTGCCCGTCCGAGCCCAACTGGTCAGCACTTCGTCGGCCATCAGCAGGATTTCGTTTTCATCGCAAAAGGCGCGCAGCTTAGGAAAGAAATCGTCGGGGGGCATGATGGTTCCGCCCCAGCCTTGGATGGGTTCGAGGATGAAGGCCGCCACGTCGTGGACCGTCGCCCGATCCAGGTACTGGGCGTAGAACTCGATGTATTTGTCGGTATCGATCGTGCCGTCGGCCTTGGTCCACATCGGCCGGTACACGTCAGGCCGCGGCACCATGTGGAACCCCGGCGCCCGCGTGGGGCCATACACATGACTTCGCACGTGACCGAGCGACACGCCGCCGTAGGTCTTGCCGTGGTAGTCGTAGAAGCAGGAGACCATTTCCTGCCGATTGGTGGCCGCCCGCAGCACGCGGAGGCCCGCCTCAACCGCCGTCGTGCCCGAGTCGTAGAACTGGAAGCCGTTCAGGTCGCCCGGCAGGACGTCAGCCAGCTTCTCCACCAGCGCCGTCTTGATCGGCGTGGTGAAGTCGTGACAGTTCATCAGCGTGTGGGCGGCCTTGGCGATGGCCTCGCTGATCTTGGGATGACAATGCCCCAATGTCGTTACGTAAATCCCGGACGAAAAATCCAGGTAGGTATTGCCGTCCACGTCCCGCAGCAGACAGCCCTCGCCCGATTCGAACACCACGGGAAAGAGCTTGACCTGCCCGCTGAGGCCCTTGAAGTAGGTCGTGCACCGCTCGTGCATTTCCTTGCTCTTCGGGCCCGGCGGGGCTACCACCACGTGCGGAATCTGCGTAACGTCGGGGGCTGCGGATCTTCCGGCTGCCATCAAATCAACTCCTTGCTTGGTGATTGAGCCCCCCATTTGAGCAGGATCGCCGCCGATGTTCAACGCTCGCGCAAAAAGCCGGGCGGAGGCCGATCGGTCGCCGCCCGTCCAACTGGCTCGACAGTAGGCCGCTACCGGCGGCGGACAGCCGCGATGCCGACCGCGCCCAAGGCCAGCAAGCTCATCGTAGTCGGCTCGGGGATTTCGCCGGCCAGGATTGTCTCGCCGGCCGTAGTCTCGTAGGCGAAGCGGTGGAGGGTTACCTCATTTCGGGCCTGCCCAACGGTGATGTCCGCCCAGCCGTAATGACGCCCGTCCACGTCGTCAATGTAGAAGCCCATATACCCCCGGGGCGAGGGAGAGTAGGCCCAGTCGCCAACGAGCACGGGGAACCAGAACATGTTGAAGTGCGAATCCTCCGTGGTGAAGCCGCTGGCGCTGCCGATCGGATCGTCGGTCTCAAGGTAGTTGGCCAAGTAAGCGCTGTGCATACCGACCTCGTGGTAGTAGGCGACAATACCGGCGCCCGGGCCGGGGTCGGCCAGGCTGGAGTCCGGGCCAGCCAACCCGCGATGCATCAGCGTGATCGCGCCGGTGCGGTCGGTGACCGGATCGATTTCGGTGTCATCGACCAGAACCGTCCCGTCGAGCTTGAACAGGATCAGGTCGTACTCCCCGCTGGCAAAGTGCGGACAACTGTCGAACCATCCGCCGCCACCGTGCTTGTAGTAGGCGACGGTCGGGTCGGTCAGGGCGTCACCGAGGGCCGTCCCGCTGCCAGCCAACACCCCGGCCGCCAATGAGAACGCAGCCAGTTTCTGTTTCAGACGATTGATGTGCTTGCGCATGGTCCCACTACCTCCCAATCCGATCACCCTCCCTGGCGTGATATGCTTGCCAACAACGCCAGTTTACCCCCTCCAGCCCGGCACATCAAGGCCGCATCCGTCACGCGCCCAGCATGTGGCGCTTCTTCTCCCAGTAGTACATGAAGTTGTCGTAGGAAATGTCCGGCGGGATCCAGTGGTCGAGGGTGGGTGTGTAGCCGCCTTCGAAAGTCAGGGGGATTTTGGCCTCGAGTTCGGCGTCGATTGATGCACGGTCTTTCATGAGGGCGGTTTTGTCGATGCCGCCGGAGATCAGCAAGTCGCGGCCGTACTCCTTGCGGTAGGCATAGATGTCGTTCCCGCAGACCTGCTCCATCGGGAACACGCCGTTGATGCCCGCGTCCAGCCACAGCGGAATCAACTCGGACACGTCGCCATCGCAATCGACGAAGATCACATCCACCCCGGCCGACCGGATGACCTCCACGATCCGCTTGTAGCGCGGGACCATGAACGTCTTGAACATCTCCGGCGAAATCAAAGGGCCGGTGCGAAAGCACATGTCTTCCCACAACTGCACGTAGGTGATCGGGGCTTCGGCCAGGGCCTTCTTGAGAACGGTGATCGAGAACTCCGTGGAGAACTCCATCATGTCCTCGATCATGTCCGGCTCGTCGTAGAACGCGTAGAGCACGCGCTCGGGCCCTAACAGCATGCGGCAGAAGCCGAACAAGCTCGGCCCGCCGTAGTAGTTCATCACCAACCCATATAGATGAAGGATCTTCCCCGCTGACTGCCACGCCGCGCACTGGGCGGGCCAATCCTTGGGATACCGGCCGGGATCGGTCGGGTCGAGCCGCTTCTTGATGGCCTCCCAGTCGGCGCGCGTCTTGACCGGGAAGCTCTCGTACTCGGGCATGGACCGGTCCGGCCGATCCACGAATTGCCGATAAACCAACCCCATGCGGTCCTGCATGGTGAAGGTCTCGTCGTCCTCGGTTAGCACCTTCTCTTCGAACGGCGGTCGCATGCCGAAGTCGGGTACCACGCGCTCAGCCGTGTCGCAATCGCCCTGCCAGGCTTGGACGGCCTCGAACGACAGATCGGTCTCGTTCATCCACGTGCCGACCGTGGAATCCCACGCCCCCAGCTCAATGAGCGGCGGCCGATCGACAGCCTCAAACCGCATGTGGGCCAAATAGCGTTGGTGGGGTGTCATCATCCGCCTACCGTCGCGCGGCGGATTCGGAAATCCGCCGCGCTGAGATCACTTTCTGGCTTCCGGCCGCTACAACAGTGCCCGAATCGCTTCGACGCACTTGGCGATGGAGGCGGTGGGGTCTTCCGGCTCGCCTTCGTATTCGATGACGGCCGATCCGTCGAAGCCGACATCCTCCAGCGCCTTGAGCACGCCGGGTAAGTCCAACACGCCCGTGCCGAGCACGACGTCTTCGGGCTTGCGCTCGCGGTCGAAGATGAAGTCCTTGAAGTGGATGCCGTGGACGCGATCGCCGAACTCGCGAATCATGGCCACGGGGTCTTCCCCGGCGTCCAGGGCCCAGGCGGTGTCCAGCAGTAGGCCGATACGCTTGGAGGTGTTCTTGAACACCCAGCGGAGCATCTCGTTATTGCCGAACGCGTGGCTGCCGCCGTGGTTGTGGATGCCCAGGACCACGTCGAACTCTTCAGCCAGCTTCTCGGCGGTCTTGAAGGCGTTGTGGATGTTGTCCAGGTCGAACCCGCCGATCATCAGCACCTTGGCGCCGGCCTTTTGGGCGAACTCGCAGCGGACGCGCTCGTCGGCTTCGTCGCCGGCGAAGTTGTCGGCCGTCATCGCGGGGATGCCGATCCCGGCGTCCTTGAGGGCAGCCACGGTGGCATCGAAGCCGGCCGGGTCATCGAACGTAAAGTGCACGCCGAAGCCGCACAGCTCGACCGTCGAGAGATTGCAGCTCTTGACCGCCTCGATGGTCCGAGCAATGTCGAACTCGCGGAAGCAAAATGTTTGAACGCCAAGTGTGCTGGACAGGTCCATGGAGAGCTCCTTTTCGTTTCCGGTTGGTCCGCAAGGCCCTATTGCTACCGGAAACCCCCTTCGGCCGCAACAGGCCGATTGACACCCCCCGCCGTGACCGATAGCGTGCGGGTGGTTGAGCGACCTGGGAGAGCGTAGCGTGTCGGGCATTTCGGATCAGCTTCGCGAGCGGATGGAACGGCTGGCGCTGGCGGCCAAGGGCAAGGCCGACTGCGTGCCGGTGACGGCCCAGGTGCGTCACCACGCGGCCCGGCTGGCGGGGAAACCCACGCAGAACTTCTACATGGACGCTGCAACGTTCATCGACTGCCAACTGGCCGCCACCGAGCTGTACCAGCTCGACTCGCTGACCACGCATTACGATTTCTACAACATCGAGGCGGAGGCGCTGGGGCAGGCGTTCATCTGGAACGAGAACGAAGCGCCCGAAGCCGACCCCAGCCGTCGCTTGCTGGAATCAGCCGGGGATTGGCGCAAGCTCAAGCCGATCCAGACGGGCCAGGCCGGCCGCATGCCCTATGTGCTGGAGATCAACCAACAGCTGATCGATCTGGGTCTGGCGCCGAAGATCCGCTTCTGCGGGCCGGTCACGTTGGCGTCGAAGCTGATGGGGCTGGATGAGCTGCTCGTCGCCTGCATGACCGAGCCGGATGAGGTCCACGCGCTGCTGGCGTTCCTGACCGACGAGGTAATCGCCCCGTGGATCATCTGCCAGCGTGAGCGGGCCGGGGCCGATGACGCCGCCGGCGGCGCCGACGCCAACGCCTCCCCACCCATGATGACCCCGCCGATGATCCGCGAGTTTTGCCTGCCCTGCGTCCAGCGCCTCCGGGAGAGTGTGGGCAAGGTGCGGCTGGCCGCGATTTGGGGCGAAAGCGTGCTGGAAGACCCAACGGAGCTGCTGGATATCAAGCGTGTGCTCTACCCCGGCACGCTGCAGGCGCTGGACCCGGATGTCACCGCGCTCGGCCCGGCTGTCTTCAAGCAGTACGCTGATCAGCATCGCATGACGCTGGCGATGGGCATCGACGCCGCCCTGCTCGAGCGTGGCCCCGTCGACGCCATCGAAGCCCGCACCCGCCACTTCATCGACGTGGCTGGCCGCGACGGACGGTTTGTGCTCTTCCTCAACGACATCCCCTACCGCACGCCACCCGAGCACGTCCACGCGGCTGTCAAGGTCGCTCACGACTGCCGCCACGATTGAAATCCTGAAATCCCTGCTATAATGAAGGACTTATGATTCAGAAACGAGAGAGCCTCATTCAAATCCCTGGCATTGACGAGCCCCTGTCGCTGGAGCTACCGCCCGAACTGGAGGCCCGCCGCCAACAGGCGCTGGCCGTTCAACACGCCGGGTGGAATTACTGGGCCATGCAACTGGGGTCGATCGAGGCGGAGGCCGCCGCGTGGAAGCTGCATACCGAGGATGAGGACTGGCGCATCTGGCGGGCCCGGCGCTTCGTGGCCAAGTCGTCGGGCATGGAACTGGAGGTTCAGCCCGGCGAGCTGATCGTCGGCCGTCCCAAGCTCGGCGAGCGGGACGAAGCCGATGAGCAGCGCGCCCAGAAGCTGTCGGAAGACCTGCGCAAAGAGGCCAGCTTCGCCACCGGCGATACGGGCCACTTCCACCCCAATTACGACACCGTCCTGACGCTCGGCGTGGGCGGCATACTCGAAAAGATCGACCGTCTCCGCGGCGAATGCGGCGACGCGGACAAAGAGACCTTCTACGACTCGTGCCGAATCGCGATGGAAGGCTTCGCCGATTACAGCCGCCGCCTGGCGGACGAATGTGACGCCCTCGGCGACGACAACGCCCGCGAGATGGCCGACATGTGTCGGCGCCTGGCTACCGACGCCCCGCAGACGTTCCACGAAGCCTGCCAACTGATGCACATGGTGCTGGTAACGGCGTGGTTCTGCGAAGATCACGGCCTGGCCTGTTACGGCCGAATGGACCGCACCCTCAACCGCTTCTACGAAGCCGACATCGCCGCCGGCCGACTCACCCCCCAACGCGCGCTGGAGATCATCTCCAGCATGTACATCCAACTGAACCGCATCTGTCCGGCCAACCTGGCCGACGGCGTGATCGTCGGCGGGCGCGACGGCAGCGGACAGGACGTGACCAACACGGTGACCTACCTGTGCCTCGCCGCCCGGCAAGCCACGTGGCTGTGCTACCCCACGCTGGCGATCGCGTGGCACCCGGAGACGCCCAACGAGTTGATGAACTTCTCGATGGAGATGCTCGCCACGGGAATCAACGATCCCGCGTTCTTTTCGGACGTGGTGATCCCGGCCGGCCTGCAGGACTACGGCGTATCCGTCGAAGACAGCCACAACTTCATGAACTCCACCTGCGTGGAGATCAAGACGGTCGGCAACAGCAACATCTGGGTCGCCACCCGCTACTTCAACTGCCCGGCCTCCCTGCTGGAGGCGATGCGTCAAGAGGTCGACGGCGAAGTCGCCCCGGCTGCCGACCTGGACGAACTTCGCACCCGCGCCAAGGAGGTCATCGCCGCCGAAATCCGCGAGACCGCCGAGGCGCTGGTCGGCGGATGGGAACACCGCGCCAAGAACGGCTGCATGCCCTTCGCTAGTTGCATGATCGACGACTGCCTCGACGTGGGAATCGACCACGACCGCGGCGGCTGTCGCTACAACTGGGTCGAAAACTCCTTCGTGGGCCTGGCGAACCTGGCCGACTCGCTGGTGGCGGTCGATGAACTGGTCTACCAGACCGGCGAGTTGACGGTCCCCGAGTTCTATCAGATCTGCGCCGACAACTTCGAAGGCCACGAGCCGCTCCGCCAGCGAATCCTCAACGAACTGCCCAGCTACGGCAACGACGACCCCCGGGCCGACGCCCTGGCTGTCGACTGGGCCGACTTCCTGTGCGAGACCTCCGAAAGCTGCATCATCGCGGGCAGCCCCTACTCGCCCGGCTTCTTCTGCCACATGAACCACGCCTGGCTGGGTAAGGAAACCGGCGCCACCCCGGACGGCCGCCTGGCCGGAATCGCCCTGGCCGACGGCGCCGGCGCCGCCCAGGGCCGCGAGGCCGCCGGGCCCACCGCCAGCGTGCTCTCGACCACGAAATGGTCGCACCGCCACGCCCTGGGCGGATTGGTCCACAACGTGCGGTTCAACGATTCCATGTTCGCCACCGCCGACAACCGCAAAGCCGTCCGGGCCGTCATCGAGACCTTCCTGCAGCGCGGCGGCTTTGAGATTCAGATCAACCTGCTGTCGGCCGAAACGCTCAAGGCCGCCAAAGCCGACCCCGAAAGCTACCAGGACCTCGTCGTCCGCGTGGCCGGCTACAGCGATTACTTCAACACCCTCACGCCCGAGCTGAAGGACGAAGTCATCGCCCGAACTGAGTTCGGTGAGTTCTGACGAAGCGACACCATCTGCGTGTCATAGGGGATTCGCGATGATGGATTGCGACGACTGTAAGAAGAAGGTCGTCAGCTTGATCGACGGCTACCTTCAAGGGACCGTGACAAGGGAAGCCGTGTGGCAATGGGCCAAAGAGGTCATGGTCTCCGATGACTTCGATCAGTTGCCGATGGACCTCAACAACGCCATCCATGGAATCTGGCTTCTGCACGACGACGATGAAGATGACTGGGTCCCCGACAACGACGAACTGAAGCAGATTCGAGACGGGCTGGTTTGACATGTTCCGCGTGCAGCGAGGTGCACGCCCTGCAGTGGAGATCGACCCATGAAGATCATGGCCGTTTATGGCAATCCGAAGGAAGGCGGCTTCGTGCATGGCTGTGTGGACGCCATCGCCGAGCGCCTGGAAGGTCGCGGAGTGGACATTGACCGGCTGCGGCTGGCCGAGGTGAACATCCAGGACTGCAGAGGATGCTTTGCCTGCCTCAAGACGGGCGAGTGCGCGATCGATGACGACATGAACGAGATCGCCCCCCGCATTCGCGCCGCCGACGGGCTGGTGTGCGGGGCCTCGGTCCGCAACGGCAACGTGGGGGCGATGTTCAAGCGGTTCTACGAGCGAATCACCTATACCATCATCTTCACCGGTGACGTCACGGACAAATACGTGCTCGGCGTCTCGGCGGTCGGCTTTGCCACCGGCAAGACAATCACCCGCCGCATCGTGGCGATGAAGGAGATGGGCGCCCGGACGACCGATCACCTCTTCTTCAAGACCGGCATCCCCACCACCAAGACCGTCGACGACGTTCGGCCCCGCCTGACCGCCGCAGCCGACGAGCTCCACGACCACATCGAGCGCCAGCGCTCGCCCGGCCTGCGCTGGCGGTTCAAGCGCTGGCTCGACCAGACAATGGTCTCCCGTTTCATGTTCAAGAAGAACCCCGACCTCTACGCCAACGTCATCCGCTGCTGGCGCCAGCGCGGGTGGATGAAGTAGCAGGCGTCTACCGCGCGGCGGGGCAGGAGCCCCCGCCGCCGCAGCCACACGAAACCAATTGCCGTTAAGTCTTGGTCAAGGTCTGGACAGCGGCCGCCCACGGAGCGAGAATCCCCTGCCTTGGAGGGTCGGGCTGTGGGCCGATCCGGGACGTGTCCTTAGATAGCCGGAGCACATCATGAGCCAAACCGATATCGACGCCGCCGCCATCGAGCGAAAGGCCGACGAGATGATGATGCGGGCCAAGACCGCAGCGGCCGTCTTCAGCCAGTACGACCAGGCCCAGACCGACGCGATTGTCCGCGCCGCCTACCTGGCCGGGCTAGGTCAACGGCGCGAGCTGGCCCGGGCCGCCGTCGATGAGACCGGCATGGGCAACTACCCCGACAAGGTCATGAAGAACACCGTGGCCACCCTGTTGGTCTACGACACCATCCGCAACGAGAAGACCGTCGGCGTGATCTGCGAAGACCATCACGCCGGCACGGTGGAAGTGGCTGAGCCTTTGGGCGTGGTCCTGGGCGTGACACCCGTGACCAATCCCACCTCGACTACCATGTTCAAGATCCTCCTGGCCCTGAAGACCCGCAACGCCATCATCATCAGCCCGCACCGGCGGGCGTTCGGTTGTTCGCTGGCGGCGGCCAAGCTGCTGTACGACGCGGCCCTGGCGGCCGGAGCCCCCGAAGACTGCATCACGTGGATGGAAGAACCCAGCCGCGAAGTCTCGCGCGCGCTCATGCACCACAGTGGGTTGGCGCTGATTCTGGCCACGGGCGGATCGAGCCTGGTTAACGCCGCGTATTCCTCCGGCACGCCCGCTTTGGGCGTGGGCCCGGGCAACGTGCCCGTCTTCGCCGATGCGACGGCCGACCTGGACCTGCTGGCCGACAGCGTCGTCGCGTCCAAGACCTTCGATAACGGCGTGATCTGCGCGTCGGAGCAATCGATCGTAATCACCGACAACGGTTTCGACCAGGCCGTCGCCGCCCTGCAAGCCCGGGGCGGCTATCTGTGCTCGGACGCCGATCGGGTCAAACTCGAAGCGATCGCCATCGACCCCGAACGTGGTGGCATGAGCATGGACGTGATCGGCCAGTCGGCCGCCAAGATCGCGGGGCTGGCCGGCATCGACGTGCCCGAGGGCACGCGACTGCTGCTGGTGGAACCCGGTGGCGTGGGACCCGATTACCCGCTGTCCCGCGAAAAGCTCAGCCCGATTCTGGCGCTTTACCGGGCGGCGGACAACCGCGACGGCATCAACCGCTGCGTGGACCTGCTGCACTTCGGAGGCGTGGGCCACACGGCCGGTGTCTTCACCAACGACGAGACGGTCGTCGCCGAATACGCCACCGCCATGAACGCCGGGCGCATCCTGGTCAATCAGCCGACCAGCCAAGGCGCGGTCGGCCAGATGTTCAACACCATCCCGACCTCCCTGACGCTCGGTTGCGGAACGGGCGGGCGGAACATCACCACCGACAACGTCACCGCCGTGCATTTGATCAACCGCAAGCGCCTCTTGCGGCGGCGGCCGAACTATCGTTTCCTGAACCTGCCCGCCGAGATGCTCGACTCGCCCGATCAGTCGGCCGCCGACATCGAGGCCGCGTACCAACGCAATCACTAATCGCTCCAAAGGAACTCCCATGGAACTGACGTTTGATACGGTCGACAACGTTCACGTGTGCCGCCTGGCCGGCCGATTGGAGGCGGCTGTCTCCGACGATTTTCGGGCCGCCCTCGAACAGGTGACCCAACAGTGCCCCGGCGCGATCGTGCTGGACATGGAAGGCGTGGGCTTCATCGGCAGCGCCTGCCTGGGCGCCTTGGTGAACTTCCAGAAGAAGCTCTCCGACGAGCAGACCCTCGCCATTAGCGGGCTGAGTGTGCCCATCCACAAGATGTTCGTGGTCGCCACCTTCGACAAGATCTTCAAGATCGCCGGAACGGCGGATGAGGGCGTGGCCTTGCTGAAGGGCGCCTAGCCGGCCGTGTAGCCGTGTCGGCCAAGGAATTGACCGAGCGAGAAGTACTGGCCGTGGAGGTAGCAGAGGGCGTCGAGCTTCTCGACGATGATCTGGCCATCGGTGTCCAACGCCTCTTCAGCCACGTGCTCGGCGACGGCCTCGCCGAGAAACAAATCGTGATCGCCCCGTTCCTGGATGTCGATCACGCGACACTCGATGCTAATGGGACATTCGGCAATGAGGGGCGGGGCGACCTTCTCGGCCAGCGTGGCCGTCAGGCCGAACTCGGCGAACTTGTCGACGTTCCGCCCGGAAACCGTGCCGCACCGGTCCGCCACGTCCACCATGGCCGCGGTCGGCAAGTTCACCACAAACTCACGCGATGCGCTGATCAGCTCATGGGAATAGCGCGGCTTGGCGATGGCGATGCCAAGAATGACCGGCTGGGCGATGCTCACGTTGAAGACCTCGGCCAGCGTGATGATGTTGGGCCGGCCGCTCGCGTCCGCACAGGAGACCATGGCCGCCGGCGACGGATGCACGGGGCGAGATGGCGGGATCGATCGCTTGTTCATCGGTCACACTCCGTGAAACGCTAGGCGGCCTGGCCGTCGACGACGGTCGGCACGCGGTGGAGGTCCTTTTCGTAGAGCGCCAGCACCGCCCGCTTGCCGCCGGTAATCTCCATGATCTGGTCGAGTTCCATGGTCGCGTGCGGGCTAACGTAGACCACCTGATCGTCGCGTAATTCGCTGTGATAGAGGGCCAGGTCTGTCATCGCATCGCCCGACAGTTGCAGCGCGCGAAGCCAGTTGGCCTCGCGCCAGGTCGGCAGATGATGCGTGTGGTAGCCGCAGATGTGAATCATGCCACCGCGCGGGGCAACCATGAGGCTTTCAGCATCAAGCGGAGCGATTTGTTCGCGGTAAAGGTCCGGGCCCACCAGCTGAGCGGTGCAACCGTCGATCTGACTCATGCCCGGCGGCGTGCCGCGCAACCGCGGAGCCACCCACTGAAGCTGCTCGACCGGCACGTTGTCGACATACCACTTACGCATCTGCACCTGCACGTCGCACAGCACGCGCAGGTCGTGCATGGCGGCGGTGGGCTCCTGCAGCATGGCCATCAGAAACGGTTCACTGTACAGATTGACCGCCTCGACCAGCGGGCTGGTGATGTAGCTCCCGGAAAACAGCGGCACGGGCAGCTCGAGTTCGAGAAACATCTCGGTTTGAGTCTTGGTGTTCTGCCAGGCCGGGCACGTATCCAGCGGCGGCGGGTCGAGCGTGCCCACGGGCGTATCCAGCCTAGGGAATTCGCTGGCGTTGGGCCCCAGCTCGGGCAAGCCGAACAGGAACTCGCCGAAGCTCTCGCCGTAGGTCGACACGTCGAAACAGAGCGGCCGAAAGATGCGCTCATCCCGCATCAGCTCCGCTTGGGCGGCCAGGTCATCCAGCGCGCGGGCGAGCTGCTGGTCCATCGGCCCGTCGGGCGGGTTGCCCGTGCCCCCGTAGAAGCCCGACAGCACGAACGGCCTCCTGTTCGTGCCGGTGTAGACGCGTTCCATCTCGGCGAAATGCTTGGCCTGAATCTCCACCAATTCCGGATCGCTCAGGATCCGACGCGTTTCGTCTTTCAGCTTTACCATGGGACTACTCTTGGATCTTGAGGACCACAACGGACATCGCCGGCAACTGCACCTTCAGCCAGCCGTCTTCGAGTACGACGTCGTCGAACGGCGCGGGCTTGACGGCCTCGGGATTCTCGACGGAGTTGAAACTGTTGATGGCCTCGCCCTTGAGAACCCGACCGGCGGCGCCCTTGACGGTCGTGCCGCGGACCTCAACCAGGACTTCCCGATCCTTGGCGATGTCGATGTTGGTCAGCGTCAGGTGCATCTGGCCGCTCGCATCGCGGGAGGCCGACGCGTTGACGCCCGGGAAGGTATACCCGGCCGGATCGTAGCGGTCGGCGGTAGTCACCGTGGGCAGGAGGCGAGCTTCCATGTGCGGACCGAACATCTCGAACACGTGATAGCTGGGCGTGAAGAACATCCGGTCGTTGTCGATGATCATGATCGGATGCAGCCCGCCGATAATCATGGCCAAGTTGCACATGCGGACCCGCTCGCAGTGGTTGTTGAACATGTTGAGCATGGTCGCGGCGATGATGGCGTCTCGCATGGTGCCCTGCCCGGGCGGGTAGTCCGTCCCGTCCGGCAGCGTGCACGAGTCGTACCAGGTGCCCCACTCGTCCATCACGATCGCGACGCGCTTCTCGGGATCGTAGGCGTCCATCACGAGTGAGTGCTGGTTGATGAGGTCTTCGATGCAGATGGTGTTCCGCATGGACACGCCGTAGCGGGCCTCGTCGAA
>CAYRZU010000085.1:0-12968 GCA_964428895.1 uncultured Planctomycetaceae bacterium
TGTGACTTAGCGTTCACGCACACCTATTCCCAAAGTCGCTGACGTTGAACACTCTAGGCATGGCTATGTCCTTCCATCTATCTGGGTGCCGTGGTGGTCAAATTCGCGCGCACCCATGGTCCTGTCAAAGCGAACTCAGTGCTTCCATTGGCGTCCGGCACAAGATCAAGAGGGCGGGCGACCGGCTCCTAGTGGCGACCGCTCTGTTTGAAAACATCGAGACGATTCACACGTTTGACGGCCCGCTCCTGGCCCTGGACGGGCAGATAGGGAACCCAGGGCTCAGGATTACTGCGCCAGACCCGAATTTCGGCCTAACCCTCTTCGAGAACACGGATGGCCAAGAAGCAGACTAAGAAACCGAAGAAGCCTGGACCTAAGCCAGGGCTTCTTCAGCTTGACGGCAACTGGCAAGACGCCATGAAGAAGGCCGTCAAGAAGCCGAAGCCCAAACGCTAAACAGGGGGCTGGGCTTCAATGGGGATGGATGGGGTTGCGTAAAGTACACACTCGCGTTGGAAGGACCGGAACGGACGCCGGCGAGCCGTCAGTCCCAAGAAGCGGTCGTCTCGGGCTTTTCGGAAGGCAGGAACGGCAAGGGCGACTCCATTTCTTCCTTCGGGACGAATAGACGGGCCTCTCTGGCGACGATCCACCACCCGCAGGCCACCCCAACCGATGCCACGATCACGTCCGCGATCACGATCCCCACGAGCATTCCCACATATCCCCACAGCACGCGGCCCGCGCACGCCAAGGCCACCATTGTCAGCACGTGGATGATCCGCAACGCCGACGACCATAGCGGTTTGTGCAGTCCGTTGAGCATGGACCCCGTCAAGATCGCCGGCCCGATGACGGCCATGCCGATCGGAACGATCCGAAGGAACTGGACAATGGGACCCAACACCGTGTCATCGTTGCTGAAGATTCTGGCCAACGGCCACGCCGCCAGCGCCAGTACCCCATAGCTTGCCCCTCCCCAGATCAGCGCAAATATCTGGGTCCCGCGCAGACCCGCTCGAATCCGGTCGAATCGGCCCTGCCCGAGGTTCTGTCCCACGAACGGCACGAGCGACGCCGCCACGGCCATCACAACCATATCCGGAAAGTGGACCGCCAGTCGTCCGACGTTGATGGCCGCGACCGTCTCGCCGCTAATTGTGGCCGCCAGCCACGTCAGCGTGCCGAACAAAATGGTGACCGTCACATTCGTAGCGCACGCCGGCAGGCCGATCGACAGAATCCGACCCCACGATCGTAACAACGTGCGCAGGCCGGGGATCGCCCACTCCAACAGCCGGTAGCGGTAGTGCAGGATCACCACCGACAGCACAAGCGTAACGGCCCGGGCAATTACCGTCGCCAGCGCCGCCCCGGCCAACTCCATCCGTGGAAAGCCCCAGTGGCCGAAGATCAGCAACCAGTCCAGCAGGACGTTCGCGCTGGCGCCCACCAGCATGATGACAGCCGGCAGGACCGTATCGCCCGTAGCACGAATAACGCTGTTGCCCACGATGGGCACAACCACGAACACCATGCCCACCAGCCAGATGCGCATGTACTGGGCAATCAACGGAATCAGGCGTTCGTCGGCGTTGATCAGCCGGAAGATCGGCTCGAGAAAGGTCAGCCCCAGGAAGCAGAAGAAACCCACCGCCACCACCGCCAGGATCAGCCCGTGCGTGGCCAACCGACGCACCCGATCCTGGTCGCCCTCGCCGATGGCCCGCGAGACCACGGCTGCGGCCCCCATGCCCATGCCGAAGGCCACGCTGAAAACCACCATGATCACCGGCACGGTAAAGCCGATCGCCGTCAACGGGTCCGTGCCCAGCTCGGAGACGAAGTACGTATCGATGGCGTTGAAGATGATCATCGACACGAACCCGCCCAGCATAGGCACGGCCATCTTCAGCAGCGTCCAGCCGACCGGCCCGGTCGTCAGCGCCGCGGTGTTGTTGGGCTCGTGGGACATCAGGGAACGCTCAGCATACCCAACTGACGCCCCCGTTCATAATGCCGATTACGATCCCGACACGCAGTCCACGCGGCCGAAGATGTCCGCCAACCGCTGCAGGACACCATCGGGCAGGCGCGATTTGAGGATGGCCTGTACGTTCGCCGCCAAGTGTTCGGCGCTGCCCGTGCCCGTCAGCACCACATGAACGCCCTGCTGGTGCCGACAGTACCGATACGCGGCCTCGACGAGCGACGCCGCGTCGCTACCGGCCAAGACGAAGCCGAGCGGATCGTCGGCATCCAGAGCGCCCGCATCGACACGCCCTTCGGCGATTAGGTGGTCAAGGACCTCGGCCAGTCGCTGCGGCTGGCTCAGCGCGTTGCGCACCGCGAACATAATCAGCGCGCCAACGTCCGCCTTCTCAGCGGCCGGCAGGATGGTTCGATTGGCCGACGGATTCAACATATTGAACCCCACCATGATCACGTCCCAACAGCCGTCCGCAACGGCCCGCGCCAGCATTCTGTGAGAGGGATCGGCATTGAACATCTCGGTAATGCCCATGAACCGAATCGTCCCTGCCTGCTGCAGCGATTGGAGGACAGGCACGATCTCGGCGACCACGTAGTCGTAGCATTCCGGCCGAATGCCGTGCGCGTGGAAGACATCAATGAAGTCCGTCCCAAATTCGCGAAGGCACTTCTCTACGCCCTCTCGGAATTGCTGGGGGGAGCAGAACTGATCCGGGCGGCCAACGCCCTTCTTGGTCGAGATAATCATCTGATCGCGCGGAACGCTCTTGATAGCGCGGCCGATGGCCGATTGGGTCCCATAGCTCTCGGCCGTATCGATGAAGTTGATGCCCAACTCCAACGCTCGCATAACCACAGCCTCGGCGCCGGCTTCCCCCCCGTCACCCCCCAATCCCAATCGACTGTAACCACCCCCGCCCAAACCGGCCACACTGACTCGCAGCCCCGTTCGGCCCAGCGTCGTAGTGTCCATACCCCTAACCGCCGCGGACGATTTGGTCGGTGATCATTTGGACGACGCGTTCGATCTCGTCGTCCATTTGGCGGCGGCGGGCGGTCGCGCTGGATGAGCCCGGCGCCGCGGGGATTTCCCGTCCGGCGACGACGGCCGGATACGGTTGGGCGGGCAGAGGGGCGGGCAAGGGCTGGGGCTCACCGTTTTGGCTGGGCTGACCCGCGATGCCGCGCCCGCGGCCGTGGCCGTTGGCGTCGGCCGTGTGCTGGGGGATCGCCCGCGTGGAAAAGCCTCGCAAGAACTCATCGGAGCCGCAGATCACGCAGGCGTCGCCATCCATGCGTGAGTCGGCGATGCCCATGGTCTTCTTGAGGTTCAACAGGTCCTGCATCTTCTCGGGGGCTAACTGCTTAACGTTGCCGATTTCCTTCGACAGCAGCAGGATGCGGCAGTACATGTCCAGCGTCTCGAGGTGGAAGTAGGCTTGTTCCAGCGTGGAATCGCAGGCGACGGCCCCGTGGTTGGCCAGCAGGATGGTGTTGGCTTTATTGCGCAGGTGCGGCAGGATGGTCTCGGCGAAGTCCTTGCTGCCGGGCGTGTCGTAGTCGGCCAGCGGGACCTGCCCGATGAAAATTTCCACTTCCGGCAGGATGCAGCTCGGCACGTCGATGCCCGCGACCGCAAAGGCCGTCGCGTGCGGCGGGTGGGCGTGGACGACGGAGTTGACCCAATCCAACTCGTGGAAGATCTCCAGGTGCAGCAGGATTTCAGAGGTCCGAGGCTTGTTGCCGTCGATTTGCTTGCCGTTGTCATCGACCGTGGCGATGTCGCCGGGCTTGAGGAAGCCCTTGGAGACGCCCGTCGGCGTGCACAGGTAATGGCCGCCCGGCATGCGGACGGAAATGTTCCCGTCGTTGGCCGCAGCAAAGCCCTTCTCGTAGATCCGTCGGCCGATCTCGCAGATCTGCCGCTTCATTTCCCATTCGCTGATCATGAGTCGCTCTCCAGAATCGGATCGAACTCGACCCGGTCGAGGATGCAGGAGCAATAGCAGTCGTAGGGCACTTTTTCCGGCAGGAACGGCACGGTGGCCTCGCGGCCTTCGCTGATGCCGACCTGATCGCCCTCGCGAGCGGCGAGGCAGTCGTAGGTCACGAGCATTTCATCCTTGCCGTCGTTGGTCCCCAAAAGCGTGCCGCGGTCGGCCACGCGGACCAACAGGAAGCTGCCCGGCACGAGTTCGGGAATCGTACGGTTCAGCGTAACCTTGCCAAAGACCGTTGCTATACGCATACGAGAATCCTCTACGTCTGTTCCAACTTGGCGACGGTGGCCATCACGTCGCGGTTCATGGCGCCGGGCCGCGCCGCGGTGAAGGCTCGAACCATCGCTCGCATTTGGTGAAACGTACATAGCCGATGCTCCAGCACCAGCACGTTGGCGTCGAAGTGGCGCACCGCCGCGGCGACGGACGCCACTCGCGTGCCCTGCACGGGACGGAGGCCCTTGATCTTGCCGGCCAGGAGCATGGCATTGGCGGCGTAAGGCACGAGCAACACGCCGGCAGCCAACGCGCCGGACTTTATCTGCCCCGCCAGCGCCTCGGTGTTCCGCAACCAGCACTCGGCCTGGCTGCAATCAACAAATACCGGCCCGTCGTGCCGCAACGCCTGCAACAGAACCACCACGTTCTCGGTAGCTCTTTCGATCACCAACCCCACCGCGCCGACCACGGCCCGATCCGCCGGCCGGGCCGACAGGTCCGTCAGCCGTTGGACCGCCTGCTGCTTGTCGCTCTTGATCACCGGCTGGGTGATCGGGGCGTCGGTGGCGGTCACGGTTCGTCGGACGGCAATGCTCTTTTCGTCGGCCAGGTCCTTCGCCCGCGGCGTGAGGTACTCGTTGGCGGCCAATTCAATCAGACCGCTCCCGGCCGAGCGAATGCGTCGCTCAAGATCTTCGGCGGTCAGGAAGATCTTTCGTGTCGCCGTGTTGACCGGAGCCTGTGCCAAGTCTTTCCTCACACGTCGTCGACCACGCCGATGACCGACCACCGGACGGGGGATGTCTTATCACCAATCATTTCGCGCGTGCCGCGCCCGTCGTTGCTGATGAGAACTTTCACGCCGCGGCCGGCGCCGAGCATGTCGATCGCCAGCAGCGGGTCGCCGTCGGGCTCGCCTTGGTGGCCTAGGGGTTGGACGATCAGCACCTTCCAGCCTTCCATCGACCGGTGCTTGATCGTGCTGACGACCGAACCTTCAACCATCCCTAGCAGCATGGGTGCTTTCCTATATGATTCGCAGATTATCGATCATGGCGCAGCGGCGGACGCGAGTGTAGGCCCGCGGCGTGCAGATGCCCTCGCCGGTCGCACAGGCGATGGAGTAGCCGCCGTAGCCTTCGCCGCCGGCGCCGTTGCCGGCCAATGACGGGCCGTTCTTGACGAACAGCGTAGTGTTCATGGCCTTGCCCATGTAGGTCATGTGGTCGACCAGCCGCGAGTGAAGGATGGACGTATGGCGAAAGCCGTGCTCAGCCACCAAAGCCGCCTCCACGCAATCCTCGAACGTCTGACACTTCACGACCGGCATGCAGGGCATCATCTGCTCGGCCATCACCCAATCGTGGGTGGCGCTGGTCTCGCCGTAGAGCATGCGACAGCCGCTGGGCACGGAGACGTTGATCTCTCTCGCCAGCACGGCCGCGTCGGCGCCAACGAATTGCTTGTTGGCGTGGGGGTGGCCGCCGTCTTTGCCGGGAACGATGCAGATCTTGGCCAGGGCGTCCATCTGCTGGGGGGTCAACTGGCAGGCGCCCTGCTCGGCCATGCACTTCATGAAGGTGTCGAAGATGACCGCCTCGACGAACACTTCCTTCTCAGACAGGCACAGTAGGTTGTTATCGTAGGCGCCGCCTTCGATGATGCACCGAGCGGCGTTGTCGAGGTCGGCGGAGCTATCGACGACCGCTGGCGGGTTGCCCGGGCCCGCGCAGATCGCCCGCTTGCCGCTGGTCAGCGCCACCGCCACCACGCCCGGTCCGCCCGTAATCGCCAGCATGCCGATGTCCGGATGCTTGAAGATTTCGTTGGCCGACTCGATGGTCGGCTCGACGATTACGCAAATCAGGTTGTCGATGCCGACGGCGTTGTAGATCGCCTCGTTGAAGACCTTCGCCCCGTGGGCGGCGATGCGCTTGCCCCCGGGGTGCGGGTTGACAACCAGCGAGTTGCCCGCCGCGATCATGTTGCACGCGTTGTCGGCCAGGGTCGGCAGCGAATGCGTCACCGGCGTGATCACACCAATGACGCCCCACGGCCCGCACTCCTCCAATGTAATGCCATGGTCGCCGCTGAAGCTGCCCGGGGACAATTCCTTGACGCCCATGGGGTTCTTGCCCACGCCGATGAGTTTCTCGGGCTTGTGCGGCGGATGGCCGATCTGGGTCTCTTCGTACTCCATCCGACCCAGTTCGTCGGCCTGGTTCACGCAGATGTCGCGAATGATCTGGACGATCTGCTGCCGCTGAGCGAGGCTTCGAGCGGCCAGGGCCCGATACGCCCCCATAGCGGCCACCACGGCCTCGTTGACGTCGGTGAATTGGCCGAACCGCCCGCCGCCGCTGCGCGCGCCCGGGCCGACCGACCGAGCCGGCGCGGGAACGTAGCCGCCGGTGGTGGTCACCGCCGAGACCGGGGGTGGCGCATCCTTGCCCGGGGTGGGCATCGGACGCGAGCCCCACCCGCTCTGCACGTGCCGCAAGACCTCTTGAACCATGTCCTGAATTGCTTGTTCGTTCACTTGGGTCATAGCTGACTCCAATGTCGATTCTCGATCCGCGGCCAGACAACCACTAACTCACCTGACCCGCCGAGAATCATCAATCGCAGCTTACGCTTTGTCTTTGGTGTAAACCTGATCACCGAGGGCGTTGATGGAATCGATGATGCCGATAATGACGCAGTCCACGGGCGAACTACTGGTGCGATCGGTCATGCGGGCGCTCGAGCCCTGCGTGACCAGCACCAAATCGTCGGTGCCGGCGCCGATGGAATCGACGGCCACCAGGCATCGGCCGGTGGTCTTCATCTGTTTGGTCTTCTCGTCGACCTGCAGCGGTTCGATGACGAGCATCTTGCGCCCGCTCATCGATTCAACCTTCTGCGTGGCGACGACGTTGCCGTTCACTCGGGCGACAAACATGGCGCCTCTCCTTCCCGCCGCGGCGCGCAGCACATCAGGGCAACGGGCCGCGGGTTGCGGTGGCGGTTAGCTCGACGGCATCAGCTTCGTCAGGTCGTTGTGCGGACGCGGGATCACGTGCACGCTGATCACTTCAGAGACCCGGGCCGCAGCCGCCGCGCCGGCGTCGACCGCCGCCTTGCAGGCCGCCACGTCGCCGCTGACCATCGTGCTGACGAAGCCGCTGCCGACCTTCCGCATGCCCACGTACTGGACCTTGGCGGCCTTTAGCATCGCGTCGGTCGCTTCGATCACGCCCACCAGGCCGCGTGTCTCAATCATGCCGATTGCGTTATCCATCGTGTTTCTCCAGATCACTTCCCGCCCAACAGCTCAACGGCTTGTCGGGCGACGATTAACTCTTCGTTTGTTTCCAGCACCCACAAAGCGGTCGTCGACTCAGCCGACTCGATCCGGCCTTCGCTTGTGGTTGCTTCGTTCCTGTCCAGATCCAACATCACGCCGGCAAAGTCCAGCCCACCCAGCACCGCAGCGCGGACAACGGGGCTCTTCTCACCAATGCCGCCCGTGAAGGCGATCGCATCGGCCCCACCCAGCTCCACCAGGTGCGCGCCGATGTGATCCCGAACGGCCGTCACGTAAATGTCCAACGCGAGCTGACACCGCTCGTCCCCGGCCAGGGCGCCGTCTTCAACGTCCCGCATGTCGCCGCTCGTGCCGGATAGCCCCGCCATGCCGGCCTCGCTACCTAGCTCGGCCAGTAGGTCGTCTAAATCACGACCGGTCTGAGTCATCATGAGCTTCAGACTGTAGACGTCCAGGTCGCCCACGCGAGAGCCCTGCGGCAGACCCGTTTGGGGTGATAGGCCCATGCTGGTCGCCACGGATTGCCCATCCCGAATCGCGCACGTGCTGCTCGAGCCACCCAGATGGCAACTGATCACGCGGACAGCTTCGGGCATGACCTCAGCCATGCGCGTGGCAATATACCGGTGAGAGGCCCCGTGGAAGCCGTAACGCTTCACGCCGTACTTGTGGGCCCACTCCAGCGGGGCCGCGTAGTAGCGACGTCGCGACGGAATCGTCCGGTGAAAACCCGGCTCGAATGCCGCCACAAACGGCGTATCGCCCAGGACCTGTCCGAACATCCGCATCGCGGCGATGTAGGGCGGATTGTGGGCCGGCGCGACCGGAACGAAGTACTCCATTCGCTCCAGTAGGGCTTCATCCACACGGACCACCGGGTCGCAGTCACCGCCCATGACAGCCTTGAAGGCCACCGCGTCGAGGTCCTTGGCGTCAGCCAAGGCTCCCGCGGTGATCAGTTCCGCCAGCACGGTTTGAATGCACGCGCCGTGGTCGGCGAAGTCGCATTCGGAGGCCGACGTCTCGCCGCCGATGACCAGCTTGAGCTTGCCGCCGGTGTGACCGATACGGTCGGCCCCGCCGGAAGCAATCTCGCGCTCGCCGTCGGCCATGTCGAACAGGCGGAACTTGAAGCTCGTCGAGCCGATATTGGATACCAGGACCTTCATCGTTCGCGATCAGCCTAGAAGTACGTGCCCTTGAGCTGTTCGTGCGGGGCCGGGATCACATTGCAGCCTACCAACTCGCCGACCTTGCCGGCCGCGGCTGCGCCCGCGTCGACCGCCGCTCGCACCGAGCCGACATCACCCTTGACGAGCGTGGTCACGTAGCCGCCGCCGATCTCGATCCGCTTGATCAGTTCGACGTTGGCGGCCTTGCACATGGCGTCCGTCGCTTCGATGACGCCGACGTAGCCTTTTGTTTCGATCATTCCCAACGCTTCCATCGTTGTTCTCCTGACGCGTGGCGCCGGTAGTTACTTGCCGCCCTTGGCCGCGGGGGTCTTGCTCGGAACGGCCGCATCCAAATCATCGTGCGGACGCGGAATGACGTGGACGCTGACGACCTCGCCGATCTTACCGGCTGCCGCCGCTCCAGCGTCGACCGCCGCTTTGACGGCAGCGACGTCGCCCCGGACGAACGCCGTGACCATGCCGGCCCCAACGCGGTCCCAGCCGACCAACTCCACGTTGGCCGCTTTGCAGGCGGCGTCGGACGCTTCGATCAGCGCGACCATCGCACGCGTCTCGATCATGCCCAATGCTTGCAGTGCCATGATTATCTCCTCAGATACAACCTGTCTTACGCCAGCAACTGCACGCTCGTCGCGTCAACAAGATTGCAGGCGTTGCCTTCGTCGGTATCCAGGTGGACTTCCAGCAGGAACTTCGGGTCCACCCGGCACAATACGCGTTCGTAGGTGGTTGCACAGTCGCTGTCGACGTGCAACTTGATGTACTGCCCATTCGCAAAGCCATACGTCTCCGCATCCGCCGGCGACATATGCACGTGGCGTTCGGCCCGGATCACGCCCTCGGGCATGCTGATGCTGCCGGCCGGACCCATAATCTCGCACCCCGGCGTACCGTCAATCTTCCCGGACGGAACCACCGGAATGTCCATCCCCAGCGCGATCGAGTCGGTGAACGACACTTCCGCCTGCGTAAACTTTCGGACCGGGCCCAGGATCCGGACGTTATCAATCGTCCGTCCTCGTGGGCCTTTGATTGACACGCGCTGCTCGGCAGCGAACTCGCCCGGCTGATACAGCCAGCGAAAGACAGTCAGCTCCGTGCCCGGCCCGAACAGCGTCTCCAGGTCCTCTTGCGTGATGTGCATGTGGCGGGCGGAGATATTGACGACCAGGTTCGGCTCAAAGGCCATGGCCGTCTGCGGCTCGCCGGCCATCAGGGCTTCGGCATAGCGTTGCCGGACCATCTGGCGGACGATTCGTTCGAGCTGCTCACGGGGCATGGGAATGTTCATTTGTGTCATTCGGATGCCTCCTCATTGCTGGGGGCCACAATTAGCCTGGCCTCGAGCGTTTCCAACCACGCCCGGGCCTCGGCGTCCACCCCATCATCGGTGACGATCACGTGGACTTCCTTCAGCTCGCACAGCCTCGCCACGGCCCGTCGGCCGAACTTGGTGTGATCGACCGCCAGAATCACCTCGTCGGCAACGGCCATCATCTGCCGTTCCATGGCCACCATCATCTGGTTCTGGTTGTAGGCGCCGTCATCGGCGAGCCCGGCACAACTAAGCACCAACTGCGACCCATGCACGGTGGCAGCCTGCTGTTCGCCCATCGCACCCAGGGCCACACCCGTCCGCGGGTAAACGTATCCGCCAATCATTGTCACTTCAGTCGCCATCTCCGCCGACAACAGCGACGCGATCGGCAACGAGTTGGTCACCACGTTCAGCCGTCGGCCGGCAATAGATCTAGCGACCTGGCAACATGTCGTGCCGCCATCGAGCAGAATCGTCTGCCCGTCGACGACCAATTCAGCCACCGCTCGGCCGATCGCTTTCTTCTCAGCGGCGGCCGATGTCTCGCGATCCGCAAAGGCATAGGCCTGTCCAGCGGCGTCCTTGACGTAGACGGCCCCACCGTGCGTTCGCCGGACAAGCCCTTGCTGCTCCAGGGCCTCCAAATCCCGGCGTACCGTGCTCTCAGAGACCGCCAACACGTCAGCCAGTTCCGCCAGGGACATATATCCTTGCGTTGCCAACTGTTCGCCGGCCCGAGCGCGACGATGATCGATGGTGGTGTCAGTTGCCATGAAAGATATCTTCCACAATGCAACAGATATCATTCATATGATCGACATAATCCGGGCCACCTGCAAGGAAAATGCCTTTTTGTTGAACGAATTTAATCTCCTTTTCTAGGAGAAAGCCGCCATTGAGTCCGATATTGTTCGTCTCAGCCGGAGGGGGGAATGTCGCCAGCTCATCGGCATTGAACACAGGCCCATGGGACGCGTAAAATGGACGCGAATATGAACGCTTTCAGCCTGGTAGACCAGACAGCACAATCCCCCACCATCAAGCTGCTTCTGTGGGGGGGCATCCTCATTCTTGCCATCACGGCCTTGGGGATTGCGGTGATCGTGCTTCGCAGGCGGACGCTCACCCGCACCGACGGCGCCGCATCGGAGAACTTCTCGATAGGACAATTGGAATCCCTCAGGGATGCCGGCCAGATATCGCCCGAAGAGTTCAGACGACTGCGGCGAGGCCTGCTGGGCCTGACCGAAGGCCCGGCCGAGGCCCCCCAGGCTGAACCGAAGCCGAAAACGGACACAAATGAGGACAATTGCCCGTCAAGTGAGCCACCGGCCCCTGACGATAATTAGATGCTAGGCCTCTACCTAAGGCCGCGTGATAGGTGTGTCTTCATGAAGGAGTGGACATGACATCTGCCGGATCCGGCAATGACGGTTCGAGCGACTCGGGCAACAAGCGGCAACAGACGTGCAGCTTCTGCAGCCGCAGCGGCGACGAAGCCAGCCCGATCGTTGAAGGCCCCAACGGGGTGTTCATCTGCGGGCACTGCGTGGAGCTGTGCTACAACATCGTCACCCAGGAACGACGGCGGACGGCCCAGGCCAAGCCGCTGTTCACGACCATCCCCACGCCCCGCCAGATCAAGGAGTATCTCGATCAATACGTGATCGGCCAGGATTCCGCCAAGCGCGTGCTCGCAGTGGCGGTCCACAATCACTACAAGCGGCTGATGCACGTTGATACCGACGACGGCACGATCGACATCGAAAAGACCAATGTGCTGCTGGTCGGCCCGACCGGCTCGGGCAAGACGCTGCTGGCCCGAACGCTGGCCAAGGTGCTCAACGTGCCGTTCGCCATCGGCGACGCGACGACGCTGACCGAGGCCGGCTATGTCGGTGAAGATGTTGAGAACATCCTGCTGCGCCTGCTCCAGGCGGCCGACTTCGACCTGGAAGCGGCCGAGCGAGGCATCATCTATATCGATGAGGTCGACAAGATCGGCAAGACTTCCAACAACGTCTCCATCACCCGCGACGTCAGCGGCGAGGGCGTGCAGCAATCGTTGCTGAAGATGCTGGAAGGTACGGTTGCGAATATCCCGCCTCAGGGCGGCCGAAAGCACCCCGAGCAGCAGTACATCCAGATGGACACCAAGCACATCCTGTTCATCTGCGGCGGCACATTCTCTGGGCTCGAAGACATCATCAAGAAGCGCCTGGGTCGCCAGTTGATCGGTTTCGGCACGGAAGGTGAGAAGGATGAGACCCCGCGCGAGCACAGCGCCGTGCTCGCACAGGTCCAGCCGGAAGACCTGGTTCACTTCGGGATGATCCCCGAACTGGTCGGCCGACTGCCATGCGTGCGGGCGCTGGGCGAGTTGGATGAGGACGCCATGGTTCGGATTCTGACCGAGCCGCGCAACGCGCTGATCCGGCAGTACCAGCAGCTATTCAGCATGGAAGAGACTACCCTGAACTTCACGGACGGCTCTCTTCGGGCGATCTCCCGCAAGGCATTGGAGCGGGACGTTGGCGCCCGGGCGCTACGGAGCGTGGTCGAAGACGTCATGCTCAACCTGATGTACGAACTGCCCGAACACAAGGAAGAGGGCGCAGTGTATGAGATTACGGCCGACATGGCCTCCGGCAAGGTCGAGCCGACACTGTTTGCCGCACGCAAAGTGAAGCGTGAGAGCGCCTAGACATCGGCGCCCTTGTCGCTAAACGGCGCGGCCAGACCACACGCCATTGATGGTGGGGAGAAAGAAGCCCGGAAAAAACCGGGTTTCTTTCTTGGAAAGATCGAACACGCTCGGTAAGCTCCGCGTCCATTTTTCAGCCAGGGGATGCGTTCGAGCAGGTCCATATCCCCGTGACAGCTATTCCGCAAAGCACTTTTTTTTCTCTCATTAACCTCTTTCTGTAGCCGAC
>CAYRZU010000086.1:0-12398 GCA_964428895.1 uncultured Planctomycetaceae bacterium
CGCTGGTGCGAGCGCTGTTTGGTGGCGTCGTAAGTGGCGTATCTGCGTAGGTTACGACGGGCGTCTCGCTGCTCGACACGCAGGAGGTCACTGGTTCAAGTCCAGTACGGCCCATCAATGTGATTCGTCGTGAGATCCTCCGGACCGAAAGGCCCGGAGGATTGTTTTATTTGGGGTAGACCCATGAGCTGGCCCGCCCTTGAATCTCTCCTGGCGCGCGTTAGAATCATCTCATCGGAGTCAACAGGGGCGGGGAGCCTCCGGGAAGGAGAGAGAGGATGAAACGGGCAATCATCTCAGTAATGGCAGTTCTTGTATGCGGGGTCGTCGCTCACGCCGGCACCCGGGCTGACTTGTCAGGGGACGGGGTCGTCGATTTCCAGACCACCATGGACCTGCCGCTCATGCGGGTTGGGGATGTGGGCAACGCGCCTTACACCAACGCCCACGGTACGCACGGGAGCGTCAGCTACGAGTACCTGATGGGCAAGTTCGAGGTGACGGCTGGCCAGTACGCGGAATTCCTCAATGCCGTGGCGGCCAGTGATCCTTATGCGCTCTACAGCGATTGGATGGCCACCCACGAGAACGGATGTCGCATTCAACGGTCCGGTGCGGACGGCAGCTATAGCTACTCGGTCGCTGCTGACTGGGCTGACCGACCGGTCAACATGGTCCGGTGGGACGACGCGGTCCGGTTCACCAACTGGCTGACCAACGGCATGCCCACGGGCGCCTGCGACGACTCGACCACGGAGGATGGCTCGTACTCCCTTCACGGGACCACGGACCTGGACGACTTGTTGACCATTACGCGGAATCCGGGGACCGGCTTCTTCTTGCCGACGGTGGACGAGTGGGCCAAAGCCGCCTACTACGACCCCGGCACGGCGGCCTACTTCGACTTTCCCACCAGCAGCAACGTGACGCCCGACAATGATATCGTCGAGCCCGATCCCGGAAACAACTCCAGCTACTACGCCGGAGGCCGGCCTGACGATCCGTACCCGACGACCGAAGTGGGAGAATACGAGAACTCCGCCAGCCCCTACGGCACCTACGATCAGGGCGGCAACGTGTGGGAGTTCACGGACGTCGAGGTACCGAGCACGAGCGCTGATGGGTACTTCGTTTGCGGCGGGAGTTGGACCCATCTCGACGCCACCTGGGCGCAAGAGGCAGAGGAAATCGGCGGGTGGTACTTCGAGATCCAACGGGCCGGGGATCTCCACGGCTTCCGAGTGTCCTACGTCCCCGAGCCGGCGGCGATGACCTTGCTCAGCCTGGGCGGCTTGGCGCTGCTGAAACGAAGGAAGTAGTCACAGCGACCGAATGAGAGCGGTGGCCCTGAGGCTGCCGCTCTTTCTCTGCGCGGGTCCCGTTACCTGACGAACCGCTCCATCACGGGATCGTTCCATTGACGGCTTGGGGGAAAATCTTGACAATCCCCAGCTGCGCGGTAGGCTCACTGCTGGCCGGAAAGGGGCCGCGCCAACGCACCTCACGTCAAGGAAGAACAGGGAATCGGGCTTCGGCCTAGCAGGAGAGATGACAATGAAGACCAAGTTCTCGGCAATGTGCACGCTGGTAACGCTGCTGGCCTTCGGTTCAGCCGCTGGCGGGGCACGAATCGTTTCCTGGGGGGCGAACGATCATGACCAGGTCAGCGACACACCCACTGGCCCGGACTACCAGACCGTTGCGGGGGGACGCTGGCACGGCCTGGCTCTGGCGGCTGACGGGTCCATCGTTGGCTGGGGGCGGGACAACTCCGACCAGGCCAGCGGAGCCCCGGCCGGTACGGGCCACCAAGCTATTGCGGCGGGCGAACTCCACAGCATGGCCCTGGCAGCTGATGGGTCCATCGTCGGCTGGGGGTATGGTGGCGGCAACCTCAGCGACATACCCACCGGCGCGGGCTACCAGGCTATTGCGGCGGGCGACTGGCACAGCCTGGCCCTGGCGGGGGACGGGTCCATCGTTAGCTGGGGAGCTGACGGGAATAACCAGGTCAGCGGCACGCCTACCGGCACGGGTCACCAGGCCATTGCGGGGGGGAGCTACCATAACCTGGCCCTGGCGGCTGACGGGTCCATCGTCGGCTGGGGATGGGACTGGTATGACCAGATCAGCGGCGCACCGGCCGGCACGGGCTACCAGGCCGTTGCGGCGGGCGACATACACAGCCTGGCCCTGACGGCTGACGGGTCCATCGTCGGCTGGGGAGACGACTACTGGGGTCAGGTCAGCGGCGCCCCGGCCGGTACGGGCTACCAGGCCATTGCGGCGGGCAGGTGGCACAGCTTAGCCCTGGCGGCTGACGGGACCATCGTCAGCTGGGGGTATGACGTCGATAACCAAGTCAGCCACACACCTGCCGGCACGGGCTACCAGGCCATTGCGGGTGGGGGCGACTACAGCCTCGCCCTGGCCCCACTGGGCGACTTCGATCAAGACGGCGACGTCGACGTCGACGACATCGACACGTTGATCGACAACGCCGGCAACCCCGCCTACGATCTCGACGGAGACGGCGCCACCGACGACGATGACCTGATTGTCCTCGTCGAGGATTTGGTGGAATGGTCCGGCCCGGGCGGCGAAAGCGGTGTCGGCACATCGATTGGCGACGTGAACCTGGACGGTGTCGTCAATGCGACCGACCTGATCATCATGCAGACGTTCTATGGCAGTTCCGGCCTTGGCTGGTCGGCGGGCAACTCGAACGTCGACGACGTGATCAATGCTACGGACCTACAATTGTTGCAGGCGGCCTACGGCTTCGCGGCGAACGGTCAGGTCCCCGAGCCGGCGGCGATGACCTTGCTCAGCCTGGGCGGCTTGGCGCTGCTGAAACGGAAGAAGTAACCCCAAGACACCAACAAACCGGGCGGCGGCCTTCGGGCGGTCGCCCGGTGTCTTGCGCGGGCGATGTATCGGCCGCTACCGCTTCAGCAGCGGCAGACAAGCGCCGATGGCTAGCAGGCCCATGGTCAGCGGCTCGGGGACGGGGGCGGCGACGTAGCCGAAGTCGGCTTTGAGGATCTGCAGGTCGGTCAGGTCGGCCAGGCCGTCGCAGTTGCCGTCGCCTTGGGCCCAGCCCAGGCCGCTCTGGCCGAAGTAGGCCTTGGTGATCTGCAGGTCGGTGACGTTGACCTGACCGTCGAGGTTCCAATCCCCTCGCCGCGTGCCGACGCCGGAGTTCACGCCGTCGGACCATTCCACCAACGTTTCGATCAGCACGGTCTGGTCGTCCAGGTCCACGTCGGCGTCGCCGTCGAGGTCGTAGGGGTCCGGGGCACCGCCGATATTGGCGCAGAGTAGGTCGATGTCGTCGGCGTCGACGTCGCCGTCTTGATCGAAATCGCCCGGGCTGATGCGCTCGTAGTAGTAGATCGGCTGGTAGGAGTTCTCACTGACGGTGAAGTAGCCGTCGCCGTCGCTGTCGAAGGCGATGGCCTCACCTTGCGGCTCGGAGGCGATGGGCACGCTGACGGCCGATCCGGCCAGGGCGTCCCAGACGCTCTCGCCGGGCCCGCGCGTCCACAGGGAGGCGCTGACGTAGCCGCGGACGAGGATCTCGTCGCCGTCGGGCGAAATATCTCCGCCGGTGGCCCATCCCCAGGGCAACTGGCCGAGGTAGTCCATGGTAATTGGGCTGGCCGACGACTGCGGGAAGGCGGCCCGATAGACCCGCGATCGGCTCTCGCGTTTGGAGATCACGTAAAGGTCGCCGGTGAGCGGATCGACCATGAGCGTTTCGGCGTCGCGGGCGCCGTCGGGGTAAAGCAGCGTGAAGGTTTCGATCCCGCCCAGCCACACGTTGACCGGCGCCTGGTCGGGGTCGACGGCGGGCTCGAGCACACGATGGACTTGGATGGACGAGCGAACGGCGTTGTTGTCGCCGATGTCGCCGAGGTAGAGGTAGGAGTCGCCGGTGGAGGGGTCCGGGCCGAGGGTCATGTCTTCCCAGTCGGTGGCGCCGAGGCCGGACAGGTTGTAGACGCCCAGGTGATCGCCGGCCGTGTTCATGGCGAAGGCGCGGGCGGTGTCGCCCGAATCGTTGTGCACCCAAAGCACGCCGGGGTTGTCTACGCTGGCATCGAGGCCCGAGGCCTCGTTGATGGCCCCGGACTGAACCGTGCCGACCTGTACCGGCGGCAGGAAATCCTGGGCCCGGGCCACGCCGGTCGCCATCAGCAATCCCCACCCGACCACCAAGGCCGCGACCGGCATCGGATTTGCCCTGCGCAAGCTCATTGCCCGTCCTCCTACATGACAATTCTAGCACGCTCGCCTCGCCGGGCCGCCCGCCCTTTGACGGCCCCTATGACTTGCGGCGCCGCAGCAATCCCCAGTCGGCCGCGCTTGCCAGCAGAGCGCTCGTCATCGGTTCAGGCACGACCGTTGCGACCAGGCCGAAGTTGGCCTTGAGCAGTTGCAGATCGGTGGCGTTGACGACCGCGTCGGTGTTGGCGTTGCCGTCGGCATAGCCGCCCGCGAGGCCGAAGCCGCCACGCATCACTTGCAGGTCGGTGGCGTTGACGATGCCGTCGAGGTTGAAGTCGCCGATGACCGTGCCGGCGCCATCGGGGGCGCCGTCGCCGTCGGTATCGATCTCCATGAGCGTCTCGATCAGATGCATCCAATCGTCGTCATCGGCGTCGCCGTCGCGGTCGAGGTCGTAGGCGGCGCTGCCCAGGTTGGCCCGGAGGATGTCGGCATCGTCGGCGTCGACGTCGCCGTCGTCATCCAGGTCGCCGTCGGCGTTGAGGACGGACTGGTAGTCGTCGGCGATCTCGGTTGCGGTCAGTGTGCGATCGTAGACGAGTACCTCGTCGATTGCCCCTGAGAAGGTGTCGGGCGTTTCGGCGACGCTCAGAAAGCCTCGCCCGATCCAGACTTCATCCTGTACGGAGATGTCGTCCAGGAACTCCGGGCTGGACGCGTCGGCGAAGTTGTAATGACGGTCCGTGAGTTCTTGGCCGTCGAGATATCCGGTGTTTCCGGTCGGGCCGACCACCACGGCGAAGTGGTGCCGCTGGTCGACCGTCAGGTCGATGTCCGTGTCAAAGCACAGGGAAGGTTCGGACTGCTGGTCGTCGCGGAAGCTGGTCCAGTACAGCCTGGTGTCTCCAGGCCAGAAGTGGCCGATCTCCATGATGGCGCTGGTTTGACCTTGCCCGCCGACACCGTCGCCCAGGTAGAACACCGGATAGATCTCGCCGGCGCCGGGCAGAGCGTCGAACTTGAACCACGCCGAGATCGTCCCCTGGCCCAGATTACCCAAGGCCGTGGGAAATCCTCCGACCGCGTCGGTCACGCGGACGTAGTCGTTGTCACCGTCCAGGGCCAAGCCGTTGCCCAAGACGCCTTCACCAAAGCCCGCGCCGTTGATGATCTCGCCGTCAAGTGAGTTGGGCCCGGCGTCGTCGGCCGAGCCGTCGAACGCCCAGTGGGCGACCAAACCGTTGGGGTTGGCGGCCAGGGCCGCAAGGGGCGTCATCCACACCACCAGCAAGCACAATCCGAGAGGGCGGGAGATGATTCGCAGCATTGAAAGGCCTCCAGAAGCTCTGACGAAGCGTCTCGTCAAGCGTCAATGATACCGCTGGAACGCCAATCGGACAAGCTAGGCTTGTGGCAGGAAGATGATCCAGCGGCTGTCGTCGTTGCGATTGGCGCGAACGGACCAGGGGATGAGCGTCAGGTCGACGGGCCCGTCACCGATGAGGCCCGGCAACTGAAGCTGCGTGATGCCCTCCAATACGTCCGGACACCACTGTTCGACAACGAGTTGATCGACTTGGTCGGCCTCGACCGCCACGCGGACCTTCTCCAACGGGAAATCGGCGTCGGTTTCCAGACAGAACAACACCGGCCCCTTGGCGAAGACGACCTGCCCGCGATTGGCTTCGATGCGCTCATCCGGCGGGATCATTCGCGGCGGCATGGGCAGGTTCAGTTCGACGGTGTCGCCCGGATCCCACGTTCGGTCGATCAGCAGATACTGATCGTTCTGGACCGCGTGCGTGTCTTGGCCGGGCCAAGCTGCGGTGGGGGCGGTGCACCATTGGGGGATCCTCAGCCGTAGCTTGAACTGCGTCGGTCGATCGCCGTCGAAGCGTACCATGATGCGCCCGTCATGCGGGTAGCGCGTTTCAACGGCCAGTGCCACCTCGCGGCCATCGGGAAGGGCGTGCGACATGCGCGAGTCCGTGTAGAGATTGACGAATACACCGTCGGCGTCGGCCGAGAACAGGTACTCCGGCAGCGCCCCCAGGAATCGCCAGAAGTTGGGCATGCAGCAGGTGGTCCGGTTCAGCTGGGGCAGCATGCAGCGGGTGGTGGCCGGCGTGTGCCAGTGGTCGGTGCGCTCGCTCTGATCGCCGACCACTCGGAGCGGGTTGTAATAGAAGCACCCCAGGCCATCGAGGCTCAGCGCGCCCAGCAGGTGGTTATAGAGGATGGTCTCGATGACGTCGAAGCAGCGGCTGCGCCCGGTCATGGCGTGGATACGCCAAGACAGCAGGATCATGGCGATCGACGAACAGGTCTCGCCCATGGTTCGGTCGGGGTCGTCCTGGGTGTGGGGCAGATCAAAGGGCGATTTCGAAAAATGTTCCCCGTGGGAGCCCATGCCGCCGGTGATATACATACGCGTCTTGGCCAACTCCGCCCACAGGTCCTCCACGTGGGCGGCCAGGTCCACGCGGCCGGTCTCCAAGTACAGGTCGGCCATGCCCGCCAGCAGATAGCCCACCCGAACCGCGTGCAGGGCGCCGCCGTCCTTGATGTCGGCCACGGTGGGCCCGACGTGACACAGCTCCACCGCCAGCGTGATCGCGAAGTCCAGGAACCGCTGCTGGCCCGTTTCGCGCGCCAACCTGAGAAACGCGATCTCGTATTCCGAGTGCTCCATCAGGGCCGAGGTCGTGTAGTAGGGATGGCCGGCCTGGTGTTCGCCGATCAGATAGTCGACCCAACGCGTGGCGGCCTCGACCAGCTCATCCTCGCCGGTGGCGCGCCGATGAGCGACGGCGGCCTCGCAGAAATGGCCCGCCATGTAGAGTTCGTGCCGAATGCTCGGATCGAACCGCTCATACGGCGGGACCTGCGTGTTGATGTAGCCGTCAGGCTGTTGGCACGCCAGGATCAGCGACGCGACCCGGTCGATGGCGGCTTTGAGTTGTTCGTCCTTCGTCCGCGCGTAGACATAGCAGGTGCCTTCCAGCCATTTGTAGAGATCGGAGTCCGCGGCCAGGCGGTCGGCCTCGGGCGGCAGGGGCTCGCCGTTAGCGACGGCCTCGAAGCCTCGGGGCAGGGCGCTATCCAAAGCGGCCAAGACGCTCGCCAGATTCTGCTGAACGTAACGTCCCAGGTACCCGCCGATCTCGACGTCCGACAAAGGGACGGGCCGGCTCGTCGCGTGCGTGTCCGGCCAATCGGATGCGAAGTGACTGGTGGTCATGGTTCTCTATCTCGTCCGGGATTCTACAGGAACCGGCCGGCATCGCCATCGCGGGCGGGCCCGGCCGGGCCGCCTGCGCAAAAAAACACCGAGGCGGAGGGAGACCTCGGTGTCGGTGTCACTGCGTCCGGCGAGGGCATCCGAGAACCCATGATGAAGCCAGCGCACAGTGCGCAACGTTTTGTTCATTGTAGGCTAACTGGGCCGAATTCGAGCACAGTCGCCCGTTTCGGTCAATCAGGTAAACACCTGAATATTGAAGATTGTGCCACCGGCCTCAGTTACGGGCTCGGAGCGGCCGTTGGCGGTGGACGGTCGAGCGGGGGGGCGGTTTGTGGTAACTTGTCGGGGCGTTGCGGGTGCATTTAGGAGACACGCGGTGATCGAAGTTGATTGCGTCAAGTGTGGCATGATCATCTACGCGGTGGATGAAGCCGAAGGGCTGGAGCGACAGTGCCCCAGTTGCGGCACGATGAACGTGGTGGTGCAGCGCGCCGAGGACGAGCCAATCGTCGAGGCGGAGATCATTGAGGCGCCCCCGTCGGATCCGCCGCCTCCGGCCGATCCGCCCGCGACGGTCGAGGCCTTCCCAGAAGACCCACCGGCCGACGTGGCTGAGCGGGTCGAGCCCCCGCCGGTGTTCGACCAGGCCGGGCCCGCCGCCGAGCCATCGGTCTCCTTGGGGCCACCCCCGCTGCCCGATGCCGACGACCTGGCCGCCGACGCGCTCGACGACATGGCTGAATCCTCCGATCCCCCGCCCCCGGCGCCACCGGCTGTAGCCGTGCAATCTCAGGTGGCCCAGCCGGTGGCGCCGCTGAAGGGGCTCGGCGGATGGCTGATCATTCCCTGTACCCATCTGGTGATCAGCATGATCACGATTCCGGCTGGGCGAGATCGCGCCTACGCCCGGGTCGAGGACTTCAAGGAGGAACTCAGCGAAGGCGGGTCCTGGCCCCGGCCGATCGAGGATATGCGAGGGATGGCCGAGGCCATGGACACCTGCGTGCGGACGGTTTCGGTCGGGTGGTACCTCTACCTGGCCTTCACGATCTTCGTGATGGTGCAGTTCTTCCGGAAGCGCCGCGAAGCACCGATGCTCATGAAGGTGTGGTACGGCGTGGCCATTGGCTTGACCTGGATTCAAGGCCTGTGGCTTGGGACCATCGACCAGGCGGAGATGTTCGGTCACGGCTTGATCGGGATTACGGTCTTCTCGGTGATCTGGATCGCCTACTTCAGTATGTCCGAGCGTGTCGAGAACACCTTCACGGGCGGGCCGGTCAAGGCTCACTCACCGTGACTAGCGTGTCGTCGTCGGCCACGGAGTAGCGGGTCAGCCTGAATTTCTGGGCGAGGGCGGCCTGGAACTGCTCCGGGGTGGGCTTGGCGTAGACGGTCCAACCGGCGGGGGTCAGGACAACCGCCTGTGTGAACTCATCGCCTTCGGCCAGGCCGCTCGTATCGGTGTGAATGGCGTAGTCTCGTCGGCCAATCACGGACACCGGATCGCTGCCGGGGCGCAGGGGGCTGTAGCCGCGGTTGCGGTATTCGCCGCCAGGCGACGAGACTACCATCTCATCCGGGCCGATGATGCGGACAATGCGTCCGCCCTCGATGAACATCAGACGGCCCACGTCCTGGGCGAACTTGGCCTTGCAGAATCGGTCCAGTCCGACGTTGTAGTACCGTGCGCCCGTTTCGTCGTGATAGACGGCCAGCGTCCACACGTAGGCCTTATACATCTGATCGAACCAGGCCCGGCTGCGGCCCTTGCCACGGTAGACCACGTAGGTCTCGGTCGCCCCGGCCAGTTGCTTGCGGAGCTTGGCGTTCTCGGCTTCGGTCTCGGCCAGCCGCGCTGACAGCTCGGCCACTTGCGCCTCCAGACGCTGGATGGTCTCCTGCAAACCGGCGGTGTCGGACTCACCGGCCATGGCCAGCGGGCCCGCGACGGCGATCAACGCGATCAGTGTCCACGTGTGCAGGGGTCTGACCGTGATCATGGGGCGAGTCCTTTCATCGGGCGGCAAGATCAGTACTGTTGGTCCGGCTTGGCGAACAAAGCCACATGGCCGCAATGATTGCAGTGGCGGGCGCGCACGTACTGGCCCGACCATCGAGGGAACCAGGCCTCTTCATCGGCGAGAACGATTCGACGTTCCCCAGACAGCTTCCGCCACGTGAACTCCGTCGAACCGCACATGATGCAGTCGGTCCGAGGCTGCTTGTCCGTCGGTGGCTGATTGTCGTTCGTGTCTGTCATGGCTGTTTCTGTGTCTTGCTCATTGGCTGGCTTGGCGAGCCAGTCGTTCGGCGTTGCCCCAGAACATGGCTTCCACCGCGTTGGATCCCAAGCCCATCGCTTCGCACGCGTCCTTGCAGGCCTTGAGGGCTTCGTACATGTAGAGGGTGTAGCCGGCCTCGACCTCGGGCGGCTCGTGCTGACCGGCGTTGAAGTAGAACTCGGCGGAGGTGCAGTTGATGTAGCGTCGGCCGTCCCATTGGCGTCGGCCTCGCATGAAGAACACGGGGTTGTCCGTGCCGTAGATGATTCGCTCGGGGCCCACCAGCTCCAACGCCATTCGGTGAATGGCCGGGTTGAGCACCGCCGAGTTGTCCCAGTACAGCCCGGCGTCGTCGGCCAGGTGGGGCAGGGCTTCGGCGGCGTGGGGCTCGGTGTAGCAGCGGCCGAAGTGGGCCAGCACGATGATGACGTTCGGATAGCGGTCGCGAATGTCCCGGACCTCGCGGAGGTTGTCGGCGTGGCCGAGCCGGTCGGCCTTGGGCACATGCAGCGTGACCCAGGCCTGGCGGTCGTTGAGGACCTCCAGATGCGAGTGCGGCAGGAAGTCGTAGATGGACGATTCGATGTAACGGTCGCGGGTGGTGGGGTCGTGTCCGATCAGGGCGTAGTAGGGCTTCACGCCGATCACGCCCGGGGCATCCAGAGCGGCCGCGACCTGGTCGGCCGACCATTGCGGCCGCAGCAACGCCAGGCTGGCCCAGCCGCGTTTGGCGCATTCGGCGTGGACGTAGGCGTTGGTCTCCTCCAGGTCGAAGTGCAGCGCGGGCCAGCCGAAGGCCAGGTGGGTGACCTCGCGGCCGGGGTAGACGATTGCATCGCAGGCGGCGATGGCGTCGGCCGAGGTCGGCTCGGCGACTTCGGCCACCCACATCTGGCGGCGTTGCTCGTCCGTGACGGGCTGATGGTGGAGCGACGGATCGTTGATGTGCACGTGGGCGTCGAAGACGCGCGCCGGGACCCAGTCCTCCAGGTGCTCGGCCCAGAAGGCCCGGTCCACGTCGGTGTATTGCCAAACATGCGTCAGCGGTGTCGGTTCCACAGAAGTTGCCTTACGCGCCGCGGCGGGCGAGGTACTCGGTCAGGATCATCTCATAGACGGTCGCATCGGCGCCCGGCTGAATCGTCCGAGCTGCCGGGGCAGCGCGTTGGGAAATAGTCGCCAGGTCGGTGTCGGTTTCGATCAGACTTCGTGCGATGACGGCCGCGCCGAAGGCGCTGGTGTCGGCCTCGCTGCAACAGATCAAGGGCAGGGAGGTGATATCGGCAATGATCTGGGGCGTGACGCTGCTGGCGGTTGCTCCGCCCGTCATCACCAGACGCGCCGGTGGGAGGTCGGCCTTGCTCAGGAAGCCCAGCGTCCGGGCCAACTCGCAGACCAGCCCCTCCAGCACCGCCCGCAGCACGTGTCCGGCGGTGTGGCTCAGGTGCAGGCCGGCCAGGTGGGCGCCGCCGGTGTCGGCCCCGGCGCCCACGGCGAAGGTCGGCGTGCAGCGGAGCCCGTCACAGCCGGCCGGCGCTGCGGTCAGCAGGGCGTCGAGTTCATCGCCGCGCCGGTCGGCCAGACCCAACGTTTCAGCCGCCCAGGCGAATGCCGATCCGCCGTTGACCAGCGACAACATCTGCCCGAACAGGCCCTCGATCGCGTGCGTGCAGACAAACGCCTCCCCGCGAACCGGTGGGGCCAATCGGTCGGTGTTGGCCAGTAGCACCCAGGCGGTGCCCGCTCCGAACATCACGTCGCCCACCTTCACGCTGCCGCAACCCAAGGCGGCGGCGTATTGGTCGTGCACCGTCGGCGAAACCGGCACGCCCGTGGGCAGGCCGGTCTGTTTGGCCACCGAAGCGAGCAAGCCGCCGGCCGATTCCCGCACTGGCAGTAAGGCGGGCAGTTGATCGGCGGAAATCCCGATGAGGTCCAGCACGTCCGGGTCCGCGTCACCCAGCGAGGGGTTGTATAACCACGCGATGGACAAGCTGGAGGCATCGTGAGCGGCTCGGCCGGCCAGGCGCGAGACCACCACGTCGCCGACGAAGCCGACGCGATTCTCGCCAGCCAACATCTCAGGCGATTCGCTTCGCAGGCGGAGGAGCTGCCCCAGGCAGAGGCAACTCCTCGCGTGGCCTAAGTGTTCGATGAACCACTCCGCGCCGAGACGGTCGTTGAGTTCCGCATCGTAGCGAGCGCCGCGGCCGTCCATCCAGCCGATCACCGGCCCCAGCGGTCCGCCGGCGCCGTTGGTAATCTGCATGGCTCCGCCTTGGCTGGAAATGCCGACCGCCTTAACCGCCGCCCGCTGCTCGGGCGTCCCCAGGCCGGTCAGGGCGTCAAGCGTAGCTGACCAGATCGCTTCGATGTCCTGCTCCACGCCGCCATCGGCGGTGTGGCGAATCGCCACCGGCACCCCGTTACGAGCGACCACCGCGCCGGCTGGGTCAACCAGCAAGGCTTTGATGTTGGTCGTGCCGAGGTCAATCCCGCAATACATGGTCTCTAGATCTCTAAGTAGTCCGCGCCGATCAGCTCGGCCGTCAGGGCGAGGCGGTGGCGGGCGTCGCCGAAGCAGACCGCGTTGTGGTGCGGGCCGCCGCACTTGGCGTAGGCGGTCAGGAAGTCGCGCA
>CAYRZU010000087.1:0-11528 GCA_964428895.1 uncultured Planctomycetaceae bacterium
TGTGACTTAGCGTTCACGCACACCTATTCCCAAAGTCGCTGACGTTGAACAGTCTAGGTCGGCTAGGCGGAGGAGTTGGCGGTCGATGAGGGACCAGGGCAGCCAGTCCGGTTGGCCGTGGGGGGGCATATCCAAGTCGTGGGCTTTGGCCTTTTCGAGGAAGTGTGCGGCGTCATCGAACGTCTGCCCCCGCGCGATCGAGCGTGCAAAGAACGTGGTCATGGTGCGGGCGACGGTTTCGTATTCGGGGTTGAGTGTGGCCATGGTGGGCTCGGCTGTCTGGGCCATCCACCACTGCTCGTAGGCCGGCTGCAGCTTGCGGACGAACTTGTTGAACGCTTCGATACGATCCTTGGCCACGGCGTTGACGTCGACCAGATGGCGGTCGAGGCCGGGCGCGTACTTGCCGTCGTCGGCGTAGATCAGAAAGTGCACCATCGACCAGCACTGCAACTGCAGCACCTCGCCGGCCCCGGGCGTGAGCATCGTCTGCTGGAACTCCTGGAACTCCATGCGGGTCAGGCGATCGAAGGGGATCAGTTCGCCGCTTTCGATCAGCGCCTGGATGCCGCTGACGTTGGAGGCCGGCGCAAAGCCCACCACGAACCGGTCGCCCGTCCATTGGCCCAGCTTGAAGTACTGCTGGAAGCCCTGGTTGACCCACAGGGGCATCCAGAAGCCGATTACGCGGTGGGCGTACTGGGCGAAGGCCACCGATTGCAGCGTGGCCCAGGTCTGGTCCATGTTGCCGCCGGTGGCCAGGGCGACCACGCCGGCGGCTTCGGTGTAGACCGCGGCCGTCCCGGGCGGCCCGCCGGCGCGGGCGTAGTCGTCGGGGTTGCCAAAGAGCCAGAACGGCGGCCGTTCCTTGAGGCGCGTCCGCAGGCGCGAGGAGCGTCGCTGGAACTCGGCGAACATCTGCTCGATGCGAACGCAGGCCTCATCGGCGAGCTCTTCCGACACGTCGGTCTTGAAGTCGTAGTGTTCGAGCTTGTACGGGCGGACGGCGAAGCCTTCTTGGGCGATCGCCCACCCGGCGGCCAGGGCGACCAGGCTGCAGCAAACAACGACGGGCGACCGAGCGAAGCAACGGCGGTTGGTGCGGTTGATCACCACACAAATCCCCTTGGGGTCCCTTGGCGAAAGTAGATCCAGAGCTGCGCGGTAGCTCAGATGCGCATTATCCAGCCGCGGCGGGCGGGTGACAAGGGCGTCCGTCCTCGCTGCGCTTCGTCGTGACAAGCCCGGGGCCGGGGGCGGCGGCGCAGAATTTCTGGGATCCGATTTGCATTCGGGCGAAACGTATCTTAAGGCCGCCGCGGCGGCCGAATGTCTGATACCCAATTTCCAATGTCCAATGGCGGGCACGTCGGTCGGCGCGAGAATTCCTGCAATGCGATTTGCATTCGGGGCTAACGTATCCTAAAGACGCCGGGGGCTGCTGTAAGTGCTTGTGGGGGCAGGGCTGGTCTGAGGGCGCTTTCGGGGTTGAGAATTTACCACGTAGATCACACGAAAGTTGGATTTCAAATTTGGAATACGGCCTTGGCGTCAAAGAATACTTCGTCCGGTTAATCCGATGGAAGACGGCACCAAAGGATCGGGCGGACACGACGACGATGATGGGCTTCGGTGGGTTTTGGAACCACAGCCGACTGAGGCGAGCAAACAACGAAACAACGACGTACTGAAGCGGTGGGGCGGCAGATGTTGCGGTTGCGGCCCCTTTGACAACTGAGTGTTTTATCCGCCACGAGGCGGTTTGTATAAACAGCCAGGCTGCCTAGGCCTCCGAACTTAGCGCTCCTGGCGATCAAAGACGCGGCGTCCTCGAAGGAGGAGCGCCGCGTTTTTTTGCGCTTTGAGACTGGCAAGGACGCAGGGAATGTTTCCTTGTCTTGATTCTTCGTGTGCTTTGTGTTCTTCGTGTGCTTCGTGGTAGTCTGTTCGCCCTTGTCACTGGGCGTGAGGCTTGAGGCGTGAGATCTGAGGAACCAAACGACAGCCCGATGACCCAAGCCATGGCTGCGGCCAAGGCGAACCTTGTGCCGGCGGCGTTCCTGTGGGCGACGGCGATCGCGATTATCGTGCTGTATTCGTTCGTGCCGTCGGTCAAGGAGGCGTTGGACAAGCTGGCCGACTTCAAGAGCCGCCACAGCTACACGTTCGCGGGGATCTCCACGCCGATTTTCGCGGTGCTGTTGCCGCTGTCGATCCAGCGGCTCGCCCGGATGCTGGGCCCCAAGAGTATCGAGCCCGAGCCGCTTCTGAACGTGCCGCTGCTGGTGGGGTTCTGGGCGTATCGGGGCGCGGAGATCAACGCGCTGTATGACCTGCAGGCTTGGGCCTGGGGGGAAGGCAACGCCTGGTGGCAGTTGACGCTGAAGGTGCTGATCGACCAGGGGGGCTACGTGATGTGCTGGGCGATCCCGACCATGATCGTCTTGTTCGTGTTCAAGGACTACGGCTATTCGATCAGCCGCGCCCGCGCCGAGTTGGGCCGCCACTGGTTCCGCAATCGTTGCGTGCCGATGTTCTTCGTCAACTGGATGGTGTGGCTGCCGGCGGTGGTGGTGATTTACTCCCTGCCGGTGGGACTGCAACTGCCGGTGATGAACATCAACGTGTGCTTGTTCATGCTGCTGGTGATGTTCGCGACCAAGAAGCCGGGCGAGCCCATGGCGGCGCCGTAATGGGGGTTGGGGGGCGAGGGTCGCGGGGTCAGGGGAACAAGCGCAAAAAGTCGGCGGACGGTTGACCGGTAGCTCAACCGCCCGCCGTCCTCCTTGTCGTCCATGAGTCGGGGCCCTCGTTACGTCGTCCCAGTTCTCCTTATGGCAAACACAGCGCCCGCTGTGAGTAGCAAGAGTGTGCCCGGTTCAGGTACGGCGGATCCGGCATATCCGTAATTGGTTTGCAGCAGTTGCAGATCGGTGGCGTTGACGAGGCAGTCGAGGTTGCTGTTGCCTTGCGCCCAGCGGCATTCAGTGGCGCCGAATGATCCTTGCATGATGATCAGGTCGGTGGCGTTGACAATGCCGTCGAGATTGAAGCCGCCTCGGACGGTCCCGATGCCCAGAGGGGTCTCGGGGAACCTGTTGACGTAGAGGATGAAGTCCAGTTCGGTCAGATACCCGTCGAAGTCGTAATCGAACTCGGGGTAGTAGAATCCGCTTCCGATGGCGTCGCGGGCTAGGTCGATGTCATCGGCGTCGACATCGAAATCGAAGTCCAGGTCGCCGGGAATGGCGTAGGTGTAGGTCTCGCTCGAGAGGGTGTCGTAGAGGGCGCCGATGGCGGCGGTACCGTCGTAGTCCAGGGCCGTCACGCCGGTATCGCCGGCGTCGAGGCGATAATAGTCGTAGAGGCTCAGTTCGGCGACGGGGGTGGCGTCGCCGTAGTCCTCGAAGAGGCGTGCGGTGATGCGTCGGCCGACCGCGGTCAGCTCGATGGCCACGATGTAGTCATCGGCGCCGGCGGGCACGCCGGGGTTGGCGACGGCCTGGGCGGCGGGAACGCCGTTGACGATCTTGTAGAGCTTGAACTCCATGGGATCGCCGACGTTGACGGCGTTGTCGTAGTTGAAGGTCGCGGCGTAACAGGTGACGGCGGTGGGCGGGTCGTCCATGGCGAACTGATTGGCGCGGACCATAGCGCCGAATTCCTCGTCAGGGTCGATGGTGCTGACGGCCACATACGCCCGAACGTTGAAGAAGTCGGACACTTGGTTGGCGGCGGCATAGGCGGTGGCGTCGGCGTCGGAGATAGCGACGACGTTATCCACCCAGCCCGGGTCGGTTCCCCAGGTCGGCGCGAGGTCGTCTTCGGCGTCGTACCAGTTGGTGGCCGGGCCGGGGGCGCTGCCGTTGTAAGCAGCCACCCAACCGGGCTGGTCGAGCCCGCCTGGGCCCCCATCGTTGTTGGTTTCGGTCCAGTCGGCGCGAAGGGTTGCAGCCAGGACCAGGACCCCGCACAGACACAGCACCCACATTCGGTTCATTGGGTGGCCTTCCTTGCCAGAGACTGTCGGCGAAAACGAAATGCGGACGGGTGCTCCCGGCATGCCGGGAAGGCCCGTCCGTGGTGCTAATAAACTACCGCGCGATCGGGCGGGTGGCAACGAATTCATTCAAACGGTTTTGGGCTAATCGCCGGCCTCGGCGTGGGGGGCGCGTCGCTTGGCGAAGAACGCTTCGCGGCGGGCGTGGGTGTTGGCGTCGCTGTAGAGCGTGGCGGCCAAAGCCTTAAAGCCCGCGTTGAGTTGGTCGGCGGTCATGTTGGCCGGGCGGAAGGTCAGGTCGAACAGCGTGGCGCGGGCCCAGTCGGTGGGGGTGAGCAATCGATCTTCGTCGGCGAGTCGGTCGTACAGCGGCGTGCCGGGGAAGGGGGTTTGGATGGTGATCTGCACTTCGAACAGGCCGGTCTCGCGGACGAACTGGGAGACTTCGTCGAAGATATCCGGCCCGTGTCCGTCGAGGCCGATCACGAAGCACCCGTTGACGGTGATGCCGCGGGCCTGAATGCGGTCGATGGCGTCGCGGTAGTCGGCCAGGTGGTTGTACTTCCAGTTGGCCCGCGTCTCGAGGCCGTCCAGGCCCGCGGCGACGGGGCTCTCCAGGCCGATCAGCACCTGGGCGCAGCCGGTCTGGCGCATGAGGTCGAGCAGCTCGGGGTGTTCACTGACCGAGAGGTCCGTTTCGGCAAACCACTTGAACTTCCGCTCGCCGATGGCCGAGAGGAGTTCGATCCAGTAGTCGGCGTTGACCATGGCGTTATCGTCGGCGAACTCGATGAACGGGTGCGGCCAGATGGCGCCAATCGCGTCCAGTTCGGCCAACACCTTGGCGACGGGCTTTTGCTTGTAGCGGTCGGCGATCAGCACCGAAGCGGCGCAGAACTCGCACCGGTGCGGACAGCCGCGAGAGGTCTGCACCAGCAGGCGGTTGTAGCGATCCATTTCCAGTAGGTCGAAGGCGGGCATGGGCGCGTCGGCGAGGTCGAAGCCGCCTTCGGGCGGATCGTAGCGCTGTTGCAAGCGACCGGCTTCGGCGTCGGCGAGCACATCCAGCCACCGACACTCGCCCTCGCCGGTGACCACCGCGTCGGCGTGGTTGAGCGCTTCATCCGGCAGGGCCGTCACGTGCGGGCCGCCCAGGACCACCGTTTGGCCCGCAGCGCGGAATCGGTCGGCCAGGGCGTAGGCTTCCGGCATTT
Organism: uncultured Planctomycetaceae bacterium; assembly: GCA_964428895.1. GTDB lineage: Bacteria > Planctomycetota > Phycisphaerae > SM23-33 > SM23-33 > HyVt-337. The sequence continues at coordinate 5,215 of CAYRZU010000087.1, forward strand.
GGGCGGTGAAGCTAGAGATTGCTACAAGATCGGCGCCGCTGGTCAGGTCCGGGCAGTCGGCTATGTGGTCGACTTCGATGTAGTGGACGCGGTGAGGGTCGGGCGTCATTCCCGCCAGGGTCAGCAGCCCCAAGCTCGGCAACGACGCGATGGTCTTGCTGCGTTCGACGAACCCCGGCAGCGTCAGACCCATCTCCAGCAATTCGGCGTCGCAGCAGCGAATGCCGCTCATAGCGACGAGGGCAATATCCATGATTGTGCTCCCGCCCAGAACAAAAGCACCGTCCCGACGATCAGGCAGGTCGCCGGAATCGGGAACAGATATCGCAACGGTTTGTAGGCGGCCGACGCGTAGCAGCAGGCTGGCATGCCTACAAGTCCGGCCACGAACAGCCACGAGACGACATCCACCAATCGTGATACGTGGACGAACCCCAGGCCGATCGAGAAAACGAACAACAGATTGAGGATCCCCACCATGACCGAGGCGATGTGCCCCAGCCGCAGCATCCGCCGCGGCCAGGAGGCATAGCCGCCCAGCCATTCGTCCTTATGGAAGAGCATGCCGATCGCAGCCCCAGCCAACAGGCCCGCTAACACACCCAACCATCCGGCATAGAAGTTCGTGGGATACATAGGTCCGTGCCTCCCCAGGCGACGTGATTATGACCGGTCACGGGCGGAAAAAGCAAACGTCCGTGAACCGCATCCACCGCAGCGGCGACCACAGGTATGGCCGGCCCTTGCCAGGCGGCCCCCAACGGGTGAAGATACGCCCAGTCGTTATCCCCGGCGGGATTGCAGAAAGGAAGCAGTCATGAAAGTGCTCGGCATCTCATGTAGCCCTCGTAGCGGGCAGACCACCGACCAACTCGTCAAGGCCGTCCTCGACGCCGTCGACGATTCCATCGAAACCGAATTCCTCTCCCTGGCCGGCAAGCAGATTTGCCCCTGCATCGCGTGCCTGGGGTGCGTCAAGACCAACGTCTGCGTCCTGAAGGACGATCTGAAGGATTTGCGCGACACGATCGTCTCCGCCGACGCGCTGGTGGTCGGCGGGCCCAACTACTTCAAGGGCCTCAACGCGTTGGGGCGCTGCTTCCTGGAGCGCTTCTACCAGTTCCGCCACCGCGAGAGTCGGGATGTCGCCGGCAAGCTCGGCGTGGCCATCGGCGTCGGTGGCGGCGAGCCGGGCCCGGTGGTCGAGGACATCCGCACCTTCTTCCAGTACAACCAGATCGAATGCGTGGCCGACGTGGTCGCCCAGGGCGTGGCCAGTTGTTTCACTTGCGGGTATGGCGAGGACTGCAAGGTCGGCGCGATTCACATGTTCTTTGGCCCGGGTACGAAGATTACCGACGAGATCACACCCTCGCTGGCGAAGCAACCCGAAAGCCTCGCCGCCGCCAACGCCGCCGGCAAGGTGCTGTCGGAGCGACTCAAGACCTTCGCGACCGGCTCGTAGGGGCGGGGGCCAGCAATGGCTGGGCTTGGCCGCATCTGGTGATGGTGGCCCCACCGGCGCGCGGTGCGCCGGTGGCGGCGGGATACCATCAACGATTTCCACAAACTCACCTGGCGGCGCCACGATCTGCGACGCCGCCGACGCGTAGGGGCTTCGCCGTCACTGGAAAAATGGGGCTATTCCGACCGGCATTCGCATAAGCACTTGTTGTTAATTCGATTATAAGTCCCACGAAATCCGTTGCGATTTCGATAACACCTCAAAACCACTCGACTTGCTTCCGATTTGATAGAGCCGGGCGACGTAGGGTCCCCTGGCCAGAGGCGCAATCAAATCGTCTGTCGGGGCCGGCTAGGCTCTGTCAGGCGCTGTTAGGCAAAAAGACGTCCAATCAGGAGCGAAGGCAAATGGTCAGCAACCTAGGGAAGATCTCGTTGAGCTTGAACGCAAAACTGCTGTTGGGATTCTCGGTCCCGTTGGTGATCGTGATCCTCATGACCATTGGCGTGGTCTGGGCGACCAATCACGTTAATGACATGGCCGAGCTGGCCCGGACCGAAAGCGCCGTCTTTGCCGGAACCGCTCGCCAGATGAAACTGGACGTGGTCCAGGTCCAGCAGTGGCTGACCGATGTCTCCGCCACCCGGGGACTGAACGGCCTGGATGACGGCTTCGATGAGGCCGCCAAACATCACCAGGCCTTCCTCGCCGGCTTGGGCGATTTCCGTGAGATGTTCACCAACGAGGGCGACGTCACCGCCTTGCACGAGATGGACGAACTCGAGGTGGCCATGGCCGAATATGTCGAGGCCGGTACTGAAATGGCCCAGGCCTACGTCGCCGGTGGCGCCGAGGCGGGCAATCAGCACATGGCCTCCTTCGATGACGCCGCCGCCGCGCTGTCCAACCGACTGGATCCGTTCGTGCAGAGCCAGGTGGCCGAGCTGGATGAGTCCATGAAGTCGGTGGAAGCGTCCGCCGGCGCCCTGTCGATGGGCTCGCTGATCGGCGGGACAATTGCGTTCTTCGCCAGCGTGTTCGTAGGCGTGATGATCGGCCGATCGATCACGCGACCGGTTAATGAAATCGTCGCCACCCTATCGGCCGGGGCCGAGCAAACCGCTTCGGCAGCCGGTCAGGTCTCCTCATCCAGCCAGAGCCTTTCCCAAGGCGCCTCCGAACAGGCCGCCGCGGTTCAAGAGACCACCAGCAGCATCGAAGAGATGGCGGCCGTGACCAAGCAGAACGCGGGCAACGCCGAGCAGGCCAAGCAACTGGCCGGGTCCGCCCGCGTTTCGGCCGAGCAAGGCACCGACGCCATGGGCCGCATGTCCGCGGCCATCAACGATATCAAGACCTCCGCCGACGAGACCGCCAAGATCGTCAAGACCATCGACGAGATCGCCTTCCAGACCAACTTGCTGGCGCTGAACGCAGCGGTCGAGGCCGCCCGCGCCGGTGAGGCCGGCAAGGGCTTCGCCGTGGTCGCCGAGGAAGTTCGCAACCTGGCCCAACGGTCGGCCGATGCCGCCAAGAACACGGCCGACATGATCGAGCAGTCCGTGGCCAACGCCGACCGGGGTGTGGACCTGTCCAGCGAAGTCAGCGAATCGCTCAGCGAGATCTCCGAGGGCAACCAGAAGGTTAACGCGCTGGTCGCCGAGATTGCCGCGGCCAGCCGTGAGCAGTCGCAGGGCATCGAGCAGATCAACGAGTCGGTTTCGCAGATGGACCAGGTCACACAGTCCACGGCCGCCAATGCCGAAGAGTCAGCTTCGTCGGCGGAAGAGCTGTCGGCCCAAGCCCAGGAGCTGGACAACATGGTCCGCAACCTGGAGGCCCTGGTCCGTGGCTCCAAGGCCGTTAGCACAAGCCAGTCGCATCAGACCTTCGTGGCCGACCATCCGGCCGACAGGCCCGCCAGCCACGAGGCCCAGCACCACGCCTTTGGCGGCTCGGACAAGGTCTGGCATGAGGTGGCCTCGCCGAAGCAAGGCTCGCCGACCCAAGCGCCGACCACGTCGGAACGGATCATCCCGTTGGACGATAGCGACAACCTGGCTGAGTTCTAGGCGGGTTACGAGCGTTGAACCAACCCACGGTGCGGTCCGCCCGCACCGTGGGTTTTTGTTGCGCTATCCGTGACGGACGGCGGCGCGGCGCGATAAGATGAGCCGGCCCTGCCGGGAGCGCCCATGGCGATGGACAAGTCCGAACGCAAGCATACCTACCAGGTCGAAAAGGTTCGCCTCAGGGCTCGTAAGGATTTCGAGCGTACCCAGTCCGGCTGTGGGTGTTTGGTGATGCTGCTGCTGGCGTGTGCCGGGGGCGTGGCGATCTGGATCGTTAACCAAGGAGGGCTGAGTTGGCCCGCCGGTGGCGGCGCCGCCAACCAGGTGATGGCGGACATCGACGCCATCGCCGTGACCACCACCCAACCCAGTACGGGTGGGCCGGCTCCGGCCGCCCAGGCCGACGCGATCGTTCGCGCTCAAACCGACCCCCGCGTGGTCGCCGACCTGGTTCGCCAATGCGATGCCCGCGCGGGCGACCGCACCGTCACCCGTACCGTGGGCGATTTCTATTGGGACGTTCGCATGGCCGCGATCGCGCGACTGGGCCAACTCAAGGGAGACACCGCCGCCAAAGCCGTGGTGGGCCTGCTGCTCGATGCGGAGTTGTTCTGGAACGATCCCACCGAACGCGCCCTGATGGCCGCGGCCACCCGCATCGGCAAGCCGTGCCTGCCGCTTTTGGCCAAGGCGCCCAAGGACCACCCCCGCAAGGGAATCGTCAAGCTCCTGATCGCCACCATCCAACGCGGCGAGACCATTCGGCCATGAACGTTGTCACCGCCAGCCAGGTTGTTGCCGCCGGCAAGGTCAGCCAGGATGTGGTGGGCCAGTGTCCCCACGCCGACGGTGTGGTGTTGGTGGTGGCCGACGGCGCCGGGGGGACAAGCGGCGGCGCCGACGCGGCCGACGCGGTGCTCATGTGGGTTGCGTCGGCGGCCGATCGTAGGGAGGACCTGGGCAGTGCGGCCACCTGGTGTGAGTTGCTGGCCGGCGTGGATCATCAGTTGGATTCCGCCACTGGGGGTCAAACTACGGCCGTGGTCGTCAACGTGACCGATGCCGGCATCGTCGGCGCCAGCGTGGGCGATTCCGCCGCCTGGCTGATCGGCCCGGACACGCACACCAACCTGACCGTCAACCAGAACCGCAAACCCCTCATCGGCAGTGGGTGCGCAACGCCGGTTCCCTTTACCGCGCCTCTGGTCGGCACGCTGTTGGTGGCCTCCGACGGGCTCATCAAGTACGCCGGCCCCGACGCCATCTGTGCCGTCGCGCTAAGGGCGGACCTGCAGACCGTCCCGGCCAAGCTCGTCGACCTGGTCCGCCTGCAATCGGGCGCCGTTCCCGACGACGTCGGCGTCATTTGCGCCCGCCGCGAGCGCTGATGCTTACGGGCGCGATCGGCTCGTGTCGTAGAGGCGCTCTAGCCAGGCGTCCGGCGCGCCCAGGACCAGCCCCGCCAGAACGAGTTGGTTGATGAGAGTCTGGCGGAGGTGCCCGCGCGCGCGATAGCGGCGAGCGGAGGTGGTGACCGGCTTGGGGATGATGGCCAGCCGGCCCAGACGGCGCAGTCGGCGGACCAGCCGAACGTCTTCAGCGATGGGGACGTCGACAAAGCCGCCCATCGCCTCAAAGGCCCCTCGCCGGACGAACAGGGCCTGGTCGCCGTAAGGGAGGCCAAGGTAGCGGGCCCGCCAATTAGCTAGCCAGGTGGTTCGCCGCATCGCGGCGGTCGAGGCGCTGGTTCCGTACTCGAACGCGCCGCCGAGAACGCGCGGGTCGGCCATCGCCTCGAACACATCGGCGGACCGACCGCTCATTCCCGCCGAGGTAGCGCACCTCGATGTCGACATCGCCGCGAGCGGCTACCTCCCGCGCCGTCGCCAGCGTGCGGCCCGTCATGGCCCGTTGCAGGCGTGCGGCCCCCAGCGCGCCGAGCGCCGGGATCAGTCGGGTCTTGGTCGTGCCGGGCAGGGGATACCGCGTGAACACGACTATGCGGTCGGGTCGGGCCGATCGGCCCAGGGGCCGTCGCGCCAAGAATTGGCCCACCGCGCGCGTTAGCCCGTCCGTGAAGGTCTTGACGGCTCGGGATATCCTCACAGCCCATCCTCGTCGTGGCGGTCGAGGTCGACCGATTCACCTAGCGCCTTGCGAGCGGCACGGGCGATGACGATCGTTGCCGCCAGGGCCGCCGCCAGACCCGCGCCGTAGAGGACCCATTGGCCCGTCGCCGCCGCCAACAGCAGAATGATGGGCTTGAGATGACGCATCACAGCAGCGCCCCCCCACAGGACGAGCCTGCTCCGGCCGTGCAGCCGAAGCAATGTTCTCCGGTGACAATCCGCCGACACGCCAGCGCGGCCGGATCGCATTGGACAATCCGGTCGCTCGGGCCCTCAGCGATCGGCAGACCCATCGCCAGGTTGAAGTCGCAATCGAACAGTCGCCCGTCCCAGCGCACGGAGGCCTGATGGCGGCACATCAGGCCGGGCACGGTCTCGGCGTTGAACGACCGGCTCAGCAGATCGGCGTAGTCGTCCCGGTCGCCGCGGCCGACCAACTCCGCCTGGAACCGCCCGATCGGCATGTTGGTGATCACCAACAGCCGCGTGAAGCTCACGCCGTGGCGAGCGTGCAGCTCGGCGCGGTAGTCGGCCTCCAGGGCCGCCTGGGGCGGCGGGAGCTGGGCTCCGGCGGGGTTGAAGACCAGGTCCAGCCTGTTCAACGTCAGCGACTTTGGGAATAGGTGTGCGTGAACGCTAAGTCACAGT
>CAYRZU010000088.1:0-11489 GCA_964428895.1 uncultured Planctomycetaceae bacterium
TCCTGGCGGACCTCCTCGGGCGTGCCCCACGGCAGGATCTGCTGAACGTCCATGCCGGCCCAGATGGCGATCCGCCCGCCGTAGGTGGCTGCGACCTCTTGCTCGTTCATGGTGTACTTCTGGATCGGGTGGATGACGTCCAGGCCGATTTCGATGAAGTCGTCCATGAACAAGGTCACGTCACCGCAGGTGTGCAGCCAGAAGTGCATGTTGTGGTCGTGGGCGGCGTCGATCAGTCGTTTGTAGCGCGGCTTGAAGAACTCCTTGAAGATCGCCGGTGAGAACATCGGCCCGGTCTGCATGCCGATGTCGTCGGTAGTGTTGATGGCGTCGAGCTTGAGCTCTTTGCCCGCCCGGCGGATGACGGTCTCGTGGAAGTCGCACAGGGCGTCCATGAGCTTGTGCATTTCCTTGGGATGCTCGTAGAAATCACACAGGATGTTCTCCATGCCGCGCAGCGACCACATTCGCTCATAGAAGCAGAACGCCCAGCCAGCCGTGGTGTATCGGCCGTTAGCGTTGGTGGCCAGGGCCTCGGCGCAGCCTTCGTACATCTGCGGAATGGTGGGGTCCGGCCAGGCGTCGAGGATCTCGTCCAGCATGCCGATGTCGGGGATGGCCGTGCTGGCGTCGTGGGCGTGGTCATCGTGGTCGGCCGGTTGAGGTCGGTTCAGCCAGGCGTAGCCGGGAATGGCGTTGTCGGAATCGTCCCAGAAGTCCGGCATGCGAGGGCCGGTCGAGTAGATGTCGTTGGGGTACTCATCCAGGATCGCCTGGACCTGATCGGCCCGATCGTCGAAAGCCCCGGCGTAGGTCCACTGGTGAATCATCATCGGCACGCGCGACGGGTTGCGGTGTTCGATCGCCTTACGGACCTCGTCAGCGGGCAGGGGTTCTCGCATGGAATCAGTTCCTCATCATTGGCGCCGGTGAGCGGGCGTTACTTCTTGGCGGAGACTTCCAGGCCTTCGGGGTCGAAGATGACGTTGATGCTGGCTGAACAATTGCTCTCGTCGCGAACGAAGGCGAGGTAGTGCTGCAACCGGTCGGCGCAGTTGACGGAGTTGTGGGCGCAGATGACGGCGCCGGAGGGCATCTTGTCCCAGGCGGCTCGGAGGATGTCGAGGTAGACGCCCTTGCCGGTCTCTTCCGTGCCGTCGGCGTCGAGGTAGAGCAGGTCGATGGGGTTCGGGTAGTCGCGGGCGATGTCGATGCCGTCGGCAGCGACAATGTGGGCCACGCCGGTCGGGTCGATGGTCCGAACATTCCGCTCAGCCCGTTCGGCCTCATCCGGCTTGATCTCCACGCCGAGGCATTCGTCGGCAGTGTAGGAAGCGCCGGGACCAACCGCGGCGCCGGCGTTGGAGATGAACGTATTCCCGCAGAAGATGCCCGCTGCGATCATGTGCTTGGGCTGCGTGACCGCATTGATCGCATAGAGCAGCCGCTGCATGCGGTGGGTGATGGCGGTCCAGGGGATTTCGAAGTTCTCGGCCACCGCCGCCCGATGGGCCAACAGCTTCTCGCCGTCGTAGTCGCGGTGGGGGATGATGCCAACGTCGATCAACGCGTCCAGGGCGCTGTGGACCGTGGCGATCTCAGCGTCGAGTTCCTCGATCCGCACATGCGGATCGTCGTAGTCCATCTTGTGTGTGTCCCAATCGCTGCTGCGAAATTCGCCCGCCATCGAAGATCTCCTGGTTATTCAAGGACCAACGGCGCGACATCGTCGCGGCCAAGGGTGAAGGTCTCTCTATGCGATAGTCAACTCGAGCAGGGCGACGCCTTCGAGTTCCAATTCAACCGTAACCGTGCCGTCGACGATAGGCAGGTCGGTGTCGCTGACCGCGTCGTGACAGGCCGTCGCCTTGGCCAACGGGCCGCCGAGCGTCACGGTAATCGATCGGGTCTCTTGCCGATCGTTGAAGACCGTTACGATGTCGTCGCCGAAGCGTTCGACGTAGGCGTCGTCGGCGTCGGTGGTGGCGTGAGTGATGGGTCGCCAGCCGGCTTCGCCCGCGCGCTTGCACAGCGGCACGTACTTCTTGAACAGCTCGCGGTCGCGCTCGTACCAGTCGGGATTGCCGAAGTAGGAATCGCTGAAGGCGTTGGGGCTGAAGTACCCCGGGTACATGCCGTAGGCCACGCACCGCTTCATGTACTTGTGGGTCATCTCGTAGGTGAACTTCGAGAAGTCCGAGTTCATCAGGAAGCAGTAGGGCTTGTCGCCGGTCAGGGCGCGGCGGTAGAGCATTCCCTCGTCGGAGATCGGCGTCCAATCGCCCTTGTGGTGCCAATTGGTCTCCGTGCCCAGCACGTCCAGGTAGGGGGCCAGCCAGCAGTACCGCCCGGGGACGGTGTTGGCCATGGTCATGCAGCCGCGGCTGCGCAGCTCCTCGGCGAGGCCTCGCGTGAACTCATAGACAATCAGACCGGTGACCACCACCGGCTGATGTGATTGCCGGTCGTAGCTAAGGGGCGTGGCCATGTGGGCGAAGTGCTCGCGCGTGTAGTCGAGGTCTTCGGTGATATAGCCTTCGATGGAATCGATGTACCAGCCGGAGACATTGGCGAGCGGATCGGCATTTTCAACCCAGTTGGCGATTTTTTCGTCGTTGATGATGGTGTCGAAGTGGTTGGGCTGGGGCAGGCCCGGCGCCGAGTTCATGCTCCAGACGATGCCGTCGCACCAGGCGGCGTCCACCGCGATGCCCGCGATGCGGCCCGAGGCGCGGTGGTAGACGCTGGTCTCGAAGCAGTGGGCTTCGTGGTTGCCTTCGTCCTTGAGCTTGTCGATGGCGGCCATGGCGTTGTCCATGTCGCGCGGGACGTCTTTGTCCATCGCCACCCAGAACGTCAGCGGTTCGATGTAGTGAAACGTCAGCAGCTTGCCGGTCTCGTTGCCCCACTTCAGATCGCCGCCGATGCCTTCCTTGAAGCGGAACCCAAAATCTTCGAAGTCCTTGATGGCGGTGCTTTCGAAGAACGGCACCCACAGGCCGTGGCCGCCGGTGCGGTCCTCGAAGGCCTCGGGCTGTAGCTCGTACATCCGTTGCATGGCTCCGCGGAATCCCCACGTGCCGTCGAAGCCGAACACGTCCGCGGCGAAGGTGGCCTTGGGCTGCTCGGGGGCCAGGGCGATGTCGAAGGAGATGAACAGGGCGTTGAGGCCCGCGCTGTAGCCGACGCGGTAGACGGCCGGCAGCGTCATGTCCAGCGCGATCGCGCGGCCGTCATTGCCGTTGGCGACACCCGCCAGTGGCCAATTGCTCAGTTCACCACGTCCGGCCAGGATCTGCGCCGTCAGCATGTATTCGCCGGGGCTTTCGGTGGGCCGATCTTCACGCATGTTGGCCAGCCATCGCCAATCGCCGTCTTCGAGCGGGTGGACGTAGAGGACGGAGATCGCCCGGTCCTTTCCGGTCGTATCGGTGAGGGTGGCTTCGACGTGCAAGTCGTCGCCGCGGGCCTCGCTTTTGGGAGCGAAGGTCAATCCCAACGCGTCGGCGGCGTCGGCCGGAACCAGTTGGGTCTCGTCAGTCACGTCCGCCAGATACCAGCCCTCAGCCAGCGTGGTCTCGGCGGGCAGGGCCATGCCATCCACGCTGATCCGGTTCCCGCCGGCCAGTTGGACGCAGGAGGGATTGCGGAATTCGCCGCGGCCATCCTGGCAGAGGCAGACCAGGCGGACGATGGCGGTCTTGGCCGGCCGAGGAGGAACGATGCGAAGCTCGGCCGTTTGCCACTCGCCGCTCGGGTCGGCAAAGGGCGTGAAGGGGGACGCGATGGCCTTGCCGTCTGCGTCGAGCAGCGTGACCGCCAAGGCGTAGTCGAACACACGGCGGAACAGCACGTTGTCGGAGCGACTCTCGACGCGGGCGACAACCACGTTCGGGGTCGTTTGATTCAACTCGATGGTCTGCTGATAGCCGGCCGAGACCTTGTCGCTCGGCTCGTCGATTTCGGCCACGCCCGGAGGGGCGGCTTCACAGACGAACAGGTCGCCCTCGATGCGGCAGGGCACTTGCGGCTCGATGGGCTCCCACGAGCCGGTCAGAAGATCGTTACACTCGCTCAGCAGGGAGAGGATGGGCGTATAGTGGGGTTGCTTTGGCATGGTCCTGCAATACGTGCGTGCAGAGCACGCACCCTACGGGGTTATGCGAGCGCGCCAAACTCCTGGCAGGCTTCGCCGAACGCGTCGATGTTCTCGAGGGGGACTTCCGGCTCGAGAACGTGGGTTGGAGAAATCATTAGGCCGCCCTTGCGGCCGTACTTGTCGATCAGTTCTTTCACGCGGGCGCGAACGTCGGCGGGCGAGCCCCACGGCATGGTCGACTGCGTGCCCATGCCGCCGTCGAAGCTCAGCCGCCCTTTGTGGCGGCGATGGATTTCGTCGATGTCGAGGCACTCCGGCTGGATCGGGTTGAGGACATCCAGGCCGGCGTCGACCATATCGTCGACGATGTCGAGGCAGTTGCCGTCGGTGTGGTACCAGATCTTCGCGTCGGGGTTGATCTCGTGAACCATCTGCCACAGCTTGGCCCAGCGGTCGTGGATGAGCGACTTCCAGGTGGGCTTGTTGAACATCAGGGCGTTCTGGTTGGCGACGTCGTCGCCGCACTTAACATAGAGCACGCCGGCCTTGGCGGCGGCTTCAGCCCGAATCATGTTTTGCTGGAATAGCCTGTCCAGGATGCACTCGGCCCATTCGGGCCGTTCGAGCGTATCCATCAGGAACTGCTCGTAGCCGCGGATCTGCCACGCCGACTCATACATGTGCCCGACGAAGACCGTGGTGACCTTGCCGGCCTCGTGGGCGGCGGCGACCTCACCGGCCAGGTGACCAGAGTTCCAGACACTCATGTCGTCGAGCGGGTAGTCCTCGATTTCCGACAGGCTGGTGGCGTTTCGCAGCGGCGAGATGTAACCCCAGAAGTGGTAGAACCCGCTGGGAACCATGGCCACGCCGTGGCCGTCAAAGAAGGTCCCTTCCGGAAGCTCCTCGCCTTCCCAATACGACGAGTAGTCGATGGGCGTATGGTCGTCGGGCGGCGTCATGCCGACGCCGACCGGGCAGAAGTAGCCGTAGTGGGCGTTGATGTCGTCGGTGCCGACGTGTTCGCGAAGGCGGTTGGCCAGATCATCCGTGAAGTTCGCGGCGTAGAGAATCCGATCGGGCTTTTCGTGGTTGGTCGCGGCGATGAAGTTTTGCAGGTCGGTTGACATAACGGGGGACCTTACAGGCCGCGGCCGAAGAAGTCTTCGGTGGCCTGATCGAGCTTGGGGACATCCATGGGCGCCGAGCCGTTGCGAAGGCTCATGGTGGCCTGGTAGCCGGCGGCCACGCTGTAGCGGGCGGCGACCGGCGAGGTGTTGGTGGGGATGTCGTCGCGGACGTAGTCCAGGAACTCATTGACGATGGCGGGGTCCGAACCGCCGTGGCTGCCGCTGGTGGGGTAGAGCTGATGTTCGACGTCGCCGCGCTTCTTGTAGCAGTCTTCGCGGTCGTTCCAGACGCGGACGGTGGCTCGGCCGGAATCGTTGAAGTTCTCCACGCGGCCCTCCGTGCCGATCACGGTGTAGTTCCGCCAGCAGTCGGGGGTGTAGTGACACTGCTGGTAGCTGGCGTGTACGCCGTTATCCAGCCGCATCAGCATCATGGACAGGTCTTCGACGTCGGTGTGGGGGTTCACGCCGGTTTGGTTGTACCAGGGCCAATGATCCTTGGCCAAGAAGGCGGCCGATCCGTAGGCATCCGGGTCGCGTTTGTCTTCGACGCGGTTGTAGACACCGAGCTCGCCCATCGCCACGACTTGCTCGGCGTACCCCCCGCACAGCCAGTGGAGCACGTCGATATCGTGGGCGCCCTTTTGCAGCAGCAGGCCGGTTTGGGTCTTCTGCTCGGCGTGCCAGTCCTTGAAGTAGGCGTCGCCGCCGTAGCTGACAAAGTGGCGACACCAGCCGGCCTTGACCTCGCCGATGGCGCCGGAGTCGATCACTTCCTTCATCTTCAGCACCACCGGGAAGTGGCGCATGTTGTGCCCGAGGTACAGCTTGCTGCCGGTGCGCTGGGCCGTTTCGAGGATGCGGTCGCACCCTTCGATGGTGATGGCCATGGGCTTTTCGAGGTAGACGGCCTTGCCGGCTTCGAGGCTGTCGACGGCCACCTGCTCGTGGAAATGGTCGGGCAGCGTGACGAACACGGCGTTGATGTCGTCGCGGGCCAGCAGTTCGTGGTAGTCTTCATGCCAGTCCGGGCGGACGTTGGCGCACTGGTCGTACCAATCGACCACGTCTTTGCGTTCCGGCCTATCGCAGATGGCGATGATGGTGCTTCCCTTTTCGGGTTGCTGGGCCGCCCAGCTCAGACAGCCGCGGCCGCCGCCACCGATGACGCCGATGCGAATCTCTTGGCCTTGGGCCATGATCCTCTCCTCGTGGGCTTGCGGTGAAACGGCTCATCGTAGCCGATGCCGCCGGCAAGACAAGGCAAATTGGCTAGCGGTCGGACCCCGCCCGGGGCCGGGCCTGCCAGGTGCGGGTGTCGATGACGTCACCATTCAAGGCGATGGCTTTCATGGTGCAGGTATCGCCGTTGACGTCGAACAGCAGGTAGTGATGCCGGGCCGCGTAGGCTTTGGAATGGGGGTTACTGTGTTCCCAGCCGTCGTGACGGGCGTCCAATGTTCCGCCGGCGCCGCCGCAGATGATGGCCGTAACGCCGGAAGGCAGCTCGGTTCGCTCGTAGAAATGGTCGTGCCCGGCCACCATGGCCGTGCCGCCGTGCTTGGCCAGCAGCGGCATGAGAACGGCCTGCCCTTGGCGCGTCTTGGGATCGATGGGCTTGCCGTCATCGTCGAGGCTGCCCCATCGGTTGGACCCGTACGACGGGTAATGGCTGAACAGGAAGACGAACTTGGCGTTCGACTCGGCCAGGGCCGTTTCCAGCCAGGCGTGGTTGTCCGTGCCGGGGTTGTAGTCGGCCAGCCCATCGATTCCGATCAGCAACACCGGGCCGATCTGTTGGGCCCAGGTCAGCCCGCGGCCGCCGGGGGCGGCGGTGTAGAACAGGTCGTCCAGGATGGGCGAGTCCATCTCGTGGTTGCCCTCAACGGGGTAGAGGGGCACGGCGCTGAGAAGCTTCCGGGCCGGGCCGAGGAATTGGACGTCCCATTGGGGATCGTGTCGGCCGTCGTGGACCATGTCGCCGGTGAAGACCAGGAAGCTGGGCTGGTGCGTGGCGATATCGGTCGCCAGCGTGGGCCAGACGTCCGAGTCGGTCTGGACGTCCGAGGCCACCACGAATCGCAGCGATCCGTCGGTCACGTCCGACCATCGCGGCGCGGGCTGCCAATCGGTAGCGCGAGTGACGCCGGCCAGCCTGGCCTCCATGCGGTATTCGTAGGCGTCGACGCCCTGGCCGCGAGGGACCACGAACTCGTGCATCAGCCCGCGGCGGCTGACCAGGACAATCTCCTGGCCCCCACCGGTGGGACGGGCCCGCAGTACGGCCTCGGCGATCATGTTGGTCCGACAGGTTACGGAAAACCGCTCCGCGTTAAACGCGCCGAGTACCGGGCCGGTCTGGATCGCCAGGTCGTCGGTCGCCATCGGGACCAGCTTGGCCGACGTCGGCGGCAGGGGCAGGGGCTTGTCGCCGTCGTGCTTGAAGGTGTCGACGAAGACCAACTCGTTGCGGCCGGCCCGGAGGGCGGCCGGGCTCGTGCCGGGCACGACCCGATACCCCATCCGGTCGTAGGGCCGCCGAATCCGAACGCCGTTAAGGCTCATGGTCACCGGCGAGTCATGCGCCACGTTAGCGTGCAAGTGGAGTTCGGCGATGCCGTCGATGCTATCGACGTCGAAGCTGATTGTGGAAATCAGCTCCGCGATCTGGTCGGGTCCGGTCAACGCCGGCGGCTGGTCGGCGAAGGTCTGTCCGCCGTCGATGCTGTACTGGAAGGTCTGGCCGGCTAGCAGGTCGGCCGGCAGGGGCGTGCACGCGATGGGGCCAAAGACAACCCCGGTCGTCAACATCAACACGGATAGAACAGATCGCTTCATGGGGTCTTTCTCAATGATTGATGATTGCCGAGGATGGTGTTGGGCGGCGGCCCAGTTACCGAGTGCGGGCCGACCAGACTCGCCGGTCCAGCTCCTCGCCGTTGTCGGCAATGACCTTCATGGTGCAGGTATCGCCGTCGACCTCGAAGACGGTGTAGTGATGGCGGGAGGCGAAGACTTTGGAGTGGGGGTTGTTGGTCTGCCACTCGTCCGGGCGGCCCCGCAGCCCCGCTCCGCCGCCGCCGGTGATGACGGTCGAGACGCCGGTAGGCAGTTCACTTCGCTCGTAGAAGTGGTCGTGCCCGACGATGAAGGCCGTGCCGTTGTACTTGGCCAGCAGAGGCATAAAGACGGTTTGGCCCTGGTAGGTCAGCTTGTCGTAGGGCTCACCGTCTTCGTTGACGGCGCCGGTCCGCCTGCTCGACCAGGCCGGGTAGTGGCTGAACAGAAAGACGAATTTGGCATCGGATTCGGCCAGCGTCTTTTCCAGCCAGGCGTGGTTGTCGGAGTCGGGCCAGAAGGGGTGATGGCCGACGATGCCGATCAGCAGCACCTGGCCGATTTGCTGAGCCCAGTTCCACCCGCGGCCGTCGGGGCTGGCGGTGTAAAAGAGCTCCCGCATGACGGGCGCTTCCTGCTCATGGTTGCCGATCACGGGGTAGTAGGGGGTGGTGGCGAATAGCTCTTGGGCCGGGCCGAAATGCTCGGTGTCCCACTCCCAGTCGTTTCGGCCGGCCGAGACCATGTCGCCGACATAGACCATGAACTGCGGTTGCTCGGCGCCGATGGCCGCGGCGATCTGCGTCCACTTGTCGATATGGGTCCGTCCGTCGCCGACGACCACGAACCGTAGCGTGCCGTCAGTCGTGTCGGCCCAACTGGGCGCGGGTCGCCAGTCGGTGGTGCGGGTGACGTCGCCGATCGTGGCCTCGAGCCGATACTCATGACCCCCGGTGTGTGGGACCTTGAAGCGGTGCATCAGGCCGGGCGGGCTGGTCACGACAACTTCGGCGGCATCGGAATCGGGGTCGGTCGGTCGCGCGCGGAGCGTCACGTCGGACTTGATCGAGGTCCGAGCCGTCACGGTGAAGGTCGCCTCGTCGAAGACGCCCAGGACCGGGCCGGTCTGGAAGGCGAGGTCTTCGCGGGTCAGGCCATGGAGGGCGGCCTTCATGGGCGGGAAGGGGCGGTCTTCGTCGTGGTCGTTCAGTACGCCGTAGGAGATCGCCAGCACGTTGCCGTCCGGCTTGAGCAGGCCCGGGTCGATGCCGGCAAAGCTCCGATAGCTCATGTCCGGCACGGGCCGGGCCAGCGGTGTGTCGTTGAGCTCTAACCCCACCGCCATCCAGGCCGACAGGTTGAACACCAGCTCGAGCTCGACGATATCAGCGAGATCGTGGGCGTCGAATTGAATGCGGCTTTCGATGAAGGCCTGCTGCTTGGCCCCGACGACCGGGGGGGCCGCCGAGAAGGTCTTGCCGTCGTCGGCGCTATACTGCCAGGTCGCGCCGTCCAGCAGATTCCCCGGGCCCGGCTTGGCCGAGCACGACAGGGGCACACAGGCGACACAGGCCGCCACCATCAACACGGATAGAACAGATCGTTTCATTGCGGGGTCTCTCCGCCGCCGCGATGGACGGCATCATTGCCGAACCGGTCCACGATTCGGTCGACAGCCTCATCGATGCGGCGCTGCTTTACGCGGTCCTCGCCTTGGTCGAACAGCGATAGCTGCCCGGAGCCTCCGCTTAACTGCGAGGCCGTCACGCCGATTAGACGCAACGGGGCAAACTGCATTGTGGCCCAAGACTCGAGCAAGCCCTTGGCGGCCAGCCAGAGATTATCGGTCAAATCCGTCGCCTCGCCAAATGTTTGTGAGCGGGTCAGCGTGGTGAAGTCGGCCTCGCGGAGCTTCAGGGTGACGGTCCGGGCCTTGAGGCCCGCTCCCCGCAACCGACGAGCGACTTGCTCGGTCTGCTGCAGCAACACGCCCTTGAGCTCATCCAGCTCGTCCACATCCTGGGCGAACGTAATCTCCTGGCCGATGCTCTTGGCGGCGCCGTCGGGGGTCACGGGCCGGTCGTCGATGCCGGCGGCCAACTGAATGAATTGGTCGGCCGCGGCGTGGCCGAAGCGGCGCCGCAGCAGGTCTTCCTCGGCCGACCGGAGCTGGCCGATGGTGCGGACACCCAGCCGCTCCAACTCCGCAGCCGCCCGCTTGCCCACCCCCCACAGCTTGCCGACCGGCAGGGGGTCGAGTACGGCGTGGAGGGTCTTCTCGGTGATGATGGTCAGCCCGCCGGGCTTGTCGAGGTCGCTGGCGAGCTTGGCCAGGAACTTATTGGGGGCGATCCCCAGTGAGGCCGACAACCCCAACTCGCGGGCGATGGTGGTTTGGATGGTCCGGGCGATCCGGTGGGCGGGCCCGAGCAGCCGCTCGCAACCGGTGACATCGACAAAGGCTTCATCGATGCTCAAGGGCTCGACCAGCGGGCTGAAGCGGCCGAAGATTTCGAAAACGTCTCGGCTGACTTCGGCGTATCGGGCGTGGCGTGAGGGCAGCACGACCGCCTGCGGGCACTTCCGGACAGCCACCGCCATGGGCATGGCCGAGTGGCAGCCGAAAGCGCGGGCCTCGTAGCTGGCGGTGGCCACCACGCCGCGGCCGCTAGGGCTGCCGCCGACGAGCACGCACTTGCCGACCAGCTCGGGGTTGTCGAGCTTCTCGACGGCGGCGAAGAACTCGTCCATATCCACATGGATGATACGACGCATGGCGGGCAGCTTACCGCGCGAGCGGCGAGCACGCCCGCTTCGCGCGGCGGATTTCCTAATCCGCCGCGTTGCTGGGGTCTTCAGCTTGGGCCGGGTCGATTGCATACGGGTCTCAATTCGCTATCATGATGACCTCGGGCGTTTAGCTCAGTTGGCTAGAGCGCTTCCCTTACAAGGAAGAAGTCACTGGTTCGAGTCCAGTAACGCCCAGTTTGCTCGTCGTTGTCTGAGCCGGTCACGTCTTGCCCAACCCCCGTGTTTGTGGTGGCTTCTGCTGCTTGGCTTTCGCCTACCCCACGGCCGCCTTCACTACCCGCCTTGTCAGCATTAGTCCCCGATATGCCCCGCTTGCACTGATCCGTCACAAGCAGCGGTGCAAGCGCGCTGGCGTCCATGGTCCCGGTCGCCCGTTCGCGCTGGTCGCCCGAGCCATCCAGCGGCAGGTCCGGCAGGGCATCCAGAGCGCCCGCCACGTCGATCAGGCGCGGGTCGGTGTAGGTGTTCATCGTCAGGTCGATGGACGAATGCCGCATCGCCGCCTGCGCCGTTCGCGGGGCCACGCCCGCCTTGCTCAGCATCGTCCCGAACGTATGCCGCATGGCATGCACATCGACCGTTCGGCCCCGGTCGTCCTTCTTGGGGATTCC
>CAYRZU010000089.1:0-11180 GCA_964428895.1 uncultured Planctomycetaceae bacterium
GGTCGAAGGCATGCAGTTCGACAAGGGCTACATCTCCCCGCACTTCGTCAACAAGATGGAGACCATGGAAGTCGACTTCGAGAACCCCTTCATCCTGATCCAGGAGAAGAAGCTCTCGACGATCAAGGACCTGGTCGGCCTGTTGGAGAAGATCGCCCAGGCGGGTAAGCCCCTGGTCATCATCGCCGAAGACATCGAAGGCGAAGCCCTGGCCACGCTGGTGGTCAACAAGCTCCGCGGCACGCTGCAGTGCGTGGCCGTCAAGGCCCCGGGCTTCGGCGACCGTCGCCAGGAAATGCTCCGCGACATCGCGATCCTCGCCGGCGGCAAGGCCATCATGGAAGACATGGGCATTTCGATGGAGAACATCGAGATGACCGACCTGGGTACGGCCAAGCGCGTCCGGATCGACAAGGACAACACCACCCTCATCGAGGGTGGCGGCACGACCAAGGACATCCAGGGCCGCATCCAGCAGATCAAGAGCGAGATCGAAGCGACTTCCAGCGATTACGATCGCGAGAAGCTCGAAGAACGTCTGGCCAAGCTGTCCGGCGGCGTCGCCCAGATTAACGTGGGCGCCGCGACCGAAGTGGAAATGAAGGAAAAGAAGGCCCGCGTCGAAGACGCTTTGCACGCCTGTCGGGCGGCTGTTGAAGAAGGCATCCTCCCCGGCGGCGGCACGGCCGTACTGCGAGCCCTCAAGGCGCTGGATAAGGTCAAGGGAGTCAACGCCGATGAAGCCACCGGCGTGGACATCATTCGCCGAGCCCTGTCAGCCCCGATCAAGCAGATCGCGGTGAACAGCGGCCTCGAGGGCAGCCTGGTTGCGGCCAAGGTGCTCGAGTCCGAGGAAGCGTCGTTTGGTTTCGACGCACTGGCCGGCAAGTACTGCGACCTGGTCAAAGCCGGCGTGATCGTGCCGACCAAGGTCGAGCGGTCGGCTCTGCAGAACGCGGCCTCCGTGGCCGGCCTGCTGCTGACGACCGATGCGGTTATCAGCGACATTCCCGAAAAGAAAGCCCCGCCGGCCCCCGGTGGCGGCGGCATGGACGGGATGTACTAGGAGCGGCTGACTGACGCATAGCACCCAAGGTGGCGGGTCTTCGGGCCCGCCATCTTTCTTTTTGCGCGCAGCAGTGATATAGACGGAATATGCATACGAACACATTCCAGGTCCGCACGCCCAGTCGCGATGCGATGATTGATATCACGTCCGAGGTCGGGGGTGTTTTGGATGAGTCCGGCATCCGGGACGGTTTCGTGAACGTCTATATGCCCCACACCACCGCCGGGGTGACGATCAACGAGAATGCCGACCCCGACGTCATCCACGACGTGCTGGCCGCGCTGGATAAAGCCGTGCCGTGGGCTCATGACTTCTTCCGCCACGGTGAGGGCAACTCGGCCGCCCACGTCAAGAGCTCGATGATGGGGTGTTCGCTAATGGTCCCGGTCATCGACGGGCGAATGACCTTCGGCACGTGGCAGTCGATCTTCTTCTGCGAGTTCGACGGGCCACGGACGCGGAAGGTCATCGTCAGCGTAGCCGGGGAATAGCGGCGCTCACTTCGGTTGATTGCGCATCAACGACTCGACGTCGTCCATGTCCGGAATGGCTGATTGGGCCCCGATTTGCCGGCAGGTGAGCGCGCCGGCGGCGCAGGCGATGCGGGCGGCGGTGGCGAGGTCCTTGCCTTGGCCGATCGCGACGGCCAGGGCGCCGGTGTAGGCGTCTCCGGCGGCGGTGGTGTCCACCACGGCGACCTTGTACGGGTCGATCTTCTCGAACAGCCCCTGGTCGGAGACCACCATCGACCCGCGCTGGCCTAGCTTGACCGCCACCGACCGGGCGCCGCGGGCGATCAACTCGAGCGCGGCGATTTTGTCGACGCGGTCCTCCTCGGTGGCCTGGTCGGTCAGCCGACGGGCTTCGTGGATGTTGGGGGAAAGGACATCGACCTTGTAGAGTTCCGCCGGAAAGTGGCGGGGGACCGGAGCGGGGTCCAGGATGATTTTGCACCCAAAGCGACGGGCTTGCTCGACGGCCGCCTGGACCGTCAGCAGCGGCAGTTCCAACTGCAGCACCACCACGTCGGCCTCTTTGAATAGATGCTGGTTGGGGAAAATGTCATCGTCAGCGTTGACCTCGTGGTTGGCGCCGCTGGCGACAACGATGGAGTTTTCACCCAGGGAGTCCACGATGATCATAGCCACGCCGGTGCGGCTGGATTCGCGGACGCTGATGCCGTCGCAGTTGATGGATTCTTCTCGCAGATGACCGATCAGGTGATGGCCGAAGTCGTCGTCGCCGACGGCGCCGATCATTTTGCAGCGTCCGCCCAGCCGCGCCACGGCCACAGCCTGGTTGGCGCCCTTGCCGCCGGGGTTGGTCACAAAGCGGTTGCCCAGAATGGTCTCACCCGCGTCGGGCAGACGCGGGCTGTGGACCACCAGGTCCATGTTGATCGAACCGACCACCAGAACGTTGGGCTTTTCGGGCATCGGGCTCTTGGGTTGGGGCTACTGCTGTCGGCCTTCGATGGCGCCGAGCAACACGGCTGCGGCCAGGCCCAGACGGCGATCCAGCAGGCCTTCGGTATCCGCGGTGAAATCCAGGTCCAGCTTGAAGATGAACGGGTTGAACCGCTGCTTCATGGTCGCCAGTTGGCGGTCGCCGGCGACAACGTTGTAGCTCTGCGGGATCAGATTGGTCAGGAACCGGCGGACCAAGGCCAAGGCCATCGCGTCTTCCTTGATGTGGCCGATCTCATTGTCCGAAGCATCCATGAGAATCCACTGGTCCCGTAGCATTGACGACCATCCCTTACGCTTCAATGCGCCGACCTTCTCGCCGGAGGCCGTGTCGATCACATCGTAAGCGGCCGAAAAGTCCACAATCTGCCGCGCGTGAAT
The DNA here is from genome assembly GCA_964428895.1 of uncultured Planctomycetaceae bacterium. Taxonomy (GTDB): domain Bacteria; phylum Planctomycetota; class Phycisphaerae; order SM23-33; family SM23-33; genus HyVt-337. The sequence goes on from CAYRZU010000089.1 coordinate 2,917, forward strand.
CGTCAGCACTTCGGTCGTCATCGATTCATCGGTGAACAGGCGGATGTCCTCGCGGAGCTTGAAGGCCTTCTGCTTGCTGTAGAAGGCCAATTCTCCGTTGGGATCGTAGATGTGAAATGCGGCGCCGAAGATTTTGAAGACCTGCCGGCGGACCACATACGTGGGGTGGGTGAATCGCGTTGCGAGTTCGTGCTCAACCATGTGATGTGCCTCTTTCTGAGATAAGCGACGGTAACGGCCCGCCGCTAGGTCCACTGCAACTCGGGGCCGCCCTTACGGACCTTGCCCAGCACCCAGCATGTTTCGCCGGCGCGGCGCAGACGTTTCATAATCGACTGGGCGAAGGCTGGCGCCACCACCATCGCGAAGCCCACGCCCATGTTGAACACCCGCCGCATCTCGAGGGCGTCAACGGGACCGGCCTCGGCGATCAGATGGAAAATCCCCTGGGGCTTCCATCCGCCGGCCTTGATCCGAACGGTCAGCCCGGCCGGAAGCACGCGGGGCAGGTTGCCCGGCAGGCCGCCGCCGGTGATGTGGGCCATCGCCTTAACCGTGCGCTTCACGCGGTAAGCGCCCAGCACGTCCAGCACCGGGCGAACGTAAACGCGGGTGGGCTTGAGCAGTTCATCGCCCACGGTCTCACCGCCCAACTCGGCGGGTCGATCGGTCAGCTTGAACTTGGCCTTGTTCAGCAGCACGCGCCGGGCCAGGCCGTAGCCGTTAGAGTGCAGGCCGTTGCTGGCCAAGCCGATGACCACGTCACCCGGCTCGCAGCGCGAACCATCGATGATCTTGCGCCGTTCGACCACGCCGACGGCGAAACCGGCCAGGTCGAAGTCGTCCCCGCGGTACATGTCGGGCATTTCGGCGGTCTCGCCCCCCAGCAGCGCACAGCCAGACTCCACGCACGCGTCGGAAATGCCCTTAACGATCTCCGCCATGCGGTCGGGGCTTAGCTTGGCCGTGGCGATGTAGTCCAGGAAGAACAGCGGTTCGGCCCCGTTGCAGATCAGATCGTTGACACTCATGGCAACCAGGTCGATGCCGACCGTGTCGAGCTTCTTGGCCGCCAACGCCACCATCAGCTTCGTGCCCACGCCGTCGGTGCAGGCCATCAGCACCGGGTTGCGGTAGTTGCGCTTGAGCAGCCCGGAGGCGTAGTCCAGGCGGAACGCACCGGCAAAGCCCCCGAAATCATCGAGCACGCGCGGAGAAAAGGTCCGGCGGACCAGTGGGCGGATTCGGTCGACCATTTGGTCGGCGGCTTCGAGGTCGACCCCCGCGGACTTGTAGGTCATGGACGTCTGATTCTTGGCGGGCATGGCGGTATCCTACCGCGCGGCAACGGGTTTGCAACCGCCCGCTGGTTGCGGATTTCCGCCAGGGTTTGACAGCCGCCCGCCGGGGGGGTACACAGAAGGTCAAATTGGCCGAAACACAGCCCCAAATGGTGCGTTTGGCCCAACAAAGCGTCGCTTGACGGCGCCGTCAGAACGATGCCTTATCCAATCAAACATGCCGTTGTCGCGTTGCTGACCGTTGTGGCCACGATGAGACCGGCTTGGGCCCAGCCGACGGCCGGCACCACCTCGGCGCCGGCGAATATCGGCGCACTGACCGATCGGTTGATCGACCCGGCCTGGTCGTTGGAGCATAAGACCGAGGCCGCCGAGGCCTTGCTCGCGATCCCCAACGATGAGGCCGTCGATGCGCTGCGGCGCGTTCTGGCCGACGAGGCGAACTCCCCGGGTCGGTTGGTCGTCGCCCGGGCCATCGCCGCCAAGGGCCAGGGCAGCGAGGTGTTTGTGGATCCCCTGTGGGCGATGTTCGAGACCAGCACGAACGAACACCGGGCCGCCGCCGCCGGCGCGCTGATGGTCTATCGGTCGCAGGAAGTGTTCGGCCGGTTGGTGTCGGTCCTTCGTGACCGCTCGGCCGACCGGGCCGCCAGGCTGGCGCTGATCAATGCGATGGCGCCCACGCTCGACCAACGCGCCGCGGGGGCAATGGTGGATATCTTGGCCGACAAAGATCCCGCCATCCGTTCGGCGTCGTTGGCCGGCCTGGAGGCCCTGACGGGCATCCGCTCTTTCGGCGACGATGTTGCCGCGTGGCAGCAGTGGTGGCGAGAGAATCAGGACGCCTCCGAGACGGATTGGTCGGCCCGCATCGCCCGCAGCCAGGCCCGGTCGAGGACAAGCTTCGCTCAGGCCAATCAGCGATTGCGCGTTCGACTGAACAAGTCGCTGGCCAATCTATTCGCGGCTACGCCACCCGACGAGCGACGCGCGCTGGTTGTTGGGCTGCTGGGCGAGCCCATGCCGCAGGTCCGGCTGGCGGCGGTGGGGCTGTTGGATCGTTTGCTGCTGGAGCCGGGGTCGGATGAGGCCGCCGTCCCGCCCGCCCAAGCCCGGAAGATGCTGCAGCAGTTACTGGCGGATGCGAATCCCGGCGTCCGAATTGCGGCGGCGAATTTGGCGGCGCGGGTGGGCGACCAGGAGTTGACCGCGGCGTTGCTGCGGCGGCTAGAGGTCGAGCAAGATGCGGTGGTGCGCCGGGGTGTGTTGGCCTCGTTGGGGCAGTTGCGCGACCCCCGGGCGTTGGAGGTGGTGGCAGGCGAGGTCGGGTCGGGAAATCCGCAGACCGCGGCGGCGGCGGCTCGCGCACTGGCCCGTATCGCCGAGAAGAATCCCCTGACCGCGGAGGAAAAGGCCCTGGCGACCCAGGCCTTGTTGGATCGGTATGCGTCGGTTCAGCCCGCCGATGCGACCGCCTCCCTGCGCGAAGCACTGCTGACGGCGATGGGCATGCTGGAGGACCGCGCGTTCTCGGCGGCCTGTCGGGAGTCGCTGGGCGATTCGGCCGCCACGGTTCGGCTGGCGGCGGTGCGTGCGTTGGCGCCGCTGAAACTGGCCGAATCGGCCGAATGGCTGGCGCCGTTGACCGAGGACCCGGACCGGGGTGTCCGCCATGCCGCCATCAAGACCTTGGCGGCGGTCGGAGGCCGGACGCACCTGGCAACGATTCTGAATCGGACCAAGCCGGACGTGGAACCCGAAGCCGATGTCCGTCAGCAGGCGTGGTCGGTGGCGTTGGCGATTCTGGCCAACGCCGATGCCGATGCGTGCCGGCAGGCGCTAAGGGAACTGGAAGGCCGAACCGACGCCACCGACCAACGCATTCAGGTGATGCAGATGTTGGCTGCGGCTTTGACCGAGGCCGACCAGCCGCGTCAGGCCGCCGAGGCCAAGTACGAATTGGCGCTGGCGTTGATGGAAGCATCGCGTCCGGCGGAGGCGACCGGCTATCTGTCCGAGGCCTACCAGGCGCTCGCCGAGGTGGACCCGCCAACGGCGCGGCGCGTATGGGAGACCTGGGTGACGGCCATGCTGGCGGCGGATGATCCGACGGTGGTGACGATTCTGGCCGACGTGGAAGACGACGCCGCCTACGCCGCCTCGCTTCGGCGGTTCCGGGACCACGTGACAAGCCTGGCCAATGCCGGCGAATACACGCGCGCCATCCCGTTGGCGGCGGCGGCGTTGGAGCATCTACCGCACCGATTGACGGTCGCCCAGCGCGATCAGATGGAGCAGATGTTGGCCAAGTTGCAGGAACAGCAGGCCGATGTCGACCGTCGGAAGGTGACCGAATTGGTGGCCTCCCTGACCGACGAGAACGAGGATCTCCGGCGCTCGGCGGAAACCGAGTTGCAGGCCATGGGCAGTCGGGCCGTGGATCCGCTGCTGGCGGCGCTGAAAATCGCCGTGGCGGGCGACGAACCCAATGCCGACCGAGAGAAACAGATCGTGGCGGTGCTGGCTCAGGTGGCGCCGGACCTGGCCGGCTATGATTTGCAGATGACGCGCACGGAGAAGCTTCAGTTGATCGACAGTTGGCGCCAGCCTTAGGGGCGCTGGCGATATCGGCGGGCACGGGGGTGTTGGCGCGAGCTTTGACAAACCCCCATCCGACGGCGACAATGCCCCGGATTCCTTGCCCGCGAGGTCCCCGAGATGTCCAGGTATTGCATCGGTATTGATTTGGGCGGCACCTTCATCAAGTTCGGTTTGCTGGACGACCAGCAGCGGCCGGGAAAGGTGTTCCAACTGCCCACGCCGGCCGAGCAAGGCGGGGAGGGCGTGGTCAGCCAGATGATCGCCGGGGCCCGGCAGATTCTCGACGTGGGCGGTGTCTCCGCAGACGACGTCGTCGGCATTGGCATCGGTGCCCCGGGGCCGCTGGATTTGGCCGAGGGTGTGGTCATCGGCATGCCCAATCTGGCCGGCATGGAAGACATGCCTTTGCGGGATCGACTCTCCGAAGCCATGAACTTGCCCGCCGTCCTGGAAAACGACGCCAACGCCGCCGCCTACGGCGAATACATCTGTGGGGCCGGCCGCGACGCCCAGGACATGGTCATGCTCACGCTCGGCACGGGGGTGGGCAGCGGGATCGTCGTGGACGGCTGCGTGCTGCACGGGGCGCACGGCATCGGGGCCGAGTTCGGGCACGTGGTCATTGAGCCGGGCGGCGAGGTCTGCGGGTGCGGGCAGCGCGGCTGCCTGGAGCGCTACTGCTCGGCCACCTACATGGCCCGCCATGCCACTCAGCGACTCGCGGATGGAGACGGGTCTTCGCTGGCCGAGACGCTCGACCGCAAGGGCGAACTGACGGCCAAGGATATCAACGAGGCCCGCCGCACCGGCGACCGGTTGGCCGCCGAGGTCTGGGACCGCGGTACGTATTACCTGGCCCTGGCGTGCGTGAATATCTGCCGGATTCTCGACCCGGACGAGATCGTGCTGGCCGGAGGCATGATCCGCGCCGGTGACGATCTGATGGCGCCCATTATGGAGCATTTTTGCCGTCTCCACTGGTCGCTGACCGAACCAGCCACCACGATTGCCTTCTCCACGCTCGGCAACGACGCCGGCGTCATTGGCGCTGCCGGCGTGGCGTGGCAGTCGCTGCCATTGGAGACCGCGGACCGGGCCTGACCGATTCAGTCGGGCTTGGCCGATACATATGATGATGTCCGCGCGGTGATCGCGCGGCAGCCGCGGGCCCGCGAGGCCCACGCGATGGAAGAACGCCGAACCATGAAGCACTATCACCCAACCTTTGACGAATTCATCAAACTGACCGACCGAGGCAACACCGTACCGGTCTATCGGGAGTTGCTGGCCGACGCACTCACGCCGGTGATGGCCTACCAACGCGTGGCCATGCCCCCGGGATTCGCCCCGGCCAAGAACGCCTTCCTGCTGGAAAGCGTGGTGGGTGGCGAACGGATCGCGCGGTATTCGTTCGTGGGCGCCGATCCGCACGTGACGTTCACCGGTCGCGGCGACCAAGTCACCACCAAAGCTCTGGGCGGTCAGGAGCAGACCGTCACCAGCGACGAGCCGCTGGCTGAACTGGCCAAGTTGGTAGACGGTCACCAGGCCGTTCACTTACCCGACCTGCCCAGGTTCACCGGCGGGGTGGTGGGCTACGCGGCCTACGACATGATCCGATACTACGAGTCTCTTCCGGACGCGCCGCCGGACGACCGCGACTTGCCGGAGCTTTCGTTCGGCCTGTACCGATCGATGGTGATCTTCGACCACGTACGCAAGACGATCAAAGTGGTCTCCAATGCGCACGTCACCGACGACCCCGGCAACGCCTACGCCAAAGCCACCGAGGAAATCGAGCGGCTGATCACCCGGCTTCGCGAAGGCCCCGGCGCCGACGTGCAGGAAATCACCACCGTGGGCCTGCCGCAGAAGCCCTTCGTGTCCAATATGTCGCGAGAGGATTACATGAAGGTCGTTGAAAGCTGCAAGGAATACATCGCAGCCGGCGACATCTTCCAAGTGGTCCAGTCGCAGCGGCTGTGTGTGGAAACCACCGCCCGTCCCTACGACATCTACCGCGCCCTGCGCGTGGTGAATCCCTCGCCGTTCATGTTCCTGCTGACCACGCCGGATGTGACCCTGGTGGGCTCAAGTCCGGAGATTCTCTGCCGTGTCGAAGATGGTGTGATCACCAATCGCCCGTTGGCTGGCACGCGCCGTCGCGGGCATACCGAGGAAGAAGACCTCGCCCTCGAAGCCGAACTGCTGGCCGATCCCAAGGAACGGGCTGAGCACATCATGCTGGTCGACCTGGCCCGCAATGACGTGGGGCGTGTGGCTGAGCCGACCTCGATCGAACTATCCGACGTGATGTCGGTCGAACGGTACAGCCATGTGATGCACATTGTCTCGGACGTCCAGGGCAAGCTGGCGGAGGGCATGACGGCCTTCGACGCGCTGCGAGCGACGCTGCCGGTCGGCACGGTCTCGGGGGCGCCGAAGATCCGCGCCATGGAAATCATTGATGAGTTTGAGCCCACGCGCCGCGGCCCATACGCTGGGGCCGTCGGCTACGTGGATTTTTCGGGGAACATGGACACCTGCATCGCACTGCGGACCATGGTGATCTGCGGCAACAAGGCCTACCTGCAGGCGGGCGCCGGTCTGGTGGCCGATTCCGTTCCGGAGACGGAATACGAGGAGACCATCAACAAAGCCAAGGCGTTGCTGCGAGCGATCGAAGTGGCCGAGGCGGGCCTCGAAGAGTAAGAGCGATGGACCACACGCCGGCGCGCGTCAGGACGACGCGGGCCGGTGTTGTCGTATCCGCTCAAGGGATCGGTCGATCAGTTCGGCGGCCGCGACGCCGACGGCAGCGCCTTGGATATCGGCGAGCCAGTCACTCCAGGCGCCAAACCGCCCGAACAGGGGCTGCGTGAGTTCATCGATGGCGGCGTAGAGCAGCAGGACCCCAAAGGCGAGAAACGCGCGCCACCACGCGGTTCGTCCCCGGGCGATTAAGGTTAGCATCCATACCGCCGCCAGCACAAAGTAGCCCACGGCATGCAGCACCGGGTCGCCGGTTTGCATGTCGGGGAGTCTGTCGGCCGGAACGTGCGTGGCCATGAAAGCGGCCAACCATGTCAACAGACAGATGGCCGTCATGATGCGTCCGAGGCGATTGGGGCGACCGGTCATGGTGCGTTAGGCGTCCTGATCGGTTGGTTCGGCGCCCGAGGCCGGCGGCAGGGGGGACGCGTCGGGCGCCGGGACAGGAGCGGGCGACGGCGGGACGGGGGTGTACAGCCCCAGGAACTCATCGGTCAGGGCGGTGTAATCCTTGGCGCCGTTGCAGGCGGGGTCGTAATCGAAAATACTCACGCCGTGGGAGGGACACTCCGCCAGTTTCACGTTGCGCCGAATGACGGTCTCAAACACCCGTGCGTTCGACCAGGGGGTGTCTTGCTGGCGGGCGGCCTCAAAGAACTGATGCAGGTCGATGACTACTTCGTTGGCCAGTCGCGTGATGCGTTCGAACATGCATAGCGCCACCCCGGCGACGCGCAGGGGGGGATTGATGCGCTGTTGAACGAGCGCCACGGTCTGGAGCAATTGCCCCAGCCCCTGCAAGGCCAGGAAGTGCGGCTGCAAGGGAATGATGACCTCGTCGGCCGCCGAGAGCGCGTTGAGGGTTAGCACGCCCAGGGAGGGAGGACAGTCGATGAAGGCGAACTCGGTCGGCAGGTTGGCCTCATCGAGGTGCTTTCGCAAACGCTGCTCGCGCCCCGGCACGCCGGCCAGTTTCGATTCCAGGCCCGCCAAGTCGACCGAGCCCGGCAAGAGGGAGAGCCGTTCGGTTAGCGTCGTTGAGACATCCGCAATCGCGAGCTCGTCCAGCAACACGTCATAGACCGACTGCTGTTCATGATCCGGCTCAACATTGAAGTGCAAGGAAAGGTGGCATTGCGGGTCGAGGTCGATCAGCAACGTATCGCGCCCGCGCGAGGCCACCCCGGCGCCGAGATTGGCGGCGGTGGTGGTCTTGCCCACCCCACCCTTTTGATTCATGACCGCAATCGTCTTCACGGGATGCATTATAGATAGGGCGAGGGTGCTGGCAAGAGAGCCCTTGTGAGTCTGGCGGGGCGCAAAACAACGGTGGGCATCGCCGTGGCAGGATGCCCACCGTTCATTCGGTCGCAGTGGCCGTCCGCAGTTCTCTGCGGCGGGGCGAACGAAGCGTTCGCCGGATGCGGCCGACTAACTCGTTAGAGCTTTTCGTGTGGCTGTTGCTCAGTGAGGCCTAGCGTCGCTTCTTGGCCTTCTTCTTGGCCACTTTCTTCTTCGCGACTTTCTTCTTGGCCTTCTTCTTGGCCACATTCTTCTTAGCGAACTTCTTCTAGGACGCATTATACTTCG
>CAYRZU010000090.1:0-10948 GCA_964428895.1 uncultured Planctomycetaceae bacterium
CTTGATTGGAACCAAAAGGGAAGGCCGTGAAAGTCGGCCGCGGACGCGCCGCTGTAACCGGTGACGAACACCGCACAAAAGTCACTGCGAGGACTTGGAGTCCACGCGGGAAGACGCGGTGGGAGGATGACCCGGAAGCCAGAAGACCTGCCTGCGACCAACCTGACCTGACCTCCGCGAGTGAATCGGTCTGCAGGACGCAGATGCTCTTTGAGCCCCGACCCGCGAAGCGATGGTTGGGGCTTTTTCGTTGCTTGGTCGCGAGTGCCAAGACGGTGCCTGAATCAGCTCCGATTCTCTCGACCCTCCCGGCAGCGAAAACTCCCCTCAGGTTGACGGCCGACGTGCCTTGCGCTTAGGCGCCCGACCGACCGCAAATGAGCGAGGAACACGAAGGAGAGAAGATTCACACGGGAAAGAGATGTTGAGAGAGGACGGCTTGGCTTCGGAAGGGCCGAGCCGGAAAGGAGAACAGACGTATTTGTAAGAAAGGATAAGTGAGCAATGCGTAATGCAATGATTGTTGTTTCGATGTTGGTTCTGGCGAGTTCGGCCATCGCGGCCGACGCCACCTTTGAGGAAACCGTGTTGGCGCCCGAGAGCTTCTACAACGGCAGCGACCTGGCCGGCGGCGTCGGCAGCGGCGGTTTCCTCTTTAACAACAACTACGACGTGACGTTCGCCTCGTGGGATGGCTTTGCCGTCTCCAACGTCACCGACAACGTCACCCCCGGATGGGGCAATCAGTACAGCGCCATCCCCGGCGGCGGCGCCGGTGGCAGCAGCAACTACGGCGTGGGTTATATCGGCTTCACCGAGAACCCCAGCGCCACGTTGGGCGCGCCCGCTCAGGTGATCGACGGCGCGTTCTTCACCAACAGCACCTACGCCTACTTCTCGATGCTCAACGGCGATGCCTTCTCCAAGAAGTTCGGCGGCGCTACTGGTGACGACGAGGACTGGTTCCTGCTGACGATGGAAGGCTTCAACGGCGGCGCGAGCACCGGCACGGTGGAGTTCTACCTGGCCGACTTCCGTTTCGCCGACAACGGCCTGGACTACATCGTCGACGATTGGACCTGGGTCGACATGACCAGCCTGGGCGCTGTGGATTCCGTCGAGTTCACCCTGAGCTCGACTGACAACGGCATCTTCGGCATGAACACCCCGGCGTATTTCGCCATGGACAACCTGGTTCCCGAACCGGCCACCATGGGGCTGTTGGCCCTGGGTGGGGTGGCGCTGCTGCGTCGCCGTAAGTAGATTCGTCACAGGCCTGGGCGCGGGAGCGGCTAGCCCCCATAGCCGCTCCCGCCCGGCTTGCTAACGACAAGGACTGATGAACGTGTTTGATAATAGACTGACTCTCAGATGTGTCGGACTCGCCCTGACGCTTGGCATCCTGGCGGCCTCACCCGCGTTGGCCGGCCCGTACTCCGAAGCCCTCAACGACCCCACCAACACCTATGACGCCCCCGTGCCCGGCTGGGTCGGCCCCGAAGGCGATGGCGTCACCGGCGGAAGCAACGTCGTGAATCCCCAGTTCCTGGGATGGGCGACCGGCCACCTTGACTACGCGCCCACCCCCAGCACCCTCTATCTGATGGATGAGGAACTGGCCTACCATGAACCGACGGCCAACGAATTCGACGTAGTCGTCCTGGGCGATCTCACAGCCGGCGAACTAGCCGCCGGCGTGGCCCCGGGCGAAATCACCATGACCTTCGATACTCCCATTCGCAACGGTGTGGGCGGCGACTTCGCCGTCTTCGAAAACGGTATGGAAGGAGCCACCTCCGCCAAGCTGTTCGCCGAACTGGCATACGTGGAAGTCTCCAGCGACGGCGTCGACGTCCCCGACGAAGACGTCAACTTCGTACGCTTCGATAGCGTCTCCCTTACCCCCGGCGTGATCACCACCTACGAATACATCGACGCCACCAACGTGTTCAACCTGGCCGGCAAGCACGTCAACTGTGGCGGCGTTGCCGGGACCGTCAGCGGCGATAGCTGGGGAACCCCCTTCGACCTGGACGACCTGGCGACCCATCCGGACGTGATAGCCGGTCTGGTGGACCTCGGCGCGATCAGGCGCGTGAAGATCGTCGACATTCCCGGCCGCGGCGACTACTTCGACGGCGATGGCGACCCGATCGACGACGATCCGATCTACGACCCCTGGCCGACCAGCGTCACCGGCGGGTTCGACCTCGAAGCCCTCGGCGTCCTGAACGAATGGCCCGACTTCGACGGCGACGGTGACGTCGACGTCGACGATATCGACCTGCTGTGCGCGGCAGCCCGCGCTGCCAGCGACGACCCGGCCTTCGACCTCGATAACGACGGCGACCTGGATGAAGACGATTTCGTCACCATGGTTGAGACCTGCGTGGAAACCACCGTCGGCCGCGGGTCGGCCGTGGGCGACTTCAACCTGGACGGCGAGATCAACATTACGGACCTGCAGCTGATGAAGGCGTCGTTTGGCCTGACCGGGGCTGGCTTTGCTGACGGCAATGCCAACTGCGATCTCGTCGTGGACGTCACCGACCTGCAAGTCCTCAAAGCTAACTTCGGCTTCGTGGCTGGCGCGGTGCCCGAACCGGCGACGCTGACGCTGCTGGCGATCGCGGGCGCCGCGGGCCTGGCCCGACGCCGACGATAGACGTTTCGGTTCACGCTGTACGTATACCCGGAAGGACGGGGCCCGGGCACTTGCCATGCCCGCCCGGGCCCCCGTCCGACTTTCAGATCACCTACATGGCCGCACGCAAACAACATCCGGCGGGCTTCACTCTGATCGAACTGCTCGTGGTGATTGCCATCACCGCGCTGCTGGTGACGATGTTGCTGCCGTCATTGAAGATGGCCCGCGAATTGGCCCGATCGACCGCCTGCAAGAACAATATTCGCGGCGTGGCGACGGCCAACCAGCTCTACGCGGAAAGCTACGGCCACTACGTGCTGGCGGCCGAGGATATGTTCGGCCCGAACCTCAAACGGTGGCACGGCGAGCGTGATTCGACCAATGAAGCATTTGATCCTTCCAGGGGCCCACTCAACGAGTTCCTCGGTGGCGACGGCATCAAGGAATGCCCGTCCTTCATGAAGAAGCTGGACGACCCAGCCCGGGGCGCGTTCGAGGCCGGCTGCGGCGGCTACGGCTACAACGCGGTGTCCATTGGCGCCAGCTACATGAGCGACGACTACAACCCCTTGGCGCCGCCGATTCCGGGGGGATCCTTCGACCCCAACAAGGTCGGCGCCCGGATCATCGACGTGGTCCGCCCGGGCGAGACGGTCATGTTCACGGATTCGACAATGTTGCGCATGGACAAAGGACCGGGCGTGATGATCGCCTACAGTTTCTGTGAGCCGCCGGAAAAGCCCGGCAACGCCACCCCCAACGCATCGATCCACTTTCGCCACATGGGCAGAACCAACGTGGCTTGGGCCAGCACGCAAGTCTCCGAAGAGACCATGACCTTCTCCGCGGAGTACCAGACCTACGGGAGTCCCTCTGAAGACGTCGTCAGGGCCAACAACGTTGGATGGTTCGGGCCCGAGTCGGCCGAACTGTTCGATGTGGAGTAGCGTGAGTTTCCGTTTCGTGCGCCGGCGCGGATGAGCCGGTCGACACCGCTCGCACGGTCGGAGCGGTCGGAGGGGCCGCTGCGAGTGGTGCTGGAGCGATCGGCTGAGCCCTTGATGGCCGAGCCGGCTACAGGTCGAGGTGCAGATCGTCCAGCAGGCTGTCGATCTGCGTGACGTCCTCGGCGCTGAGTGTCACATCCGCTGCGCCCGCGTTCTCCAACGCCTGCTTCCGATTGCGCGCCCCAACCAGTGCCGCCGTAATCCCCGGCCGACCAATCGTCCAGGCGATAGCCAGTTGAGCCAGCGTGGCGTTGTGGGCCTCGGCAATCGGGCGAATCTCGGCCAGGAACGCGTTAACGGTCTCCACGTTGCCCGGTCGGAACTCCACCGCCTCGGCGCGGTGATCACCCTCTGGGAAAACATGCCCGGGCTTGATCTTGCCCGTCAGCAGGCCACGCTGCAGCGGGCTGTAGACGATCACGCCGATGTTGTTTTCGCGGCAGTAGGGCAATACGTCGGCCTCGATCTCCCGGTGGACCATACTGAACGGCGGCTGATCCGACGCCAGCGGCACCACGGCATTGCAGGCGGCCATCTCTTCGGCCGTGAAGTTACTGACCCCCGAGGCCCGCACCTTGCCTTGCTTGATCAGCGTATCGATGGCCGACATGGTTTCTTCGACCGGCGTGGTTGTGTCGCGCCAGTGACACTGGTACAGGTCGATGCAGTCGATCCCCAGACGAGTGAGGCTCTGCTCGCACTCGCGGATAATGCTCTCGGGTCGGCCGTTCTTATAGATGCTGACCGGGCGGCCGTCTTCGTCGACGGACGTGAACTGGAACTCGCCGGTCGTTTCTTCCCAACTGAGGCAGTACTTGGTCAGGATCTGCAGCTTGTTGCGCTTGCCTCTGATGGCCTTGCCGACGATCTCCTCCGACCGCCCAAAGCCGTACATCGGCGCCGTGTCGATGGTCGTGATGCCGGCGTCAATCGCGGCGTCGATGGCGTCCAGCGCCTCGGCCTCATCCTGTCCGCCCCACATCCACCCCCCAACGGCCCACGACCCGAACGTCACCGCCGAGACGGTCACATCGCTCCTACCAAGCTGACGATACTCCATGATCTCTCCCGTGCCGATTTCGGATTGCGGGTTGGCCAGCCAGGGCCAGCCTCAATCCAAAATCCTCAATCCACAATCCGAAATTAAGGAACGGTAGGGGTGGGATTCGAACCCACGGTGCCTTTCGGCACACTGGTTTTCAAGACCAGCTCCTTAAACCGCTCGGACACCCTACCAGGGGAGGATTTCTGATTTGCGATTTTCGATTTGCGATTGAACAGACAACGATCTCGTCTCGTCCGTCGAACGGGGCGCCCACGCAGGGGTGAGCAATCGAAAATCGAAACTTGAAAATCGAAAATCCAAACGGCGGCCCGGAGTATCCGCAAAATCACCGATCCCTGCAAGACGTCAGGCACAGACATGGTGTCAGTCACATCTGCCGCAATGGCACGTTCGCCCCTGACAGCGGCGGAACTGACAGGGGGCAGAGCGGCAATAGCTTCCAAGTGAAGGGGTTACGTTCCGGCATGGTCTTTGCATTATATCCAGTGGGAGGTAATGCTATGCGCCTTGATAGATTGACAGTCAAAGCACAAGAAGCACTGATGGCCACGCAGGGGTTGGCCAGCGAGTCCGGCCACGCCGCGATGACGCCGCTGCATCTGCTGTCGGCGTTGTTGGATCAAGAGGGCGGGCTGGTGGGGCCTTTGCTGGAGAAGGTCGGCGCGCCGGTCGATCAGATTCGCGGCGTGGTGCAGTCCGAACTGGAACGCATGCCGAGCCAATCCGGGGCAGCCGGTATGGGGATGGATGGGGCCCTCAACGCCGTATTCACCCGGGCCGAGAAAGAGGCCCGCGAGCTGTCCGACGAGTTCACATCCGTCGAGCACTTGCTGCTCGGGGCGGCCGAGGAACCGTCGACGGCCAAAGAAGTGCTCTCAACCTTCGGCGTCACGCGTGAGGCGATCCTGACCGCGATGAAAGACCTCCGCGGCTCGCAACGCGTAACCGACCAAACCCCCGAAGATAAGTACCAAGCCCTCGAACGTTACGGCCGCGACCTGTGTGACATGGCTCGGGCGGGCAAACTGGATCCCGTGATCGGTCGTGACGACGAGGTCCGCCGCTGCATGCAGGTGCTCAGTCGGCGCACCAAGAACAACCCCGTGCTGATCGGCCTGCCGGGCGTGGGTAAGACCGCCATCGTGGAGGGCCTCGCCCAGCGGATCGTCAACGGTGATGTGCCGACGGGCCTGACGGGTAAGACCGTGGTCGCCCTGGACATGGGATCGCTGCTGGCGGGCACGAAGTTCCGTGGCGAGTTCGAGGATCGCCTCAAAGCCGTCATCAAGGAAGTCACCGACTCCGACGGGCGCATCATTCTCTTCATCGACGAGCTGCATAACGTGGTCGGGGCCGGCGCTGCCGAGGGCGCGATCTCGGCGGGCAACCTCATCAAGCCCGCGCTGGCGCGCGGCGAGCTGCGCTGCATCGGCGCCACCACGCTGGATGAATACCGCAAGCATGTGGAGAAGGACGCCGCCCTGGAGCGGCGCTTCCAACCCATTGTGGTCGACGAGCCCGGCGTGGAAGACACCATCGCCATCCTTCGCGGCCTTAAGGATCGCTACGACGCCCACCACGGCGTGCGCATTCAGGATGCATCCCTGGTCGCCGCGGCCACCATGAGCCATCGCTACATCGCCGACCGTTTCCTGCCCGATAAGGCCATCGACCTGATCGATGAGGCCGCCTCGCGACTGCGGATCGAGAACGACTCCATGCCCGCCGAGATGGACGAGATGAACCGCCGCATCATGCAACTGCAGATCGAGCGCGAAGCCCTTCGCAAAGAGACTGACGACGCTTCCAAGCGCCGCCTGGACGAGTTGGAAGAAACGCTCGCCAACCTCCAGAGCGAGTTCGACGCCCTCAACGCACGCTGGTCGGCCGAGCAGGAAAGCCTGCAAGAGACCAAGACGCTTCGCGAGAACATCGAGACCAAGCGCACCGAGCTGGACCAGGCCCAACGCACCGGCGACCTGGAAACCGCCGCCCGCATTCAGTACGGCGAGCTGCGCGACCTGGAAACCCAACTGGCCGAGCGGGAAGACAAGCTCTCCGCCGACCAATCCAACGGCTCGAGCATGGTCC
The DNA here is from genome assembly GCA_964428895.1 of uncultured Planctomycetaceae bacterium. Lineage (GTDB taxonomy): Bacteria > Planctomycetota > Phycisphaerae > SM23-33 > SM23-33 > HyVt-337. The sequence goes on from CAYRZU010000090.1 coordinate 6,812, forward strand.
ATGAGGAAGTCACCCCCGAGCAAATAGCCGATGTGGTGGCCAAGTGGACCCACATCCCCGTGGCCAAGCTGATGGAGTCCGAACGCGACAAGCTGCTGAAGATGGAAGATCGCCTCCGCCGCCGCGTGATCGGCCAGGACGAAGGCCTGCACGTGGTCAGCGAGGCCGTTCGGCGAAATCGGGCCGGGCTGGGCGATATGCGCCGGCCCATCGGGAGCTTCATCTTCCTAGGCCCGACCGGGGTGGGTAAGACCGAGCTGTGCAAGGCCCTGGCCGAGCTGCTGTTCGACACCGACGACGCCATGGTCCGCATCGACATGAGCGAGTTCATGGAACAGCACGCCGTGGCGCGGATGATCGGCGCGCCTCCGGGCTACGTGGGTTACGAAGAGGGCGGGCGCCTGACCGAAGCCGTTCGCCGACGGCCCTACAGCGTGATCCTGTTCGACGAGATCGAAAAGGCCCACCCCGACGTGTTCAACGTGCTGCTGCAAGTGCTGGATGACGGCCGTCTGACTGACGGGCAAGGCCGCACGGTCGATTTCCGCAACACCATCATCGTGATGACGAGCAACATCGCCAGCCAGTACATCCAATCCCTCACCGAGAACCACGCCGAGCAGTGGGAGATCGACGCGTACCTGGCCGACGCCCTCAAGCAGCACTTCCGGCCGGAGTTCCTCAACCGGATCGACGAAACCGTGATCTTCCATTCGCTGACCAAGGAAGACCTCGCCGGCATCGTGGATATTCAGGTGGGCGAACTGGCCGAACGGCTGAGTGATCGCCACATCACAGTGGAAGTCACCGACGTCGCCAAGGAGTTACTGGCCGAGCTCGGCCACGACCCCGCCTTCGGCGCGCGGCCGCTAAAGCGGCTGATCCAGCAGAAGATCAACAACGCCCTGGCCAACCGCATCCTGGCCGGCGACATCAACGACGGTCAACACGTCACCATCGACGCCCAAGGCCGAAGCTTCATCTTCAACGTCAAAGACGGCCGGTAAATCGTCCTACTGGCGCATGGAACGGGCGGCGGGGCAGGAGCCCCGCCGCCCTTTGTTCATCTGTGTGCCGCTACAGCGCCAGTTCGATGATCTGATGGCCTTCGAGTTTGGGGAGGGTGAACTCCACGCGGCCCTTGTTGACGGTGAAGTCGACGGGCATGTCTTCGGAGACGCACCGCACGGACTTGACCTTGCCCGGGGCTTTGATCGAGACGTGCAGGTTGTACAGCGGGATGATGTCTTCGATCGTGTCGAAATGCTGGCTGCGGCGTTCGGGAATGTAGTGCAGCAGGTGCAGGGCCAGGCGTTTCTCGGCCTTTTGCTTGTTGAGCGTGGCGACCACCGTAGACGGCCCGTCGTGCCGAACGACCGGATCCGGCAGCAGCATGTCCAGGGCGTTGAGGATCAACTGCTTGCACCAACGCGGGGTGTTCTCGGCGTACTCGGTGAAGATCGGGTGCATGAAATAGATGCAGTTGCCTTTCTGCACGACGGCCGCGTCCCCGCGCTTGTGGGCGCTGGGGGTGTGCCGGTGGCTGCAGAAATGCTCCCAGGTGCGGTTGAAGTAGGGCAGCTTCGTCTCGGCCAGGGCCTTGGCGCCCTTGCGGAGCTTAACGGCCAGGCCCTTGGTGTACATCACGTGCTCCGTTTTCGGCAGGCCGGCGCCGATGTCGCCGGCCGGCACGATGAAGTCCGGGCTGAACTCGGCATCGCCAACCAAATCCACGCCCAGGCACTTCAGGGCGAAGGCGTCGCCCGCTTCGTTCAAGCCGGATCGGTGCGAGGCGATCAGCTTGCCGCCGCCGGCGACGAATTTGTCCAGCTTGGCCGCCAGGGCCGGCGAGACAGGAATGGTATCCGGCAGGATCAGGAGCTTGTACTTGCCGAAGGGGCTCTTGCTGTCGATGAAGTCGAACTGATGGCCGCCTTCTTGCAGCATGCGGGTGACGCCGAAGACGGTCGGCGGCAGGTGGCCGATGTTCTCGCTGAACTCTTCCGGCGTCAGCACGCCGATATCGACGACCGCCTCGGCCAGCCGACACCAAGGTTCCTTGGCGGCGACGTCCCGATAGACCGAGCCGATTAGATCGTACGTGTGCTTGCAGATCTTGCCGTCGGGGGGCAGTTGGTCACCGATCGAGCACTTGCCGTTCAGGGCCAGCATCATAAAGCACTCGAACTGCAAGGCCGCGGGGTTCTTGAACGAATGGAAGTCGCCCCAGGACGTGTGGAACTTGCCCGTCATGCCCATCGAATCGATGCCCATATTGCGGGCGAATCGCTGGGTGGCCGGGAAGTGCAGGTAGCCCCACCCTCCGCCGGGGAGGCTTTCCAGTTCCCAGTGGGTGTAGGCGGCGGCGGCTTTGCGGTCGTGCGGGCCCACGTGCCCGGCGTTGTAGAAGATCGTGCAGTCCTTGTCGAACTTGCGGATGTGGGCCGTCATCTCCAGCTTCCACTCGTTGATGGTCTTGAAGGCGAAGGCCTGTCGCTCGGCGTCATCGGCGGCGTCGACACCGGCCGACTTCATGCGTTCGCGACAGAACGGGCAGGAGCAATCGACGCTCTGGACGATGTCCAGGAACAGACCGTCGACCGGCAGCAGGTCGAAGACCTCCGCCACGTGTTCTCTGAGGAACTGCCGGTAGGGGGTGTTGACGCACAGGTGGTTGTAGAACCCGGCCTCGTAAGGCGGCGTGCCGTTGAGTTGGCCCTCGGGGCCTTGCGTGATCCACTCGGGGTGCTGGCGGGCCAGCAGGTGGTCCCATTGGATGGTCAGGTAGATTGGGGCCCGAATGTTGCGCTTGTGGCAGGCCTTGATCTGGTCGCGCAGCAGGTGCTTGTAGGCCAGGTTGGGGTGGATGCGGTCGGCGAACTTCTTGGAGTCGTAATACAGCCACCCGTGGTGACAACGGCCGAACACCGTGACCGAGTCGACGGCCGCCTTGGCCAGCGTATCCGCAAACTCATCCGGGTCGAACTTCGCGCCGACACCGGGGATGTGTTGGGTGGTGTGGTAATCCATGTGGATCTGGCGGAAACGCAATTCTTGCTCGTGCATGACAGCTATCCTTTCGCGGCCGAGGCCACTGGGTCGTTCGTGGGAGCCAAGGAAGTACCGGACTTGGCCACTGGGGTCAATGACAAGTTGGGGGGGGAGGAGGGGGTGGCCGCATCGTGATTGGCTTCACAATAGCTCTTGACGATGATGGGGCCTTGGGTTATCAGTGACCTTTCGCCACTGGGCGAGAAGAGCAACCTCAAACGGCAGATTCGGAGGCTTTCACATGGCCCAAGTACCGTCAGACATTGACATCTCACGTGCAGCAACCCCCAAGCCGATCACCGAGATCGCGAAGATCGCCGGGATCGATCCGAAGTTCCTCGAGCCCTATGGCGACGTCAAGGCCAAGGTCAAGCTGGAGATCCTGGAGTCGCTCAAGGACAAGCCTTCCGGCAAGTACATCGACGTGACGGCCATCACCCCGACACCGCTGGGCGAAGGCAAGACCACCACCTCGGTGGGTCTGACCCAGGGCATGGGCGTGATCGGCAAGAACGTGCTGCTGTGCATCCGCCAACCTTCGATGGGCCCGACGTTCGGCATCAAGGGCGGGGCCGCCGGCGGCGGCTACAGCCAGGTCATCCCCATGGAGGAGTTCAACCTCCACCTGACCGGCGACCTGCACGCGGTTTCGATTGCCAACAACCTGCTGGCCGCGGCGATCGACGCTCGGATGAAGCATGAAGAGCACGCCGACGACGAGGCCTGGGCCAAGACCGGCCTGCCGCGGCTGAACATCGATTCGGACATGGTCACCTGGCGTCGTGTGGTGGATGTCAACGACGCCGCCTTGCGGAACATCGAAATCGGCAAGAGCGACAAGTGGATGGACGGCCCGAACCGCGAGACCGGCTTCGATATCGCCGTCGCGTCGGAGATCATGGCCATCCTGGCCCTGGCGACCGACATGAAGGACATGCGGGCCCGCCTGGGTCGCATCATCATCGGCCTGAACAAAGACGGCGACCCCGTCACCGCCGAGCAAATCGGCTGTGCGGGCGCGATGATGGTCCTGATGAAGGACGCCATCAAGCCGAACCTGATGCAGACCCTGGAAGGTCAGCCCTC
>CAYRZU010000091.1:0-10828 GCA_964428895.1 uncultured Planctomycetaceae bacterium
TGCACGTCGCGGCGGTACTCGACCTGGCTGGAGCAGTGCTCCGTTCGCATCTGCTCCAGCCAGTCAGAGCCCTGTTTCAGCAGGTCCGCCACGGATTACTGCTCCAGGCGGACGCGGACGGTCGTGTCGTCATCGGTCGCCGCGGCGGCCACCTTGCCGAGGTACTTGTTGGCCCCGGACTCGTCGTCTTCCTTGGCCTCGGTGTCTCCGGCGTCCCAGTAGACCTTCGCGCCGGCCGTGATGGCTTCACCGACACCGGCGGCCTTGGGAAAGTCGAAAACGCCTCGAACCGCCAGTGCGCCAAGCGCGTCGGCGGCGATCGGCTGCTTTGCGACGCCGATAAGGTCGCCTTGTACGACTACGTCGCCTGCGGCCACCGCCGCAGAGGGCGTGTAGTCGATTGCATTGCCGTCATGGATGAATGTTGCTGTCGCCATATCTCAAATCTCCTGCTGTTTCGGGTTTGTCGATTGCTTGCTGAGGGGGGGCGCCTTTTACGCCTCGCCCTTGGCCTTGATCCCGCCCTTGGGGTCCTGCAGGGCACAACCGAAATCGTGATAACCCCGCATCTGGACGCCCAGGACGTTGAAGTCCGCCTCGGCGGTCTCGATGGTCGGGGACTCCTGGCCGTTGAGGAACGCCACCTCGATCACCGGCACATCCACCGGATCGGCCAGCAGATACCACGCCTTGTCGCTGTTGCCGGTGTAGCTGCTGTTGGACAGGTAGCGGCTGACCTCGGCGTGGAACTTGCCCTGGTGCGGGTTGGCGATCGGGTACTTCGTGTCGGCCGTGGTGTCGCGGATCTCCAGCGACTTGAACAGTTGAGTCCCGATCGCACTGAGCGCCGTGGGCGCGAGTATGACTGTCGGCATGATCCCGATCGGCTTGCCGTCGGAATCGACCTGGTCCATGAACTTGACCTCGGCCTTCGTCAGGCCGTCAATGCTCAGGGCCGTGTCGGCGCCGGTGACGTAGTTCTTGTTTGCCGTCTTGAAGAATCCGCTGTTGCCCAGGAAGATCGTCCAGAACACATCGTTGATCTTCAGGCCCGAGCCTCGGCCGAGCTTGCGCGGCACAGTGGTGATCGCGCCCAGGTCATCATTGATGATGTCCCGGCGGTCGATGCTGAGCATCAGGCCGTAGGTGTCGGCCTTGTTGGTGTAGGATTCCTCGCCCAGCGTCCCGTGCTTGAGTTCACCGCCGGGAGCGACGATCTCGTACTGATCGGTTCCGATCAGCCGGTAGCTGGTGACGGTCTTGAAGTCCGACACGTTCCGCACCGCGCAGATGTTCCGCCAGGTCCTCTCGACGCTGAAGAAACCCTCCAGCAGGAACTTGTTGGCGACATTGGACAGGATGCCGCCGATATCGATGGTGCTGAAAGCCGCCTGCAGGTCCGGGCGGAACGCGAACCGCAGCACGGCCCGGCTGTCGCGGAAGTTCCTGCCTGTGTATCCATTGGCCCACGCCGCCTCGAGCAGCAGTTCCTGCAGGCCGATCCCGCCTCGGAAGCGTTTCGTGGCGGCCTCCAGCGCCTGCTCCCCATGGGAGGCTGTGAGGTCATCGGCCCGAATCCCCCCGGTAATCAGGCACGCGGCTTCCAGGACCTGGCCCGTCACCCCTTCGTCGTCGCGGGCGTGAATCGCCGGCGCCTTCGGCCGCGAGGCGCGAAGGACCTCCAACTCGCACCGCGTGGCGTCCCATCCCTCTTCGATGGCCTTGGCCTCGATGTCGGCGTGCTCGCCGTCGCTACCACAAACTTTGTGGATCGCCGCGATCCGCTTGGTCTCGGCGGCAGCCTCGGCGCGCATCTGCGCCACGGGATCAGCGGGGGTGAGGGTTTCGGCGCCCTTGTCGCCGGCCGCTTCGACTTTGCCTTGCTCCTTCACCTCGGGGTCGGGCGCAGTCTTCGTGTCATCTTTGACTTTGGTCTTCATGGTATTCTCCTGGTTGCTCTCTGCGGCGACGCTGGCGGATGTGCCTTTGTCCGCCCCGCTGTCGACGAAACTGATTTCCTTGAGGACGGCCTTCCGCACCACGTGCATAGGCCCCGTAAACTCTTTGCCGTTGACCTCGACCCGGCCGCCGGCGGGCACAAACTCGGCCTCAACGACCTCCGCACCGATGCTCGCCTGCCACGGGAAGCCTTTGACGCCGCTCTTGGCGACATCCCGCGCCCAGGACGTTTCCCGCGATATCAGGCCCTCGGCAACGAGTTGGCCCTGATCGACGGCGATACGCTGGGTGTGTCCCACGCCCTGGCGGCGCTCGTGATCCAGCCGGATCGGGAGGTTCTGGCTGGGGATATCCAGTCCGGCAAGGTCGACCACGACCGCGTGCGGGAACCCCGCGATTCGCATCGTCCCGCCCGTGTAGGCGACCATGCTGAATCGCGGCAGGTCGTCTTTTTCACCGCCAGCGGCCTCGATGGTGGGTGTGGCGGTCATTGTCACGTGCGTAAGCTGCTTTTTATCTGACATCGCTGTTGCTCCTTGCTGTTTCGGCCTGTTCATCCCGCCGCGGCGCTGTCTCGGATTCCGTCAATCCCAGCTCTATCGAGAGCTGCTTTTCCTTGGCCCGCTGGCGGAGCTGCGTCTCCCAGTCCTTGCCCTGCTTGGCGTACTCGTCCGCCAATGTGGTCGTGTTGTTCTTTAGCCGCCGCTCCTGGGCGGTCGCCTCCTTGGCCGGGTCCACGTGCTCGGTACCGTCCCAGAACCACTGGTGCGGAATATTCCCAAGGCCGCGAAGGAAGGAAAACTCGCTCAGCAGCTCAGCCTCGCCCAGCCACGCCGAGAGGATGCGGTCGCAGACCACCTCGTCCAGGTGGGACTGCTCGACGCGTATGCTCTTGAAGTACGTCTGGTGATCCAATCGCCCCGAGGCGTAATTGTGCCTGCTGGAATCGCCGGTGACGACGTTGATCGGCACCAGCAGGCAGCGGGCGATCTCGCCGAGAATCTCCCGCTTAAATTCGGCATAGGTCGTGCCCGGCTGCTCGGCCTTGATCTGCCCGAGCTTCCAGCCGTCCGGCAGCACGGTGGCCATGCGTTTTTCCAGTTCAACCACGTCCATGGGCTCGACAGCCGCAGCCTCACCCTGGGCCGGCGAGTCGGTGAACAGCACCGCCGCGAAATCGGCGGCAGTTTCCGCGGCGCCGAGGACTGCCAGCGTGTAGCGCCGAAGCTGGGCGAAAAGCGGAATCGCCGGCGTGATTTCCGGGACGCCCCGATGCTGGCCCGGCCGGTCGGTGCGGAACCAGTGGATCATCGCATCGGCCGGGATACGGTCGTACTCCAGGCCGGGCGACCACTGCAGGTCGCCGGGGTGCTTCTTGAGCACGTTGTACGCCACGGGGTTGCCGAACGGATCGAAGGCGATACCGTCGACCTCGTTAGCCATCGGCATGAAGGCCTGCGGCGCAGCGACCTGTTCGGCCTCGACCAGGAGGAGGTCCAGCTTGATCTCGGCGCCCAACTTCGGGTTGCTGGTCAGGATGGCAAACGCCTCGCCGTCGGAGGCCTTCGCCATACGCATGGTTCGCAGTTTTTCGGCCAGGCCGACGGCTAAGGCCCACTGCGAGAAGGCCTGCTCGACAATGCGGTTGGCTTCCGCGTCGTCGCTGAGGACCTGGAGGCGCGGTCCAGTGCCCACCATGTCGTTTGCGAGCGTCAGGACGACGCCCTTGGCGTAGGAGTTATTGGCGACTTCGTACCGGCTGCGATTGCGGAGCGTCCGCCGGACGCTGGCGTTGGCGGCCGCGTCGGCCGACAGTCCATCGGCGTTCGCCCAGTGGCGGGCGTTCTCGACGTTGGTGACCGCCGCATCAAACCGGGCGCGGATCATCCGGGCCAGAGCCCGGGACTTGCGAGATTTGCGCTTACCGAAGGGCCACATCAGGCTGTCCCTCCCGGCGAGATTTTCACCATACGCACGCCCAGCCCCGCGCCGGCCGCCGCCTTCTTGCTGGCGAGGTACTTGTCGGCGGCAATCTGATCGGAGAGCTTATGCTGCTCTACGCTGCCGGAGTCGCCGCTGGCCCTGGCCGGGCCTTCGGCGTTGGTCTTGATCGAGTTGTCGAGTGTGTCGGTCACGGGCTCTGCTCCGGGTCCACCTTGGGCGGTCATAGTGCTTATTGCCGCAGAGCCTCAGAACTTCACATCCAATCGAGCAAGAAATGAAAATCGTGCCAGATATGGTATGTCAGACGATTTTTTCGCGTGTCGTGATCGCCCGATCGCAGTTTCGGCACCTTTTTCGGCGAATGATCCCATCGTTGCGCCGCCGCGTGTAGACGGTATAGAAGTGACCGCAGCCGCAGCGACGGCAGACCAGACCCACGTGCGGCGTCGTGGACGGCTTGGGTGTCGCGGTCTGGTTCATGGTCAGCGGCTCCGCTGCAGTTCCGATAGTTTGATGCGCCGCCGAGGCCTGGACGGCCCGCCCGATACACCCGGCAGGGAAGCGCCCTGGATGGACGCAGCGACGGCGCAGCCGACCACGCAGTCCAGCCAGTGGTTGTCCGGCCCGCCGGCGCGGAGCTTCCATTCGTCCACGACGCGGCCCCGCGCCTCGGTCCTTACGCGATACTCGGCGGTGACGTGCTCGGCCAGGAGTTGATGGTCGGCGGGCTTGCGGCCGAACAGCGACAGGCAACCGGGATCGCCCATGGACACGGCCAGGCGGGCGTGGATGAAGCTTTTCCAGTAGTTGGTGTCGATCAGGACGTGGCGGACCTGGCGGCGCCCCTGGATGTTGGGGATGCGCCAGTGGTGGCCCACCCGTTCGCCGCGCTTACGTTTGTACTCGCTGAAAGGCACGCTGGAGGCCCCTACGTAGCGCCCATGGCTGGGCATCACGACCGCCGAGTGGGCGCTTTGCCGGCAGAACTGGTAGACCACGTCTGTGGACTGGCCCCAGTTGGCGTCTATCAGGCATCGCTCGATACGCATCTCCGCGCCGTCGTCCCGGCGCCAGCGGCGGGACAGGTAATCGGCGGTGAGTTTTTCGAGGCCCGAATAGATCGAGCCTTCCAGGCCCGCCCCCGGCGCGGCCCGTCCGAGCGTCTTCTGCACGTCCCGCAACGTGAAGAACGCCCTGTGCTGATCGGGATACGCGCCGTAATCAACCACGTAGCCTGTGAAATCATCCTCCCACGCGACCACGGTGTGGAACAGGGCCTTGCCCTGCACGTCGATGAACATCGTCAGGTGGCTGGCGCCCAAGGGAACCATGCCTTGCTGATGGCCGTTGACCTTTGCTGCGACCTGCTCAGCGGTGACCTGGTCGGCATCGCCCTCATCCTCGGGCAGCGGTTCGTTTTGATACTCGGCCCAGAAGGCTCGCTCATCCTGCAACTTGAGGTTCATCGCATGCTGGATGGCGGACAATTCGTCGGTGTTGTGCCGTTCCGGCCAGGCTATGACCGCACCGGCGTCCATATCCTCGCGGTGCTGGCCATAGAACTCGGTGGCCTCGCGGCCGTCGCCATCGTTGCGAAAACTGTCGGCGCGGATCTGTGCGTACCGCTCCCAGAGTTTTTCGTTGGCCGGGAACGAGTAGATCAATTTCGTCCGCTGGCCTTGCCAAGGCGGATGTTTGTCCCGGTCGAGGATCTGGTCGGCCATGTCGCCGGGTCGGATCACCGTGCATGGCATGATCCCCGATATCTTTTGACCAGGCCCGGCGAGGTTGAGTATCGCGCCGTTGAGCGTCTCCATCCTCGTGCGGACCTGCTGGTCGCTGCGCGCCGACTCGTCGGTCTGCGGGTCGTCGAGCACCACGAGCGACGGGCGCGCCGCTCGGCCGTCGGCGCGCTTGAATTTCATGCCGCGAATACGGCTCTCGATACCGGCCACGCGAATGATCGCACCCGAAGCCTTTGAATCCGGGATGGTCGGCAGGACGATCTCGTCGGCGGTCCAGACAATCCGCGTGTGCCTGCCGTTGCACAACTGCCCCTTGGCGCGGTTGTGGATGCGTTCCAGGGCGTGGATCGGGTAGACCGCCTCGGGGTAGTCCTCCAGCAGACGCTCGTTGGTCTCGAATTCGACCTTGATGCTCTCGAGCATGCCGCGGGCGTGCCCGGCGTCCGAGCCGATCAGGCAGACAAAATCCCTCGCGCCGGTCAGCATCGCCCAGATGCATGCCGTCTCGGCCAGCGATGTCTTTCCGCTGCCGCGCGGCATCGCCATGGCGAACAGCCCGCCGCGCAGAACGGCCTGCTCGATCTTGGCAATCACCTTCAGGTGGTCGTCCGACCAGGGCAGGCTGAACGTCTGGGGGAAATACGCCTCGCAGAAGAGACGAAAATCCGTTTCGGCGAGGGCCTTCCGGTCCGGGTCGACCACCTCGGGGATGTCGCCGATGTCCCGCCCGATGGCTGATAGCTCGGCGTTGCGGGCGCGTGCGGCTTCCTTCATCGCCTCGTAGTCAGTCGGCTCCCTGGCCGGCGCGGGGTTATGGCGCAGCCACGCCAGCCAGGCGGCGTAGCGGAACAGGTCGACGTGCTTCTCGTCGCCGACGCGGTATCCGGCCCGATTGCGGTGGCGGCGCAATTGCCGCTCGCTGATCACCTCGCCCAGGGGCGTGGAGTTCAGCATCCGCGTCAGCGTCGACGGGCGAAGTTGTCGCGGGTCAATCGCCACCGGCCATCTCCCTCACCAGCCAGGCGGCGTAGTGCACCAGGTTGATCGTCCCGTTGGTGTTGACGGGCGCGCCGGCGTCGATGTCGGTGCGTAGCATATCCTCGGTGATCCGCCGACCGCCGGCTGCCGACAGCACCTTGGCGGCCTGGGCCACCGTCAGCGCCGTGATACTGGGCGTTTTATCGCTCATCGGCCTGTCCTCCCGCCCACCGGGCGGTTAATTCCAGAGGGAATCTTCGCCGCATGCTCTAAGCTGCTATATGTTCGACAGTTACGGGCGAAAGATTCTCGCATTCGGGGCCGGAATTCCCTTCCCTTGTGCCGCCTTCCGAGCAAACATGTCAGTGGAACATGCGAGAACAAACCATTACAAGAAAAGGAGTTACGATGAGAACGAAGAAAACGAACACCGAAACGCACGCATGGCTGACGGCGACCATGCGGAACGGGCGCAAGCGGGTCGAGGTCCTCGGCTGGAAGCGACTGGCCAAGCTGTACTACGCCGCCAAGCCCGGCAGCGCGATCCGCAAGGCCATCGGCGCCGAGGCCCGCCGCTGCGGGTACACGCCCAGCACGATTCTTTCCATACACGCCGAATAGAGGAGACCAACAATGAGAATCACGAGCATCGAACTGGCGGGAACAAGCAAGACGACACTCCGCGACGGCGGGCCGGGGATGCCCGGGGCCTTCGCCAGGATCTGCCGCTTGCAGGGTGACGACCACATTACCGTGGAACTGCTGACGCCCGGTAGCGAGCGAAGCCACGAGGTTCAGGCCGACGACCGCGACGACCAGTGGTCGATGGCCCAAATCCTCCAGCACGCCCTGGACGATTACGAAGGCAGCAACAGCGAAATCGAGGAGTACCTCCGCGTGCTCCAGTACTTTGCAGACTGAAAGGATATTGCGACCATGACGACGAAACCGAACACGAAACGAATGATGGACGCCTTCAAGCGGGCGCGGGCCGATATCGCCAGCCTGGCCGACTGGATCGAGTGCGAACTCCACAAGCAGGACGGCCAGCAGGTCACCTGGGCGTCGGTGGGCTCGCTCGAACACGTCCGCGAAAACCTGATCGAGACGCTGGCGTTCTTCTCCGGCGTCGAGCATTCCGAAATCCAACGCAGCCTCGATGAGCTGCATTCCTAAACCCCCAGCAGAAGGAACAGAGCAATGAAGAAGAACGAAGTCAAAATCGGACAGACGTACCGCTGCAAGGTCAGCGGGTCGATGGCGGACGTTCGCATCACCGTCGAGAATCCCCATGGCGGATGGGACGGCGTCAACGTGCTGACCAACCGAAAGGTTCGCGTCAAGAGCAGCCAGCGATTGCGGGGCAAGGCGCCCCAGCGCCCGGGCAAGCGGAAAAGAATCGTTTCGCTGGCCGAGTACGAGGCCGAGGCGAAGGCGGAAACCGCAGCGCGGAAGAAGGGCGTCGCCAAGGCGGTCGACGCCGTCGATAAAGGCAACCTCGCCAAGGGCGTCACGGTGCCAACCGCCAAGAAAAAGACCGGCAAAGCGACCACGAAGGCCAGAACGCCGAAACAACGCGACACGGGCCAACGTAACGCCAAGGGGGCCAAACGTCCGAGCGGCTTGGACGCCGCCGCGCAGGTCCTGGCCGAGGCCAAGGAACCCCTGGGCGCCAAGGAAATGGTCGAGCGAATGCTGGCCAAGGGCCTCTGGCGAACGGGCGGCAAGACGCCCGCCGCGACGATCTACGCCGCCATCATCCGCGAGATCGCCACGAAGGGCAGCGACGCCCGCTTCCGCAAGGTCGAACGCGGCAAATTCACGTTGGCGAAGTAACGTCACTATCACGCTTCTCCCTCCACCCCGGTCGCCTCGGCGTCTGGGGTGCTCTTCGGCCTGTTCGTCTTGGGTTTCCCGACGCCGACCAGGTTCCCGCGCGGAACCACGACGATCATCGCCTCGGTCTCCACGCCGACATTTCGCGGACCGGGGCCACTCGATGCCACGCACACAGCGCCCACCATGCCATGGTGCGGCATGATGGACGCCGACCGCTTGGCGTAGTGGATGCGGACGCGCTGTCCTGCTCGTGGGCGGAATATCATGTTGCAGCCTCCTCATGAATGGGCAGAAGCATATTGCACATCACTTGGGCCTCCAGAGCCCATGGGGGAAGAAATCGGCCAGAATCCGCTGCCGCTCGGGGTGACTGTATTGCTCCAGCGACCTGGCGAAGTGGTCGCGGCAGAGCAGCCACCGAGCGCGCATGATGCGCACTGTCTCCGGGCCGAGAATCTCAAACGTCGGTCCGGCGTCGGTTTGGCGGCGAATCTCGTAACGCCCGTCGTCGCGTTTTACCGGCTTTGCGAGGTCCAACTCTTCGGGCCTCGGCCAGTCGCCGGCGACAGGGTGTTCAATCACCGGGCTGTAGGCGATGTCCAGGTCAACGTAGTCCAACACGTCCGCCACGGAGACACCGCCGATGACCTCGCTGCGCAACGCGTCGTCCAGGAGGCCTTCAAGCACCTTGGCAAAATGTGATGTATGCTCGCTCATGCCAACACCGCCTCTTCCTCGGCCGCGATACGCGCGGCCTTGACCTCCGCCGCCGGCGGCGGGACCGCCATCAGTGTCGCGATAGCCATCGCCTTCATGCGGGCGCGCTGCCGTCGCTTCCGCTTGTATTCCACAGCCAGGCGGCTGCAGCAGGGCTTGCACTTGCCCATCACCCCGTTGCGGCCCGGGTACTGGTAGAAGTCCGTAACCGGCTTGAATACGCCGCATTCGCGGCATTTCTTCCACCACACGCCGCTGCGAAGCTCGCAGCCGCTGTGGATGCGCTTATGCTCCAGCCGCGTCACCAGTTGCAGGTTCTCGATCCGGTTGTCGAGCTTGTCGCCGTTGATGTGGTGCAGTTCCTTTCTTTTGGGAACCGGGCCGTGGCGTTCTTCCCAGACCAGGACGTGCTCCATCTTCAGGCGGCGCTCACCGGGTGTCCTGACCCTGCGATAACCGTACTTCGTAATGTATCCTTTTGGCTTTCGATCGGTATTCATCGCATGTTCTCCTCGCGAGGCTTCATGGGCAGAGGCGAGGCGCCGGTTCGCTCCAGGATGGCCGGTCGGCCGGTGAATCGCTGATAGCGGTCGGCGACCACATCTGTGTACAGGGGGTCAATCTCCATCGTGTAGCACTTGCGCCCCGTCTGCTCGCACCCGATCAACGTGCTGCCAGATCCGGCGAACAGGTCCAGGACGTTTTCTCCCGGCAGCGAACTGTACTGGAGCGTACGGACGGCCAACTCCACAGGCTTGGCCGTCAAATGTTCCATCTGTTGCGGCGGAATCTTCTTGACGTGCCAGAGATCGGTGGCGTTGTTCGGCCCGTAGAAGTTGTGGCCCGCCCCTTCCTTCCAGCCGTAGAAGCAGATCTCGAACGCCCCCATGAAATCCTTGCGGGTTAGCACCGGGTGCTGTTTGTCCCAGACGATGCCCTGGCTGAAGTACAATCCGGCAGCCTTCAGCGGCGCGGGGTAGTTGCCCAGGTTCGCGTATCCGCCCCAGATGTAGAACGAACCGCCGGGCTTCAGCACGCGCGAGGCGTTACCGAACCAGGCCAGCAGCATCTCGTCGAACGCCTCATCGGTGACGAAGTCATTCTCCAGCGGCCGGTCCTTGGGGCGCATCTTCTTGCGGGCCTTCTTCGGATCGGTAGCGCCGCGGGCAACGTCGAATCCCTGGTGGTGCATCTTCTTCGACATATCCGGGTGGGAACTGTTGCCGGCGGCGATGGCCGTACTGCTGCGCGGCTCGACCCGCACATTATATGGCGGATCCATCGCAACCAGATCTATTGTTGCGTCTTGAAGCAGACGGTCGAGGTCGGCTTCGCTGCCCGAATCACCGCACATCAGACGGTGGTCGCCGAGGACCCAGATATCGCCCGACTGCGTAATCGCCTCGTCGGGAGGCTCGGGAACAGCGTCAGGATCGGTCAGGCCCTCGGTCACCTCGCCGTCGAGCAGCTTGGCCAGTTCCGTATCGTCGAAGCCCAGCAGTCCCAGGTCGTAGTCGGCGCCCTGCAGGTCCTTCAACTCGATAGGCAGCAAATCGAAGTCCCACTCTGCCAGCGTAGCCGTCTGATTGTCCGCGATCCTGTACGCCTTGATTTGCTCCGGCGTCAGGTCGGTGGCCACGTGTACC
>CAYRZU010000092.1:0-10626 GCA_964428895.1 uncultured Planctomycetaceae bacterium
AGCGCCTCGGCCGGCATGTTGTTTCTGTCATAGATGCCCGCGATCTTCGCGGAGATCTGGGCGGGCCTGGGTGACAGTTCCACTGCGCGTTCGAACGCCTCAATCGCCTCGGCCGATCGTCCCTGCGCCTGCAGCGAAATCCCCAGCCGCAGCGAATACCGGGATACGTCCGGCAGACGTTCCAGAACCAGCCGGAACTGCTGCTCGGCCTGGTCGTACCGGTGGAGGTCGTTCAGGAGGAATTGGCCGAAATCGTACCGCATCTCCACATCGTCCGGAGATCGCGCCAGCGCCGCCGCGTAATCCTGACACGCCTGCTCCACCGCGGCGTCCGTTTGCAGGGCGACGGCCTCGTTGACTTGCTCGGTCCACAGTGCAATACGCCGGTCATTGCCGAATTGACCGACGAAAGGCGGCCGGGACATGGTACCGACGATGTAGGTCGCCATGCTCCGCTGTTTCCAGGGGGTCAGCACGAGCCGATCGGCGCAGGCCTTCTCGCTCAACACCGTCACAGGCGGCGTCCCCTCGAACGATGACGAATCGGCGATGACATCGAACAACGCCCGCGCAATGGCGTAGTTGCCGGGGAAGGTCATGTGCACGTGCTCGTAGAGCAAGCCGCTGCCCGGAATGCCCGGCACGTCAGCGGCCCCATCGAAGACGCGCTCGACGTCGACAAGCCGCACTCCCCGATCATCGAGTTCGGCGGCGACGTCGCGAACGATCTCGTTGAGACGGCTGTCCGTACGGAATCGAAGCCCGTCGAGGTCTCGGGCCAGGCGCAAGGCGGCCTGGGCCTGATCCAACTGGTCTAGAGCGAGGTGGCACTGCCCCAGGCGAAACTGTGTGGCTGCGAATTGAGGGTCAATCTCTTCGGCGCGGCGGTACTGGTCGATGGCGCGGTCGTAATGGCCCGTCCGTTCGGCCAGGAGGCCGGCCTGAAACGCCTGATCCCACGCGGCCAGATCCTCGGCGTTGAGATCAGCCCGGTGGATCGAGCCGAAGGGGGGGCAGTCCTGGAGGTTTACGCCCACCGTGCATAGCACCACGTCGGCCCCGGCGTCAACGCCGGCCAGACAGATGTCACGCGCATTGGCGCGGAAATCGTCGTAGACCTTGGCCAGCCGCGGGTCGTTGCCCGGGACCGGGTTGGCCAGGTTCATCTCCATGCCCCCCCATTCCCGGGGGCCCGACTTCTGGCGGCCGGTGATGGCGTCGGTGAGGCGACCCAGCAATTGTGCGATTCTCAGGCTCTTGGCGGCCAAGGAAGCCCGAATGACCTTCAGGCTCGGCGAGCGGCTCTGATAGCCTGTCCCCACCCCGAACGGCCCGCGGACCTCGTTGTTCCCCATGTAGACGATGTAGAGGTCCGGCGCGTGCGACGCGCAATCTCTGGCGATCGGAACGCAGACGTGAGAATTGATGGCCGTCATCCCCACGTTGTAGACCTCAAAGGTCGTATCGGGATAGGCCTCGGCCAGCATGACCTCCAGGACGCGGCTGAAACTGAAGGACGGATCCGGGATGCCCTGGGCGGCCGATCCGCCAAGTACGAAGATCCGAAATACATCGGGTCCCTTCTCGGCCGGGACGTGAATCGGGCGGGGCTCACGGCTGAGCCGGCGAGGGAAGAACCGCCAGCCGAATCGTGGGTTTGACATGTAGGCGTCCTGGCCGCTGACGCCGAGGAAGTATCCGGTGGGATGGCCGACGCCGGCCAGACGCAGGGCCCCCTCCAGCAGGGCCAGCACCACCAACGGAACGACTATCGCCCAGATCAGTCGGAACAGCCACGATCGGCGTCGAGATCGCTTGGGCACGCCCGAATCAGTCGCGTCGGTGTGCATCATGGTTTCTCCAGGCGTTCGATAGCCTCAACGAGCGTGGCGGCCAGGGGGTCGTCCTGCCGATTCGCCAGCAATTCGGCAGCGGCCCGGTACTGCGCCAAGGCCTGGGCAAACACCGCGGAACTGACGAACCCCGCGGTCGCGTACCCCTCGGCCTTGAGGACTTCCGCCAGCATCTGATTGGCCGACGGCACGATCTGCCCGTTGTCGTAGACCCCGTGCACCAGCGGAATCCGCCCGGTTAACATCGAGGTGTGGCTGGGCAGCGTCATCGGCGTTGGCGCCGCGGCGTTGACGAACAAGGTGGCCTGTTCGGACAGAGCGTCGATGTTCGGCGTGATGGCCCGATTCGGGTTGTAGCAACCGATGTAGTCGGCCCGGCAGGTGTCGATGCTGATCAGAATGACGCTCGGTTTGGAGGCCTTTGATCGGGCTAGCCCCCAGCGGACCACACCCCATGCCGCCGCGGCGATCAGGGCGATCGACACAACTCGAACGATCCAGCGTCGTCCCGAGGGCTTTGGGGTCGACGTGCAGGATGCCCTGGTCGTGGCAGGCATCACGGGCCCTCCAGGCGTTCGATCGCTCCGAGGACCACGGCATGCAGAGGGTCATCCTGCTGAGACTCCAGCAATGCAGCGGCGGCCCGGTACTGGGCCAACGCTTCGTCGGAGCGTTCCCGTTGTTCCAGCGTCCAGCCAAGTCGGTAGTGCGTCAGGGCCGACGGGGACTGTCGGCTGGCCGGCTGAAGGTAGGCCAGGGCGCCCTCGTGGTCGCCCATCTTGCTCAACACCCACCCGTACGTTTCCTGGCATCTGGGATCACGAGGGCGAGAGTCCAATAGCCGTTTGGCAATCGGCTCCGCCTTTTCGGGCGTTTCCAGAGCATCCACATAGACCAGCGTCAGTCCTCCTAGCGCCTTGATGTCCGACGGATCGATCGCCAGAACGGCCCGATACGCCTCCGCCGCCTCCTCGGCGGCGCCGAGGTCCGCCAGGGCCACTGCCGCCGCCAAGAGAATCCGCGGGTTGGCTGGAGCCAACTCGGCGCTGGTCTGGAAGTCCGCGACCGCCTCTGCCGTTCGCCCCAGTGTCCGGTACACCAGTCCGCGCTCCACGCGGAAGGTGGGCTCGGCCGGTTCCAACTCGATCAGGGCGTTGTAGGTGAGGAGGGCCTGGTCGTGTCGGCCCGCCTCCCCCTGGAGCATGGCCACGGCAACGTAGCACTCCGCCGCGACGGGGCGTTCTTCGATCAACGTCTGACACAGGGCGATTGCTTCGTCGGTCCGGCCTTGTTGGGCCAAGCCCCGAACATCGTGATGGAACACATTGTGGAAATCGATGAGGTCCTTGGCGTCATCGGTCGTTGCATCCCAATCGACCTCCACACGCCGTTCCAAGCCCACATAGCCTAGCCCCGCCAGTAATTCAAGCGTCTGGCGGTCCATATCCGCTTGCTGGCGGCCTTGGCCTCCCTCGGCGAATTGCGTCATGATCTCCTGGAGTTGGTCGGCCAACGACCGCGTCCGGTGGGGGTCGGTCGGGGCAAGGTTGTTGGCTTCGGCGGGGTCGGCGGCCAGGTCGTACAACTCGGGTCGGGGGGAGTGAATGTATTTCCAACGACGTCCCACAAGCCCCAGGACGGGATGGGCGTTGTAGAACGTGTTCGGCAGGAGGCTCTCGCAGTAGAGGTAGCGAGGCGGAGCGTCTTGGGGAGCCCGGTCGGCCCGAAGCAGCGGGCCCAAGTCTCGCCCCTGAATATTCACCAGCGGGTCGGCGCCGGTCAGGGAGCAAACGGTCGGGGCGATATCGACCAGCCCGACAACATCATCCACCCGACGGCCTTGCTTCTGACCGGGGAGCTTGACGATCAGCGGCACCTTGATGGCGGAGTCGTAAACGAAGTAGCTATGATCGCGCTCGCCGTGGTCGCCCAGCATTTCCCCATGGTCGGCGGCGACAATGATCAACGACGAATCGTAGATATCCAGCGCCTTGAGCGTGTCGAAGAGTTGCCCGACGGAATGATCAACGTAGGCGACCTCCGCAGCGTACTGCTGGGCGTCACTGGGGCCGAACCGCTCGGCGAAAGCAGGGGGCGCTTCGTACGGATCGTGGGGGTCATAGTAATGTACAAACAGAAATAACGGCCCCCCTTTCGCCACACGCCGCTGGAGCCCCTTCGCTGCTAGAGCGGACGTCGCTTCACCGCGCCGTTCGCTTTCGATTCCCTCCGAGCTGTCGATCTTGTCCATGTAGACGTCGAAGCCCTGGTCCAGCCCGAAGGGCCGACTCAAGACAAGGTGGCTGACAATTGCGCCGGTGGTATACCCGCGATCACGGAGGCGTTCGGCTAGCAGCACGTCGCGCGGGTCCACGGTGGCCCCGTTCTGGTGGACCCGGTGGGCCAGCGGGATCTGGCCCGTCATGATCGAGGCGTGCGAGGGCAGCGTTAGCGGGACGGGGGCGACGCAGTTCCGGAACACCGTTGCGGTCTCTGCGAACCGATCGATATTGGGCGTCAGCCGGCTGGCCGGATTGTAGCAGCCCAGATGGTCGGCCCGGCAGGTGTCCAGAGTGATCAGGATCACGTGGGGGCGATCCGCGCCCGCCGACGATCGCGGCAAGAGGCACAGCCCGATCCCTGCCAACACAACCACCGCTGAAATCATTCGCAGCAGCGGGAACCATCGGCGCCGGCGGTGAGGATTGGTGTTGGCTGTTTCCATGGATGTCCTTCGTGTGGGGCCTCGCCAACGGCCCGAGGTCACGATCTACGGCGGGGTCACACGCTCCAGGCCCTCGGTCGCCTTGGCGTAGATCGGGTCGGCATGGTCGTCACCGAGCAGGTCACGGGCCGTCTCATACTCCCGTCGGGCGTCGGCCTGGCGGCCGAGCTTCTCCAGTACCCACCCCAAGTGATATCGTGTCTCCGGCACGGAGTACTTCGCCGCCGACGCCGCAATCAGATCGTATGCTTCCTCATACCGGCCGACATTGGCCAACGCCCACCCGGCCGTGTCCATGAGGATCGGCACGTCCCCCTTCAATGCCATGCCTCGCTGGGCCAGTGCGACGGCTTTGTCGGGCTCGCCCAGGTAGTCGACATAGAGACAGGCCAGATTATTCAACGCATACAGATTGCGGTCATCCAACGCCAAGGCCGCCTCGTAGGCTTGGGCCGCCTCTGGGTACTCCCCCAATACTATGTGCGTGTCGCCAAGCTCTCGGTAAGCGCGTATCAAGGTGGGGTCCAACTCGACCGCCCGCAGCAAAGCCGCCCGGGCTTCGGCGTACCGCCCCAGCCGCCCACAGACGATGCCCTTCATCGCGTGTGTGTTCGGGTCGTCCGGCGCCAGATCCTCCAGCAACTCACAGGGCGCCAGGGCCTCGGCGAAGCGGCCGGTCTGGACCAGCAGATCCGTCAGGGCCCATTGGAGCCCGCGAGCGCCGGGATGGGCCTGGGCGAGCGCCGAACACTTCTCGATCGCTTCATCCATACGCCCCTCATCCCGGAGTACCTTGGTCGCGTGAAACTCGGCGTAGGCGTCAACAAAATCCTTCGGATCGGGCTTGGCCAAATCGATCTCGAGATTCGCCTGCTGCTGGCCGGATCCGACATAGCCCAGCGACGCTAGCATCTGTCGTGTCTGGGCGTCATTGGCGGCTGGTTCGGCCGACATCCGGGTGACCACCCCGGCGACGACGGCATCCAGGCGGTCCCGAATCGTCCTGGCCCGGGCCGGATGGGTGGCGAGCAGATTGGCCTGCTCGCCGGGGTCGACCGAAAGGTCATACAGTTCCGAGTTCGTGGTCAGGATGAACTTCCAGCGGTCGTCCACCAAGCCCAGCAGCGGATTGGTGTCGAAGACAATTTGAGGGTAGGGGCTCTGGGTGTAGAGCCAGCGCGGTCCGGTCGCGGTATCGTCGGCTTGGTCGGCGATGTCCCGCCCAGCCATATCCATTGGCACGTCGGCGCCGACGATCGAACAGATCGATGGTGTGAGGTCAACCAGGCCCACGATCGATTCCACTCGCCGCGCCGTCTGCTGGCCGGGACGCTTGAGGATCAGAGGCACCTTGATGGCTGATTCGTAAATGAAGTAGCCATGATCGTCTTCGCCGTGTTCACCGAGCATTTCGCCATGATCGGCGGTTACGATGATGATCGACGAGTCGTAGACGCCCTCAGCTTTCAGGGCCGCCATCAGACGGCCGATATTCGCATCGACGAACGCGATCTCCCCGGCATAGGGGTGCTGCGTCTGGGAGGCGAACGGCTCGGGCGGTTCGTAGGGAGAATGAGCATCGTAGAAGTGCACAAACAGGAAGAAGGGCTTGTCGCGATCGCGCCGCACCAGCCAATCCATTGCCCGTCGGGTGGTCTGGTCGGCGGTTCGTTCGTTCTGGATCTGGCCGTCAACTGCCATGCTGTCGTCGTAGAGGTCAAACCCCTGATCCAGGCCGAACTGCCTGGCCAGCACAGTCGTACTGACGAACCCCACCGTCAGGTAGCCGTTGGCCTGGAGGATCTCGGCGAGCATCTGATTGCCCGCGGGGACGAATTGCCCGTTGTCATGGACCCCGTGGGCCAGCGGAATCCGCCCGGTGAACATGGAGACGTGGCTTGGCAGTGTCATTGGCGCCGGCGCCACGACGTTGGCGAACAGCGTGGCCTGGGCGGCCAGGTCGTCGATGTTCGGGGTGATGGTCCGACTTGGGTTGTAGCAGCCGAGGTGATCGGCGCGACACGTGTCGATGCTGATCAGAATGACGTTCGGCTTGGCCGCCGTCGCGCCATCGGGCCCCCAACGGACAAAGCACAACCCCACCGCGACAGCGACCAGGGAGATCGACACAATTCGAACGATCAAGCTTCGTTGTAAGGGCATTGCGGGCTTCGTGCTTATACGTCAAACCTACGGGTGGGGCCCAACCGTACTGGGCGAGACCAATAACGTCATTTTACGCAATTCAGGCGTGGCCTTCCAGCCGGAGGACCGGTTTGGCCGGTCAGGCAGGTCAGTTCTCAGAGAGCTCGGCGATCCGCTGCAGGGCTCGGGTGCACTTGGCGTTCCAGGGGGATGTTGCGGGCAGCAACTTCTGGGCTTGCCGGAAGTCACGAGCCGCTTCAGTAGTATCGCCCATGAGTTCCCTCACCAGACCTCGCTCGACATACGTGATGCCTTCGCTGGGGAAGTACTCAATCAGGGAGGTGAACTGCTCGACGGCCTCGCCGTATCGCTGTTGCTTCTTGAGCTTCCGGCCGAGCGCCAGGCGGAAGATGCGGGTCCTGGGTCGCTCGGCCAGAAACTCCCGGATCTCGGCTTCGGCTTGGACATCATCCAGTTCCAACGTGCGTTGAAACGCGACGTGAACGTCGATCAGATCCTTGGGGTCCTCCCGATTCGGGTCAAACACCGCCGGGCCGGTTACCATGGTGTCGCCGACGTATCCCAGCGATTCCAGGCGTTCTCGCTGCTCGTCGGAGATATCCGCCTCCCGGTCCGTGCCCCCGGGCGTCTGTTCGGTGAGGCCCTCGATGCGAATTTGCAGGTCACGCGCGAGGTGGGGGCGGTCGGCCACCAGGTTGTGCGTTTCGCCCGGATCGGCCAGAAGGTCGTACAGTTCCGGGCGGGTGGTCTGGATGTATTTCCACTGCAAGCCCACCTGTCCCAGCAGTGGGTTGGCCCCATAGGACAGAGGCGTGGTGCTCTCGGTGTAAACGTATCGGCGGTCGCGCTGGGTCGGGGCTGGATCGCCGGTTAGCTTGGGGGTCAGATCCTGCCCGTCCCATAAGCCCCGGCGGGAGCCAGTTAGCCCGCAGGCGGTCGGCACGATGTCGACCAGGCCGACCACCTCTTCCACCCGTCGCCGATGGCGCTGCCCCGGCAGCTTGACCAGAAGCGGCACCTTGATGGCCGACTCATAGATGAAGAACTGGTGACTCTCTTCACCGTGCTCGCCCAGCATCTCGCCGTGGTCGCCCGTGATGATGATCAGGGCGTCTTCGTAAAGCCCCAGGGCCTTCAGTTCGGTCAGAACCGTCCCGATGCAGTGGTCGGTGAAGGCGACTTCCCCGGCGTAGGGGTCGTCGGGGAATTGGCTGGCGAATGGTTCGGGCGGCTCGTAGGGCAGGTGGGGGTCGTAGTAATGCAGGAACAGGAAGAACGGTTCGCCGTCGGCGTGTTGACGAAGCCACTCGACGGCTGCGGCCGAGGTCTCATTGCCGACACGTTCGTTGCCCCATCCGTGGCTGCGGCCGTCGCGGAAGTCGTCGTCGTAGGTGTCGAATCCCTGGGCCAGCCCAGTCCGGTGGTCCAGAACGAACGAACTGACGATGGCCCCGGTCTGATAGCCATGGGTCTGGAGGATTTCCGGCAGCGTAGCCACGACTGCGGGCAGCGCGTACCCGGGCTGATTGCGCACGCCGTGGACGGGCGGAATCAGGCCGGTGAGCATGGAACAGTGGGCCGGCAGTGTGATCGGCACGGGTGAAACGGTGTTTTCAAACAGCGTCGCGTGGTCGGCCAGCGCGTCGATGTGGGGGGTGGTCGCCCGGTCGGGCTTGTAGCAACTGAGATAATCGGCGCGGCAGGTGTCGATACTGATCAGGATCACGTTGGGGCGGTTGGGCCCCCGGGCCCAGCGCGGCAGAACGTACAAGGCAATGCCAACCAGAACCACCGCTGCAGAAAGCACATGAAGCAGCGACAGGCGGCGACGTGGGCGTTGTTGATTGGCGGCGTTCAAAGATTCCATAGTGCCCGGGCTCAATTCCACCAGTGTAGCAGAACTGCAGCCCCGGATGCCAGGACCTGCGCCGCCGGCTCCCCGACCTGTCGGCCTACGCTACGCCCTTTGCCGTTTGATGGTCAGACCTGTGGCCCCCATCGCCAGAAGGCTGAACGTGATCGGTTCGGGCACGGCTGAAGCCACGTAGCCGAAGTTGGCCTTGAGGATCGCCAGGTCCGTTCCGTCGACAACGGTGTCGGCGTTGAGATTACCGTCGCCGTAGCCGAGACCCACCTGGCCAAATGCCGCCGCCATGAGCATCATGTCCGTGGCGTTGATGAGACCGTCGAGGTTCACGTCGCCGACTTCCGAGCCGACCCGTCCGCCGGTGATATCCACGAAATGGTGGATGAAGTGGGCGATGTCGTCGGCGTCGGTGACCCCGTCGAGGTTCAGGTCGTATTCCGGATCGCCCAGATTGGCCCGGAGGGCGTCGATGTCGTCAGCGTCGACGTCATCGTCATCGTCAAAATCCGGGAATAGATCGTAGGCCCCCCCCCAGAACCCTCCGGCATAGATCCCGACGTCGGGTCGTGTTTCCACCCCGAAGCCGTGAAGGGTGATCTCATTGCGGGCGGAGTTGATGGTGATGTCGGCCCAGCCGTAGTGGCGGCCGGTGGCGGGATTGTCCATGTAGAAGCCCAGATAGCCGCGGCCGGAGAATTGGCCGACGACGCTGTACCAGCCGTAACCGTAGAGGCCCACGTCGCCTTCGGCGTCGCCCGTCACGAAGGACGAACTGCTATCGATGTATCCATCGCCGGCCAGCTTGTTGGCCTCAGCGGCGGCCGACCAGTAGTTGCCGACGACGCCGGCGTTTGAGAGTCTCAGGAACGCCGAGTCCCGGCTCTTGCCGTCGCCCCAGTGGTACTGGTAGTTGTAGCTTTCGCCCATGAACTCGATGGACGGCGTATTCGGGAGGGTCGGGTCGATCGCGGCGTCGCCGACCAACACGGTCCCGTCCAGCTTGAACAGGATCATGTCATAGCCGCCGGTCTGCCCGCCGAAATGGGGCCGGGCGGAGAACCAGCCGGCGCCGCCGTTGTTGTAGACCACATTGACGGCCTGGATGGTCTGGCCGCCCGCAGCTGCCACGCCGGCCGCCAGCGAATAGGCCGCCAGCCGACCAGAGAGCTTCTTTCGCCGTTCGGTCATGGCCGTCTTCTCTTACTCGCGTTGCCGCTTGATGGTCAGGCCCGCAGCTCCCAGGCCCAGGAGGCTGAGCGTGATCGGCTCGGGCACGGCCGAGGCGGCGTAGCCGAAGTTGGCTTTCAGGATCGCCAGGTCCGTGCCGTCGACGACGTCGTCGGCGTTGAGGTTGCCGGCCGCGTAGCCTTGGCCCGTCTGGCCGAACGCCGTCGCCATGAGAATTAGGTCCGTGGCGTTGATAAGGCCGTCGAAGTTCACGTCGCCGACTTCCGTGCCGACGCCCCCGCCGGTCAGGTCCCCGAACTGGCGGACCAGGTGGGCGATGTCGTCGGCGTCGCCGACCCCGTCGAAGTTGATGTCATACTCCGGATCACCCAGGTTTGCTCGCAGGACATCGACGTCGTTGGCGTTGACGTCGTCATCACCACTGCCCATGAGCTGGAACGGGCCCATCAAAGAGCCCGGATCGATCGCAACGTTGGCTTGCGTTTCCACGGCGTACTGGTGGAGCGTGATCTCATTGCGGCTGCTGATAATGGTTACCTCGGCCCAGCCGTAGTGGCGCCCGGTGGCGGCATTGTCGATGTAGAAGCCCAGATAGCCGCGACCGCCGAACTGGCCGACGACCGAGTACCAGCCGTACCCGTATAGGCCCACATCGCCCTCGGCATCGCCGGTTACGAACGACGAAGCCGGGCCGATGGTGACGCCGTGGGCCAGCTTGCTGGCCTCGGCGGCGGCCGACCAGTAGCTGCCGACAACGCCGGCGTTGGAGAGTCTCAGGAAGGCCGAGTCCCGGCTCTTGCCGTCGCCCCAGTTGTACTGGGCGTTAT
>CAYRZU010000093.1:0-10035 GCA_964428895.1 uncultured Planctomycetaceae bacterium
GTCGTCGTCGCCGTCGGGCGGGCTGTTAAAGAACACCTGGGTCTCATCGGCCTGGCTGGTGACCCACCCCGGCGGCGGCATGATGGTGAACCCGTTGACTTTGTCGTGATACGGCGCGGGGGCCTGGTCGGCGTCCTGAGCGGGACAGAGAACCGCTGCCGTCAATAGGGCGCAGGCCACGATGATCCATTTTCGATTTGTCGGGAACATGGCATTTCCTTCCGGTTTGGACGGCCGGCGGTCGTTCGGGGCCGTTTCGGTTGGTCAGGATACGCCCCGCCCAGTTCCCCCACAAGGCCCAATGCCCCCGTAGTTGTGTGGGTTTGTCGGCGGGCCTATAATCACCCGCCTATGACATCTGACACTCACGGTTTCGGCGAGCGGTTCCTGGAGCATCGGCTGGCCTTCGACGGGCATACCGTTAAGGGCTACTTCGTGAAACTCCAGATGGACGACGGCCGCATTGTCGAACGCGACTACTTCCAGTACACCGGGTCGGCCGTGATCGTGCCGGTCCTCGACGACGGGCGAATCCTCCTGATCCGCAACACGCGTTTCGCGGTGCAAGAAGACCTCTACGAGCTGCCCGCCGGGCGACTCGACCCCGGCGAGGGCGGCGCCGCCGCGGCCGGCCGCGAGCTGACCGAGGAAACCGGCTACGTCGCGGGCAAGCTGGTCCGCCTGGGCGAATACTACTCCGCCCCCGGCAACGCCGACGAGAACCTCCACCTGTACCTGGCCGCCGAGCTGTCCACCGGCGAGCAGAAGCTGGAGACCTACGAGCGGATCAAGCTGGCCCCGCACACCGAAGATGAAATCCGGGCCATGATCCTGGACGGAACCATCCACGATTCGAAGACCATCGCCGGGCTGGCGCTGTATTGGATGACAAAGGGCACGCTGTAGTGGGCATCTACGATCGGCCATACATGAACGAGCCGCCGGGGGGCGGCTTTCGGATGCCGTTCGGCGGGCTTGGCGCCAATCGGCCGATGTCGGCGATCAAGATACTGGTGTTGCTGAACGCGGGGGTGTTCCTGGTTCAGGTCCTCAGCCGGGACGCCCAACCGAATACCTTCGGCCCCATCAAGAGCGCCTTGGCCGTCAGCGGTCTCGACTGGTGGCAGCCGTGGCGATATGTCACCTTCCAGTTCGTGCACGGCGGGTTGGGGCACATCTTCTGGAACATGTTCGGTCTGTTCTTCCTGGGTCGGCTGGTCGAGCAAGTCTGGGGCCGAAAGCGGTTCCTGTGGTTCTACCTGACCAGCGGGGCGTTGGCCGGCGTGGTGTATGCCGTTCTCGCGCATGTCCCGGGGTTGAACGCAGGAGTCGGCTTGGTGGGCGCTTCGGGGGGTGTGTATGCCGTCTTCCTGGCCTGTCTGGTGTTGTTCCCGAAGGTCAAAGTGTACCTGTTCATGATGATCCCCATGCCGATGTGGGTGGCGGGTCTGCTGTGGTTCGGTGGGGCGGCCCAGGCGATCATCGCAGCGGTGGCGCATCAGAGCTACGACGGGCGCGCGTTCTGGTCGGCGGTGGCCCACATGGGCGGGGCCTTGGGCGGGGCGATTTGGATTTGGGTCTTGCCGCGGGTGGCGGTGCAGGCGGCTTCGGCACGAATGAAGGTCAGCCAGGGCGCGTGGCAGCGCAAGATGCAACGAGAGACCGAAGACGACCGCACCATTGACGAGATTCTCAAGAAGATCCACGAACAGGGCATCAACAGCCTGAGCGCCAAAGAGAAGAAGACGCTGGCCAAAGCCACGGACAAGCAGCGCGAGCAACGATAATGAAGTAACAGGGATGAAGGCAGATGTTTCTGTCTGTTTCCAGACATCGGATTCCTAATCTGTGTTCATCTGCGTTTATCCCTGTTGAATCTGTTTTGCGGAGTCAATGATGATCAAGGGCGAGACCTGGAACGAATCCGCCACGCACACCGACGCCGAAACCGGCCGAACCGTCCGGCGCATCACGACCACCGGCGACATTAACGAGAAGGCCCCGTATCACACGCGGACCACGTTTACCGAAGACGGGGAGTTCATGATCTTCTCGACGTTCCGTGACGGGGTGACCGCGCTGTGCCGCGCCCATGTTCCCACCGGCGACATCACCTGCCTGATCGACCCGATCCCCGGCGAAAAGAAGATGGTCGGGGCCGCCATGGTGGCGCCCAAGAGCGGGTGGATGCCGTTCTGGCACGGCAAGACCATGCGGGCCGTGAACCTGCACACGCTGGAAGAGCGAGTCATCATCGAGGACATCGGCGTCGAATGGCGCGGGGCTATGATTAGTGTCGACCCGGCCGAGACCGAGCTGATCACGGCCGTGGTGCGGGCCCACCCCGACGAAATCGCCGGCCTGCCGCCCGAGCAGCATCGCCATCCCAAGGAGGTCTTCATTGCCGGGAAGGGCATGGTCTCGCGGTTGGTTCGCGTTCCGCTGGCCGGGGGCGATACCGAGGTCGTCTTCGAAGACCCGGGCAAACGGATGTGCCACGTGGAGCACAATCCGGTCGATGGCGATCTGTTCTACCTGGACCGCGACCGCCCGCCGATGTGGCACTCCGGGGGTGATTACTCCAAGACGTCCCGCTGCTGGGCGCTGCGGATTTCGACCGGCGAGTTGACGGCCTTGCCGCCGCGGGCCCGGGCGAAGTTCCAAATCCACGCCGCGTGGAGTTGGTCCGGGGAGTTCCTGCTGTATCACGGCCCGGCCGATTTGGTCTGGGGCCCGTGCCCGTGGTACATCGGCGCGGTTCGGCCCAATGGTGAGATCTACCGGGAGTGGACGTTCGAAAACGGCCGCCATTACGGCCACGTGGCGGCCGCCGGCGGCGGCCGGCCCGCCATTATCATCGACGGCAATCTCACGCCCGACAAGCTGCAGTGGCTGTACTACGACAGTGAGGAACCCCGCTTCGAGACCATCTGCGCCCACGGGACCGAGCTGAATACCATCGACGGGTACACCCAAGCCACCCACGCCCATCCCTCCACCGACCGCGACGGCCGATGGGTCGCCTTCAACGTGGCTAAAGACAAACGCACCGACGTGTGGGTCGTGGAAGTCTGAGCGGCTGCTAGTAGGCCGGGCGAAGCATGTCGAGTAAGTCGCGGCTGGCGTCGATCAGGAAGACGCCTGCGAAGTAGACCAAGGCCACCACGCATATGCTGAGCATGATGCGTTGGCCCTTTTCGCCCATGAGTCGCCCCCCTTTGAAGGTGGTCCACGATAGCAGCGTCAGCCAGATCAGGTCCAGCGACCAATGAATGGCGGCGAACAAGGCGAAGGCCATCATGCCGAGCTTCTCGGCCCGCGTGGCCAGACCCAGGCCGATGGTCGCCCACCAGAGAAGGAAATAGGGGTTGCCGGCCGACAGGATCACGCCCGTCCACAGCGGGTGACGGTGTTTGGCGGCGCCTGGCGCGCTGCCGCCGCCGGGCCGGCCGATCGAAAAGAACAGCCCGATGGCCATGATCAGCAGGAACACCCCGCCGGCCAGGCCGATGGCGATCTTGACCTTCGGCAGCTTGATGATGTCATCGAGGCCGTGAATGATCAGGATCACCAGCGGCAGTTCCACCAGCCCGTGGCCGATGGCCGTCCACGTGCCCGCCCAGCGGTGACGCGTGCCCGCTGAGATCGTGGCCGCCGTCAGTGCGCCCGGCTGAACCACGCCCGACAGCGAAATGCCGGACGCTTCGATCAGGAATGGGACCAGGCCTTGCACGCCGACATCCTAGCCGACGGGCCTGCCCGACCCAAGCCACCGTTGAGTTTCGCCCGCCGATGCGGTACACCAGCAGGCCGGAGCAAGGAACCGAACCATGACCAAGATAGCCATTACCGGAGCGGCCGGGCGGATGGGGCGACGGATCGCCGCGCTGGCCATTGAATCCGAGCAGTTCGACATCGTCGCGGCGCTGGAGTCGCCCGGGCACGAGGACCTGGGCAAGGACATCGGCGACCTGGCGGGCGTGGGCCCGTTCGGCGTGGCCGTCAGCAGCGATCTGTCCGACGCGCCCGACGTCGTGATCGACTTCTCACTGCCCGAGGGCACCATGCACTGGCTGCCGATCTGCCATCAGAAGCTTCTGCCTATGGTCATCGGCACGACGGGCCTCACCGAGAGCCAACTGGCCGAACTGGCCGAGGTGGCGGCTGATGTTCCCGTCGTTCACGCCGCCAACATGTCGGTCGGCGTCAACGTGCTGGCCAAGGTGGTGGCGGAGATCGCCCAGGCGCTGGGCCCGGACTACGACATCGACATCTCCGAAACCCATCACCGGTTCAAGAAGGATGCCCCCTCCGGAACCGCCATCATGCTCGCCCGGAGCATCTGCGAGGCCCTCGGCAAGGACTATGGCGACGTGGCTGTGCTCGGCCGCGGGGGCACGTGCCCGCGTCAGCCGGGGGAGATCGGCATGCACGCGCTGCGCGTGGGCGATACGGTCGGTGAGCACACCGTACACTTCGGCAACCTGGGCGAGACCATCACGATCGGCCATTCCGCCCACACCCGCGACACCTTCACCCGCGGCGCCTTACGGGCGGCCCAGTGGGTGGTCGGCAAGCCGGCCAGGCTGTATTCGATGCAGGACGTGTTGGGACTGAAATGATAGATCTCCGATCCGACACTGTAACGAAGCCTTCCGACGGCATGCGGGCGGCCATGGCCGCTGCCGAGGTCGATGACGACGTGCTGGGCCACGACCCGACCGTTCAGCGGCTGGAAGAAATGACCGCGGCGCTGCTGGGCAAGGCCGCGGCCTTGTTCGTGCCCTCCGGGACGATGGCCAATCAGCTCGCCATCAAGACCCACACCGTCCCGGGCGATGAGATCATCATCGAGGCCGACAGTCATATCTTCTGGTATGAGGCCGGCGCTCCGGCGGTGGTCTCCGGTGTGATGTGTCATCGCGTGCAGGGCGACCGGGGCGTCTTCACGGCCGATCAGATGCGCGAGGCCGTTCGCGGCCGGGATATCCACTACCCGCGGACGTCGCTGGTGTGCCTGGAGAACACCCACAATCGCGGCGGGGGCAAGGTCTGGCCCATCGAGCAGATCGCCGAGGTCACCGCAGCCGCGCGCGACGTTGGCGCCAAGACGCACCTGGACGGCGCGCGGTTGTGGAACGCGTCGGTGGCGTCGGGGATTGCCGAGGCCGACTACGCCTCGCATGTCGAGTCGGTGGCGGTGTGTTTTTCCAAGGGCCTGGGCGCCCCGGTGGGGTCGGCCATCGCCGGCGACGCCGAGTTTGTGGCGCTGGCCAAGCGGTTCCGCAAGATGCTGGGCGGCGGGATGCGGCAGGCGGGCGTGATTGCCGCCGGGGCCATCTACGGGCTCGAGCATAACCGCGACCGGCTGGCCGAGGACCACGCCAACGCCAAACGCCTAGCCGAAGGCCTGGCCCAGATCGACGGCATCGAGGTCGACCCGGCCATGATCGAGACCAACCTGGTCTACTTCAACGTGCCCGGCCGCGCGGCCCAGCTGTCGGCGGGCCTGGAAGCCGAGGGCGTGCTGTTGTTGGGCGACGGCAGTAGTTGTCGGGCCGTGCCGAACCTGGAGACCAGCGCCGCCGACATCGAAACAGCCCTGGGGGCTGTCGCCAAGGTGATGAAGGCGTAAGGGAACGGCCCGTCATCGAACGAGCAAGAAACAGGGATGAACACAGATAAACACAGATAGTGAATTAGAGAAGAAGCTTTCATCTGTTCTCATCTGCGTTCATCTCTGTTTATCCTTGATGTGGTATGTCACGCGGTCCATGAGGAACTGCCATGCCCGGGGCCATTCGACATGAATGGGACCTCACGCCGAAAGAGGCGATTGGGTTGCAGGGGGATTTGGCGTCGGCTGTCCGCGTGGAACCGCTCGCCCGGCCGCCTCGAACTATTGTCGGTACGGACTGTGCGCCGGTGGCCGATGGTCGGAAGATCGCCGCGGCGGCTGTGTTGTGCGACGCCGACACATTGGCCGTGTGATTGCCCACGTCTACTGCGTCCAGCCATGCGTGTTTCCCTACGTGCCGGGCTTGCTGAGCTTCCGGGAGGCGCCGGTCGTCATCGAGGCCGTCCGTCGTTTGGGACAGACCCCCGATCTGCTGATGTGCGACGGGCAGGGGCAAGCCCACCCGCGCGGGCTGGGCCTGGCCTGCCACGTGGCGCTATGGCTGGATATGCCCGCGGTCGGTGTGGCCAAGAGTCGCCTCTGCGGCGAGCATCGCGATGTCGGCCGTAAGCGCGGCAGCAAAGTCCAGCTCAAGCTCAACGGCCGCGTGGTCGGCTCGGTGGTTCGGACTAAGGACGGCGTCAAGCCGCTCTACATCTCCGTCGGTCATCGCATCACCCTCGACGAGGCCGTTGCCTGTGCGCTGGCCGCCACCGGCGGCTATCGCCTGCCCGAGCCCACCCGCCAAGCCCACCTGGCGGTGACCAAGCTCCGCCGCTCCTGCGAATAGGGCCTGAGCTGACCGGCGAGCGGAATGGCGGCCCCACTCAGGTCTATGCCGCTTGCCGCCCTAGGGTGAACCCCCTCAAAAGGAACATAAAATCATGTACGGTATTGAATTACGCCAATTTGCCTTGGCCGTTTCGCCACGGCGTGTACAATGAGGACGCTTAGTAAAGGACGGCCTATCCTCCCAAAGGAGTGGCCGGGGCGCTCACGGACGAGTTGAAGGAGCGGAAGATGAAATTGCCTCCGCTTGCATTCAGCGCCATGTTCCTGCTGGTGGTCGTTTCGGGGGCGGGGGGCTCGGTTCTCTCCATGGATCTCGACACCGAGATCAGCGGTGCGCAAGCTCCGGAAGGCTTGCCACCGTGGCTGAACGCGACCTTTGATGACGGCGGGTCGCCCGGGCTGGTGACGATGACGCTGACGGCCATCAACCTGACGGCGACGGAGTTCGTTTCCGTGTGGCTGTTCAACTTGGATGAGCCGTTGGACCCAGCGAATCTGCTCTTCTCGGCGCCGGCCAAGACGGGCAGCTTCGTGGCGCCGACGATCTATCTGAGCGCCGACACCTACAAAGCCGACGGGGACGGGTTCTTCGACATGAAGTTCGAGTTCAGCAACTCCGACGGCGCCGACAATCGCTTCGGCGCCGGTGACGCGGCTGTCTACACCGTAACGGGCATCGCAACGCTACGGGCCGCTTCGTTCGATGTCGACAGTTCGCCGGGGGGTGGCAACGATGTGTGGGACACGGTCGCAAAGGTCCAAGGCGTTGACGGAGAAGGCAGCGGCTGGACCGCGCCCGAACCGGTGGCCCTGGGCCTGTTGCTCGCGGGGTCCCTGGGGCTTCTGAGACGCAGGAACCGCTAAGCGCTGGAACCATCACGCTGAATGCCACAGTGAACGGGCGGCTGCCTCCGGGCGGCCGCCCGCTGTTGTGGCGGGGTCGGCCCCTTGCCGCAACGGGAGCGGCGGGGCATAATCATCTGCGATGAGAGAATCTCTTTCTGGGGAGTTGGTGATGCGCGATAGGCAATTCCGGCGGGCGTGGGTGTGCGGCTGTGTCATCCTGATGATCGGCTTGTGGGGGCAGATTGCAGCCGCACAGACCGGCGACACCGATGCGCCGTTCGGCTACCGGACCGAGACTTCCTCCGATCGGCCGGAGACCCCGACCGTCGACGTGGACGAGGTCGACATGGACGACCCGGACTCGATCTACACCATGGCCCTGGCCTACGATTTCGGCCGGGGGGTGGCGGTCGACCACGCCTTGGCGGCCCAGTGGTATCGCGAGGCGGCGGACCTGGGGCACGCCGCGGCGGCCTGCAACTTGGGCGTGCTCTACCAGCGCGGCGAGGGCGTCAAAGCCGACCTGGACGAGGCCCGGCGCTGGTACACCGTTGCCGCCAAGGGGGGCAACGCCCTGGGCGCCTGGAACCTGGCCCGGTTGTTCGACCAGGGATGGGGCGTCGACGAAGACCACACCCAGGCCGCCCGGTGGTACCGCAAGGCCGCCGAGGGCGGGTACCCCGCGGCCATGTACCGGTTGGGCGAGATGTACGCCCATGGCGCGGGCGTGATTCAAGACGATGCCGAGGCGGTTCGCTGGTACCGCAAGGCGGCCGATCGCGACCATTGCGACGCCATGACCAACCTGGGCTACATGGTGGACACCGGACGGGGCGTGGCCGAAGACCCCGCCGCCACCGCCCGGTGGTACCGCAAGGCCGCCGAGGCCGGCGCGCCGGTCAGCATGACCAATCTGGGTTACCTGTACGTGACCGGGCGCGGCGTGGCCCAGGACGTGCCCGCGGGCATTAAGTGGTACAAGCGGGCGGCCGCCCGCGGGAACACCCGGGCGATGATGTTGTTGGCCGGGCTCCACGAGCGGTCCGACGCGGTCCCGCGCGATTACGCCGAGGCCGTCAAGTGGTATCGCAAGGCCGCCCTCGCCGGCCACACCGGGGCGATGATCGAACTGGGGCACCGCTGTGTGCGGGGCCAAGGCCTGCCGCTCGACAACGCCGCGGGTGTCGGTTGGTACCAAAAGGCCGCCGACGCCGGCGATGCGGCCGGCATGTATAACCTGTCGCTGATGTACCGGGACGGCCTCGGGGTCCCCCAGAGCTACGAGGAGGCGATGAGCTGGGCCCGAAAAGCGGTCCGGGCCGGTAGCGCCGGCGCCATGATCGAGGTCGGGTACATGTACGATCACGGCCTGGGGGTCGAGGCCGACCCCGCCCAAGGGTTCGAGTGGTACCGCAAAGCCGCCGAGGCCGGCAGCCCTCTGGGGATGTTCAACACCGGCGTCTGCTACCGCGACGGCGACGGCGTCGGCCAGGACCACGCCGAGGCCGTGGTGTGGTTCGTCCGAGGCGCCGAAACCGGCCATGCGCTGTCCAAGCTGTCTCTGGGCTACGCCTACCAGCACGGGCAGGGCATTGAACGGAACGTCATTCAGGCCATGCTCTGGTACGACGAGGCCGCCAACGACGGCAATGTGCTGGCCATGTACAATCTGGGCCTCATCCTCGATGACGGCAAGACCGATCAGCGAACGGCCCAGGCCGCCGAGCGATTCCGCCAGGCGGCCGAGCGCGGCTACGGCTTCGCGATGTACCGATTGGCCCTGCTGTACCGGGAAGGTCGCGGCGTGGACACCGACCTAGTCGAAGCGGCCGGCTGGTTCCGCAAGGCCGTCGCCGCCGACGACATCGACAAGGACACACGCACCAAGGCCAAGGAAGCCCTCAAAGAAGTCGAGGCCGAACTGACCGGCTCGGACTAGAAAGGCCCGTATGCCCGCTGACCTACGCGACCGACTGATCGCCGAAATGGAGGCCGTCTTCGGGGACGACCGACCTCGTATCGACCACGCCATGAAGGTGCTGGGCTTCGCCGAGCAGATTCTTCAGGGCGAGAAAGCCGGCGAAGCCGAGATCGCCCAGCGCGGCGGGTCTCCTGACCCGCCGCGTTACGACGGCGCAATCGTCATCGCCGCCGCCATCCTGCACGACATCGGCATTCACGCCGCCGAGGCCACCCACGGCTCGGGCGCCGGCCGATTCCAGGAAATCGAAGGTCCGCCCATCGCCCGGGCGATTCTGGAGAAGGTGGGCGTCGATGCGGCCGCCACCGATCACATCTGCGACATCATCGCCCACCACCACAACGGCCAAATGGACACCCCCGAGTTTTCGGTCATCTGGGACGCCGACTGGCTGGTCAACCTCCCCGGCACCCACCCCAACGGCGACAAAGAAGAACTCGCCGCCGCCATCACCAAGATATTCCGCACCCCCACAGGCAGAGCCATCGCCGAAGAGCTGTTCTTGACAGAGAGTTGATTGCGCAGACGAACGCGGCGGGATGGCAATCCCGCCGCGCTTGGGTATCTGAAAGCCCTTCGTGAACTTCGTGGTAAGCCGCTCCTATTCCCCCGGCACTTCCTTGGCTTCCATCCAGGCGAACATCTTGCGGAGCTTTTTGCCGACGACTTCGATGGGGTGGTTCTTGTCGGCTTCGTAAAGCTTGTTGAAGGTCGGCTTGCCGGCGGCGCATTCGTCGAT
>CAYRZU010000094.1:0-9739 GCA_964428895.1 uncultured Planctomycetaceae bacterium
CTGTGACTTAGCGTTCACGCACACCTATTCCCAAAGTCGCTGACGTTGAACAGTGTTACGAACACGCCGCGCTCATGGACGTGTGGGACCCCGGAGGGGGGCATGCGACCAAGCTATACCAGCAGCTACCCCAGATGCGTCGAAAGAGCGCACAGCTCGCCGCCTACATCTTTGACGTGTTGGCGCTAACGGTCACACTGGCCGATTTCCTTCTCGACGAGGAAGACCCCGCCACCCAGCCGGCGACCGCTGGCAGCGGGAGCCTGTACTGATGCAATGACTCACGAGTTGCGCCGGGCCGCAGGATGATCACGTCAACATGGCATCCGATGGTGAAGTTCCTGGGCGGGTGGCTAGCCCTGTGGCTGCCATTCTATGCGGCGACGTGGGGCGTCCACGTTATCGCTTCCCCTGGGAGCTTGGCCGATGACCTCAGCGACTTCGTGACGGGGCCGCCGTTTCTCTACGGGATCGTGACCATCGGGTGTCTTTCGCTTGGATCTCTGGCTGCCTCGGTGGTGATCTTCAAGGTTTTCCGCGATCCGGATGCGCCCTTGCTGTGGCGTGGCGTCCCCGCGTGGCTGCTGGCGTGGGGGCTGTGCGTGGGGGTCATTTCCCTGTTCCACCTGGCCCTGATGTCCATTGATATCGGGCCGGGCGGGCCCTAACCGCGCCTACGCGTTGGCGCAGAATTCCTCGACGGCATCGAGCAGGGCGGTGAAGGCGCCGTTGCGGACGGAGATGTCGGTCCAGTTGTGCCAGCGGGCCAGCGCGGCGTTGAGCCGATCGTCATCGAGCTTGCTCAGCACGTCATTCAGCGTCTCGTAGAGGGGACCGTAACATGCGTCGGCAAAGCCCAGCCGCTGTTGGTAGGGACGGACCACCTCCAGCACATCCTGCAGGGCGCCCGCCACATGGCCGACCGAATCGGCCTCGGCCACGTGCTCGGCGTGGCGCAGGTCGTTGATGGCGGCGCGGACCTGAAGGTTCATCGACAGATCCGTCATGAACCGCTCGGGACTGCCAAATAGTAGCCCGCCTAAATCACCCACACCGCCGACCGACCAGACTGCGTCCTGTATTTCCTTGGCTGCGGCGCGCTGGGCGGGGGGGTCGTCGGATTCAATCAACGCCCACGCGTCGGCGACGGCCGGGCCCAGGCCGGGCAAGAGTCGCTCGGCGAAGCTCCGTAGATCAATGTCGTCCAGCGCAATCCCGTTGGCCAACTCGCTGAACACGAACGCCAGGGGCAACTGCAGGCAGTGGGTCTGACTGTTGCCGATCAGGCCTCGGGGATATCGAGCCAGGCTCTGCGGGGTGAGCTTCTCGGCGAGCTTGTCGGTGTGGAAGTTCGTCATGGGAAAGCTCGGCTCGCCCTCGATCAGCCCATACGGGTTCCACAAGGCCTTGTCACGCAGGTTGGTGATGTCCAGGGCCTCGTCGTGGCTGGGGAAGCTCGCCAACAGCCACCACGGCTCGGGGATGCGATCGCGAATCATCTCCAGCGTGCGGGCGAACTCATCGGCCGTTTGGGCGGGGTGGTCGGCGCCGGCGTCGTCCTTGGTGTCGGCCCAAAACCGGCAGGTGGCCTCCCAGCCCGACCACATCCAGTAGACAGACTCCGCCGACGGATTGAATGAGCGGAACACCTCCGTCTGCCGCGCCACCAGGTCCACGAACTGCTCGGTGGTCGCCCCCGGATAGCCGCCCGGATCGCTGTCGATAATGACCACGCCGTCGGCGTTGGCGATGGGCTCGAGCTGGTTGCGTCGGCCGTCGATAAAGGCCGCCATCTCGGCCGGGTCGGCGGGGTCGACCTTCTTCTCGCAAAGGAAGTAGGGGCGCGTGGCGAACTCGTGCTCGGCTGCGATGTCGTTGCCGATGGTGTTGGGGCAGAGCACGACGATGACCTTCATGCCACACTCGTTGCGGGCGAAGTCGATGACCTCCCGGATGCGCCCCAGCCAGGCCCGGTCGGATTCGGTAGGCTCAGCCGGCATGCAATCGAGCTGCGGCCAGATCATGACGCCATCGTAGCCCAGATTGCTCAGGCCGGTCAGGTACCCTCGCCAATCATCGAGTGTCCATGTCCGCGCCGCGTAGGGGTGGTTGTAGGACCAGTGGGTGTGGACGTACATCGCTAACATGGCGAGCGATTATACCGGCTGACGGTGTCCGGCGTAACCGGCGCGCGAGCCTTGTCGCTGGGGGCCAAGAAGGCAGCGTCAGGCAGCCTTCCGACGTTGCTGCGACTGAGGCAGTTCCAAGGCAATCGTCCTCGGGGATGGCTCGTTGGCCCTGCTCGAAGGGTGGGCCTCGGCGCCGATAAGCAGATCGATCTGATCGCGCCCGCTCTCGGCAAACACCATCTCCTTGACGGCCCGATAGAAGATCAGCGTGTTCTCGGCCAAGCCCTCGGCCATCGCGGCAATCTCGTCGGCGGTCTCTTGGCCGGTCAGCGTCACCTGCGGGTCGATGACGTAATCGAGGAACGGGCCTCTTGCCATCGCATCGAGCGTGACGGAAGCTTCGGCCGAGCTGCCAAAGCAACCGGCCTGGCCGCGAGCGGGGAGTTGGCGGAGCAAGAGGTCGATCGTCGGCAACTGCCGCAAAGCCTCCTCGGCCAGACGATCCAGCAGGGCCTTGGCGCCGGCGTCTTCGGCCCGGGACGATGCCCGAGTATAGAACCGGGCGCGCCGCCGTTGGAGATCCTTGGCGAACGCCAGCACGTCATATGCGCTGTAGACGACCATCGTGGTCCCTCTCTCTGGTAGTACATCGGTAGGGGACAGGCCCGAATGGACCCGGATTCCGGGATATGTGCGGGCCGATGGCGCCGGGCCGCGTCGTGGGCAAGAAGATATGTACAATTTGAGTACGGTAATGGACTCAGTGCTTTGCTATTTCTGCCGATAGTACCATATAGAAGTCCTTCATTTCCGTACTGTCAGGACACCTACGATGGCAAGTCAGTTGCGACATACTGGCGCATCGGGTTGGGGATTCAGTTTGTTGGAGTTGGTGGTCGTGATCGCCATTCTTGGCATTGTTGCCATGATCGCCGTTCCCCGCCTCAGCCGCGGCTCTCAGGGAGCCGCAGAGACCTCCCTAGAACAAGACTTGGCAATTCTCCGCAACGCGATCGAGCTGTACCGGGCCGAACACGGCGGCGCTGCGCCCGCCAAGGATGACGTCCAGATTGCGCTGTGCGGCTACAGTAATTCCGCCGGCACGAGTTTCTCGACCACGCAGGACACCACCCATATCCTCGGGCCTTATCTCGGGCCAACGCCGCCGCCACTGCCTGTAGGCAGCATGAAAGGCTGCACCGCCATCTCAAGGAGCGGCAGCGGCTCTGTCGGCTGGATCTACAGCGCAGACGACGGATCCATCGTCGCCAATTGCGACGCCGACGAAGTAGGCGCTTCGGGCAAGCCCTACAATCAGTACTAGCCACCGCAAGGGGGCGGGGACACACATCTGGACCTTGTCCGGGGTCGGATATATCCTCATGGCGAAAGGATCAACACATGCCGCGTGGATTCTCAAGAGTTCGTACTGCCATCGCCATCATCATCCTGGCCGGGGCGGCCTATCTGATCTACACGCAGAGCGGCCTCCGCATCGACCCGACCAATAAGGGAGGCCCGGTGTCCATCGCCGATAAGCCCATCGCATTGGTCCTGCGGGACGCCACGCTCGATAACATTCGCGCCGCAGCCAAGGAGTCCGACAAAGGCCTCGACGACATGCGCTACCTGGGCGGCACGCTGCTGTACCACGCGGCCGACAAGCGCCGCGCCGACGTCGTCCGCTGGGCCATCAACCAAGGCGCCGACCCCAACGGGGGCGAAGGCCTCATGCCTCCCTTGTTGGCGGCCATCAAGAACAGCGACGCCGACATGGTCAAGCTTCTGGTCTCGGCCGGCGCCGATCCCGACGCCAACGGCGCGCCCGGCATTACGCTGCGCAAGATGGCCGAAGCCAAGAACAGCCCCGCCGTGATGAAGGCGCTGGAAGGGGACACCCCCTCGCCGCCGGGCGGCGATTAGAAGCAAAGCCCTGCAAACCCAACACCGCGCGGTGAGTCGCGCCTTGGGCCTGCAGGGCTCTTGTCTGCGGAGAATATGGGGGCGCTTACGCCGAGAAGTTCTTGGATCCAACCAACTGATGGACCGAGCTGTTGTGCTGATGCTCGTCGGTCAGCAGACGGTTGACGGTCTGGACGGCCAGGTCGCCGTGCAGCACGGTCGCCAGGGCCGTATAGAACTCCACCGCGTTCTTCTCGACCTTGCCGGCCAGTTCGAGCACGTCCGCATCATTGGCGACGTTGCTCAACTGGGCGCTGAAGTCCACACAGTGACGCAGGAAAGGCCCGTGGGCCATCACCTGCATCTGGTCCATTTCATCGTCGAAACCGCCAAACCCCAGGTCCTGACCAGCCAGCTCGGTCTGCAGGCCCGTCATCACGGCCAGGTGCTCCTGTTCCTGGCAGGCCAGGTGGCGGAACAGCTCCTTGTGCTTGGCCGATTGCAGCTTGGAGATGGCCTGGGTGTAGAACCGATGGCTGTACCGCTCAAGGTCCGTAGCGAAACGGAGTAATTCATTCTTGCTAAAAGGGATCATTGAATAGGTTCCTTTCTAAGAGAGTTTCGGATTCCGCCGACGGGAAATGGACCGGAAAATCGGGTTGCCGCCGGGTTTACGGTCCCTCCCCCAAGTAGAGGACGACGCACAGGTGGAGGGGACCCGCGCGTCGTCTCTCGGTCGCGGCTGGCGACGCGAGAAAGGAGGGAGGTCTCACGCCGGCCGCAATACGCCATTGGTGCGTATTCATTATACGTCTTGGGGGTGTCAGCCGGCTCGGAAGGGGGATGACAGTCATCGGGCGATCACCTGAATTCGTGGAAGAACTTCGACGGAAGCGGCTACTGGCCCCCATGATTCGTGTCGATGAAGAGAGAGGATGTCTGCTGCACAGACGAGAGGACCGATGCCCGGACCACACAAACCACGCGCTTTCAGCATGCTGGAACTGGTGATCGTGATCGCGATCCTTGGGATTGTGGCCGCCATCGCCGTGCCGCGTCTCAGCCGGGCCAGCCAAGGCGCCGCCGACAACGCCCTCCGTAGCGACCTCCGCGTACTCCGTTCGGCCCTGGAGCTCTACCGGGCCGAGCACGACGGGGCCTTGCCGCCGGGCCAGCACATCGCCGTGGCGTTGATGGCCTACTCCAATCGGGCCAACACGTTGTTCAGTGTCACCGAGTCCCAGGCCCTGAAGACCATCTACGGCCCGTATCTGAAGTTCCCGGCGCCGAGTCTGCCCGTGGGCCGACGGAAGGGGGCCGATGGCATCTCCACCGGCACGGAAGACACCGTTGCTTGGGTCTACGATGAGTCGGCCGGCACGATTCGGGCCAACACCGATGCCGACGAGAAGGACGCTTCCGGCACGCTCTACAGCGCCTACTAGCCCCCGTGGCTGGCCGAGCCGGCCGCCTGAGTGGGGTAGATCTGATGCATGGTCGCCAGTTGCCGCAACTGCGCCCAGTGCGTGCGGTGATGGTCCGCCACACTAGTGAGCTGGCGCCGCATGGCCTTGGCGGACACCAGGTGGGCCAGCGCCGTGAAGAACGCGGCGGCCTGTTCCTCAACAACGGCGGCCCGGCTGATCAACTGATCGGTGGACTCCTCGCCGGTCAGCTCGGCCATGGGATCGAACTGGGGCATATCGTTGTCGCCCCCGGACATCAATTGCATCGAAAGGGGGCTGCTCTTGGCGGCTTGGCCAACACCGTTGGCCTCCAGCGCCGCAGAGAGTTCCGAATGAAGCTGGCTGACCGTCAGTTGGTCGCCGCGAGTCTGATCGGTGAGCTGCTCAAACAGCCACTTGGCGTCGGCGCTGTCGCAATGGGCGGACGCGTGGCTATAGAAACGGTAACTATTGCGGTGGAAGTTCTTAGCGAACACAAAGAGCTTGTCAATCCCGTATGGCGTCATGGAATAAATCCTTTCCAACAGTGTGTCGGAACCGGCCGAGCCCAACTTCAGCCCGGATTGGACGGGCCCCGCAGAAAAACCCCACTCAGCGGCCCGGAGGAGTCAGCGGAAGCGTGATGGTGAACGTGCTGCCGCTGCCGTCGGTGGTGACGGTCACCGTGCCCCCGTGCATTTCCGTGAAGTGCTTGACCACGGTCAACCCCAGCCCCATGCCATGCTTCATCTTGCCGATCGAACCGGAGGTGTGCTTCAGGACATCCTCGGTGCTGTAGAAGGGCGTAAAGATGTTCGGCAGGTCGCTCGGTGAGATGCCCGGACCTTGGTCGGTAACGGTCACTTGCACGCCCCCATCGCCGGCGCGCAAAGCTGCGACCCGAATGGTTCCCCCCTCAGGGGTGAATTTGACGGCGTTGCCGAGAAGGTTCTCGATCACGTCGTGGATCTTGTGTGGATCGACCAGGAGAAGGGGAATCCCGTCTTCCTGCTGGACCTCCAGGTGTTGGCGACGTTCCTCAACAAAGGGGCGGCAATCGGCGTGGACCCGTTCGAGGATTTCCGACAACGCGACCTGCTTCAGATTCAGTTGTTCGCCGTAGCCTTCCTCCGGCATCAGCTTGAACATCGATTGAACGATCTCACTGAGGCGACGGGCCTTGGTCTCCATCTTGCGAATGGCGCTCTTGAGTTTGGCAGCGTCTTCGACGGGCTCCATCAGTTTCGGAACGGCCATGATGTAACTGAGCGGCGTGCGCAGCTCATGGCCCGCCACTTGAATGAACTTGCTCTTGAGCTCACTGGACCGGGCCAGTTCTTCCTCGATCTCCCTGCGCTCGGTGATGTCCTGGATCATCCCCACGGACCGGACCAGCTTGCCCGAAGCGTCCCGGAGATGCTTGCACTCCTCACGCACATAACGAACCGCACCGGTGTCTCCGCGGACGATCCGGTGCTCGATCTCGTAGTGATCCTTTCCCTCCCGGGCCGAGCCCAGGTAGGCTTCGTCGACAATCGCCCGATCGTCCGGATGGACGGCCGCCAGGAACGTCTCATAAACCGGTTCGAAGTTCTCCGGGGAGAGGCCCAGGATGCGGTAAGTCTCGTCGGACCAGATCAGACGGTCGTTAATCAGGTCCCGTTCCCAACTGCCGACGCCGGCAATGGCCTGCGACTCATTGAGCAGAGCCTCAGAGGCCTGCAAGGCCTCCTCGGCCCGGATGCGGCCGACGATATCCCAGGCCATGTTGGCCAGGTCCGAGACAATCTTGACATCTTCATCGTCGTAGTCGGTCTTCTTGTTGCCCACTCCCAGAATCGCCACGATCTTGCCGCCGCGATACACGGGGACCACCAGTTCGCGGATCACCGGGGCGTGGCCGTCCGGCATGCCTTTGCGGTGAGGGAGGCTGGCGTAATCGTTGTGGATCACGGGGCGACCTTCTCGCACACAGTCCACCCAGACGCCCGCCTGGTCGATCGGGTAGTGCGATCCCTTCCCTTCGGCTTTGCAGAGGTGCTCCAGCGTATTGGTCGACCAGGCGTGGAGGGTCAACGTCACCTGGTCGGCCTCAACGAAATGATAGAAGCCGATCTCGCTGTCGGTCAGCCGTTCGGTTTCATCCAGGAACGCCTGCAACAGGTCGTCAACGGAATGGCCGATCGCAAACCCCGACAGCCGCAACTCCGCGGCAATGGAATCCTCCCGCCGTTTTCGGTCGGTAATGTCGTGAGCAACACCCTCCATCGCCACCACCGTTCCCTCGTCCCCGCGGACGGAGCTCTCCGACACTTGCAGCCACCGCGTGGATCCGTCCTTGTGGTAGATCTGGAGCTCATAGGGGGGCCGCTGGACGCCGCTCAAGCCCTCGGCCGTGTGCATTTCAACATCCTGATTGACCGGATGGTCCGTCGGGTACTCGCTGAAATGGGTCATAAACTCCTTGGGCTCATAGCCCAGCACGCCCGTAATCGACGGCGAGACGTAGGTGAAATTCCCCTCCACGTTATGGCGGTACAGGAACGTCTCGACCAGGTTCCCCACCAGCCGTTCGTGCGTGGCCGTGCCTTCCCGTAGGTCCTGAAGCGTTGTCGCCAGATGCTTGTGAACGACGGACAGGGCGACAATGATCACCACGATCGTCATCAGGAACGCGACGGCCGAGAGGCTCCAGGCCCGCGCAGACATGGCGTACTCGCCGATATGAAAGGCCGTCGCGGGTTCGCCGCTATCGGTTGGGAACAGGACAACCCCCGTGACCACCACCAAAGAACCAACAAGGGCGATCACGACCGCACTGATCGCACCGGCAACCAGTCCTGACCGAGTGCCCAAGGCAATCGCCGTCATGATCGCGAACACCGATAGCAGCATGATGCCCCCGCCCACCAGCCCGTAGACGACCAGGCCCACCACGCCGGCGACCAAGAGATTGCCCAGCAACAGGCACGCGCACACGCCGTAGGACAAACGCTTTCGAAGAATCGCCCCGGTAACGGCAATCACGCCGATGCCAATGTGAACGACAAAGATCGGGTGCCAGCCCTGCTGAGAGATGCGGGCCAGGGAGAATACCACCGCCAACGGCGCCAAACGCCCGAACCAGAGCAACCCCGTTTCGACCAACCGGCGGCGGACGGCGCGAATCTCAGACGTCGCCGCGTCGTCAGTACGATTCTGGTCTTTGGCTGTTTCATTCACGGTGCAACTCTTATCACT
Organism: uncultured Planctomycetaceae bacterium; assembly: GCA_964428895.1. Classification (GTDB taxonomy): domain Bacteria; phylum Planctomycetota; class Phycisphaerae; order SM23-33; family SM23-33; genus HyVt-337. Next base: position 8,717 of record CAYRZU010000094.1, read on the forward strand.
CGCCACCCAAGAACTGAACAATAATCCTGCTGCGTCCCCCCGATCCTATACGTGCACAACCCGCCAACACGAATGATTCTCTCCGAACCGGGCCGCGCTGTCCAGTTCCCGCCCGCGATCATGCCCAAGTCCGCTACGCAGGCGGCGTCTGCTTGCAGGCGTGGATATCCACGTCGGAGACGTTCTCGAGCGTGACGGCCTGCGCGCCCTCGCCGCGCGTTTCAAGGCGACTGTGGGATAGGTCGAGTCCTTCGCTGTCGTGAAGCTCCAACGCGCTGCGGGCGTCGACGCTGATCGAGCAGTTGCGGATCGACAGGTTCTTGACGTGTCGGCCCCACAGGCCCTGGCCGTTCATGTCGTCGGGGCAATTGAAGGCCATGGCCGGGCAGTAGGGGAAGTCGCGCGGGATCACGTCGATGGTGACGTTATCGAGCGTGACGTTCTCGATGGGCCGTTCCGGTAGGCCCACGAACACGCCGGCGGCTGCCGTATGGCCGCGCGAGGTAATGTTGGCCAGGTGAATGTTTCGAATCTGCGGGGTCGAGTCGATGATCTCGCGGGGGTTGGGGTCGGAGATCATCTCCTGGTTGTGCGGGGTCGCGCCGCAGGTGTAATAGAGATTCATCACGATCGGGCACATCACGTCTTCCATGATGATGTTCTCGAACCGCAAGTCCTCGAACACGCTGTAACGGCCACGATTGCTCTTGAGGCGGATGCCGCGATCCGATCCGCGGAAGATGCAGTTGCTGACCGTCACCCGTCGCACGCCGCCGGCGCCGTCCGAGCCGAACACCACGCCGCCGTGGCCCCGCAACATGGTGCAGTTGGTGATGGTGATATTCTCGGTAGGCTTGCCGACGCGGGCGCCGTCGTCGTTCATGCCGCTCTTCATGGCCAGGCAATCATCGTTAGTGTCGAAACAGCAATTGCTCACCCGCACGCCGTTGCAGCTGTCCATGTCCAGACCGTCGCCGTTGGGGGCGCCGTTGGGGTTGCGGAACGTCACGTCGTGGACCGTCA
>CAYRZU010000095.1:0-9738 GCA_964428895.1 uncultured Planctomycetaceae bacterium
TGCGCTCTGACAGCCACTCCCGCACGCGGCCAGGGGCGCGACATTGGCGGCCCGGGGCGCATCTACAATGAAGAACTTCGACTCCAGCTCGATTCCCAGATGCCCGATGCCCGCGAAAAGGGCTTCGACGCCGGCGGCTGGTTGAACCTGGCGTTCTTCGCCTATGAGGATGACCCCGCCCAGCGGGAACGGCACCTCATGCGTTACGCCCTCCGCGGCTGGGCGAGCCTGAACATTCAAGGCGTGCACCGGGCCTATTTCCGCGGGCTGCTGCAACTGGACGATTGGGGTAATCACGATAACCCCATGCACCGCGGTGATGATTTCGACTCCCGAGTTGAGCGGGCCTGGTATCAGTTCGACCTGGGCCAACTGATGGCCCTGAGGGGTGGCAAACGGCCGCCCATCGGCTTCAAGGTCCGGGCCGGCCGTGATTTCAACACCATCGGCACAGCCCTGGTGATGTCGATGCCGTTGGACGGCGCTCGGTTTACCATCACCACCCGGAAGTGCGAGACCGAAATCTTGCTGGGCAAGACCGTCGGCTGGGTCGACAATATCGACCCGTCCGATCGCGTGGCTGAGCAGCAGGATCGGCTCATCTTCGCTACGCAGGTGACTTCCAAGCACTTCGCCCAGCATCGTCCGTTCGTCTACTTCATGATGAACAACGATTACACGAACGCCGAGCCCAAGCAGCCGGCGGTTCAGGCCTACGAGTACGACTCCAACTACCTCGGCGTCGGTAGCACCGGTACGGTGCTGCTGCCCAAGCTGCTGTACTCGACCGAACTGGTTGGGGAGTGGGGCAGCACCTACTCCAACGGCGCCAACGCCGCCAGCGACAAAGACAACATCTGCGCCATGGCGTTCGACGCGCAGCTGAGTTATCGGTTCGACTGCCCCACGCGGCCGAAAGTCGAGGGCGAATACCTCTACGCCTCCGGCGACAAGGACCGGGCCATGAGTTCGGTCGCCACCGTCGGCGGCAACCAGATCGGGTCGAAGGACCGGGCCTTCAACGCGTTCGGCTTCCGGGATACCGGCATCGCGTTCGCCCCGCGCATCTCCAACCTCCACATGCTCATGGCGGGGGCCAGTTTCTACCCGCTGGAGAGCATGAGGTGCTTCCGGAACATGGAAGTCGGGGCGAAGATCTTCGCCTACCAAAAGGCCGCCAAGACCGGGGCCATGGACGACACCACCGCCACCAACGCCGCTCGTTGGCTGGGCTGGGAGTGGGACCTGTACTGCAACTGGCGCATCACCAGCGATCTGTCGTGGACGTTCAGGTATGGCATGTTCTTTCCCGGAGACGCTTTTAGCGGCACGGGCGACAAGAGTAACCGACACTTCCTGTATACAGGCATGGTGTTCAGCTTCTAGGACGTGACCGTGCGAAAGCCATTAACAACACTGTTGCTGCTGACCGCCCTGGCCGCGATAGCGGGCTGCCAGAACGCCGGCGTGGTCACCGGCGGCGCCCAGGCCCTCCAGGGAGACGAAGACTCCGCGATCTTTATCGACCGCGTGGCCTCTCTGGAGAACGTCAGCGAGAACGACGCCATGCGGGGCGTCCTGCTGCTGCTGGACGGCGAGGATACCGCCCAGACGTTCCAGCAGCGCGTGGACCTGATGCTTCAGCGGCACTTGGTCAGCCCGAACTGGGATTTCAGCGCCGATCGCCCCATCACCCGAGGCCGATTGGCCTATATGATCTGCCAGGCTACCGACATGCCGGGGGGCATCATCCTGACCCTGACCGGCCCCAGCCAGCGGTACTGCCACCGCGAACTGCAATACCGCGGAATGATGACAAGTGGCGCGATTTTTTCACCGGTCGGTGGGTTAGAATACGTTAGCGTTCTGACACGGGCCGACACATTCATCCGAACCGGCGAAGTCCCCGACAAAGCCGGCGCCATTCGCGAATACTAGGAGGTCGTCATGAACCGACCGACCACCATTCTAATGACGGTCTTGTTAACCTGCGCCTGCGCGTGGGCCCAGCAAGACGCCCCTCCCGCCACCACCGATCAGCCCGCGGCGCCGACCACCCAGCCGGCCGCCGGGGTCGAGCAACTGACCGTGACGGTCGTCTCCGTAGAGGGCAAGGTCTACTACCGTGACGCCTCGGTCGAAGGCGGCGAGCGAAAGCCCCTCCAGGCCGGCGATACCCTCACCGAGCGGATGGTGGTGATCACCGGGTTCGGCTCGAAGGCGGTGCTGAAGTTCGATGAATTCGGCGAGGTGGTCGTCAACAGCGGAACCAAGATGGGCATCGGCGCGTTCCGCCGCAGCCAAGGCCAAGTCGATTCGCGCGTCGGCATGAAGTATGGCACCATGAAGGTGTCCGTCGACGGCAGCAGAGAGCCCGTCGACTTTCGCGTGCAGACGCCTACGGCCACCGCGGCGGCCAAGGGAAGCGGCATCTTCTGCGGCTTTGGCGAATTCGGATTTGGCATCTTCGGCAGAGCCGGCAGTTGGGCCCTGTTCGGCATTGGCGGCAGCAACACGGTTCAGCCAGGCCAGCAAGGTGACGGGAACGGCACGAACCCGGATGCGTTGGCGAATCTGGACAACGTGAATCTGGGGGACCCCTTCGGCGGCTTGACCTTCGAAGAGATCATGAACCTGTACCTCAACGGCGGCGGGCAGGGCGTGTTCGACTTCACCGGGTGCGGCGGCACGAACCCGTTCTTCGGCAACACGCCCAGCGGCGATAACAACCATCATACGGGCCCGCGCGGCGACTCCCCGAGCAACGGCTTTGATTCTCCGGGTTACTCGATCTCGTCGGGAGTCAAAGGTCGGTAAGCGAAGACAGGCAGCGCCGGAGATGCGGAGATGGCAGCCAGTGGGCTGAAGACATCCCGGCCGACGACCGCGGCGCTGTGGGGGCTGGTCGGAACGCTCATCGTTTTGGGGGTCCATCTGGTCGGCCTTGACGACCACGCCGAACTCGATTGCCTCGATCTGTGCTTCCGCTATTGCTCGCGCCTGGATTCGCCGGACCAAATCGTCCACGTCGACATCGATGACGGCAGCCTCGCCGAGTTGGGGCGGTGGCCCTGGCCTCGGGAGATCCTGGCGGGCATCGTCCAGACGCTGGGCCAGTGCGGGGCTAAGAGCGTGGCGCTGGATATCCTGTTCCACGATCCGCAGGAGGTCCGATATGTCTCCGCGGCTGACGAGCTGTACGCCGAGGACGCCGACGCGGAATTGTTGGCCCGGGCCCAGCCGATCCCGGTCTTCGACGACGCGCTGCTGACCGACGCCATTGAAACCACCGGCGCCGCAGCCGCGATGTACATCATCTTCGAATCCGATGCCGACCGCCGGCCGCCGTCGGCCCAGGAGGCGTGGTTGGATCGGGCCAAGGCGGCGCTGGACCGATTCACGGTGCCAGATGAGAACGTGGCTGAGTTTCCACTGGCCGCAGGGCCGCTGATCCCGCCGGTGGTGACCGTGGCCGAGGCGGCGGGGCTGACCGGGTTCGTGACGATCGAGCCCGACGCCGACGGCGTGGTGCGCCGAATTCGTCTGCTGGGCCAGGGCAACGGGGGTGTGTTCCCGCAGTTTGCGGTCGCCCTGGCCGCGGCCGATCTGACGGGCTTGGCTCGGCCGATGGCGCAGATCTATGCCGACGACGGCGAGGTCCGGATCGAAATCGATTCCGATCCGATTCGCATTCCGGTCGACCGTGACGGACGGATGCTGATCAATTGGGTAGCGCCCGGGCGCGACGAGACGCAGCATATTCCCGCCTCGGCCGTCGGATTCATCTGGCAGCAACAGCAAAGCCTGTCCGCCAACCAACGCCGCGTTCGGCTAGTGCAGGTGCAGTTGGTCAGGCTTCTGGAAGACGGCGATTCCCTGGCGCTATTCGCCCAAGCCGACCGGGTGTTTCAGGATGTCATCACTCGGCAGCGGGAGCGATTCGTTTCCCGCTTGCAGAATCGGCCCTTCGATGCCGAAGGTCTAGCGGCGGCGCTGAAGACCCAGGACGATATCGAGGCCACCCTCGACCAGCGAATGGCCGAGCTGGGGGGAGACTTGGATGAATTCTACCTGGTCGAGCCGCCCGAAGCGCCGGAGGATTTGGCCAAGTTTGAGCAGCTGAAGCGGTTTCGAGATCTGTGGACCCAATACGCAGCCGCCAACGAACAAATTCGCCGCGATATCGCCGACCACATGGAGCGTCTTCGGGATCGGGTGGCGGGCAAGGTCTGCCTGATCGGCTCGACCGCTACCGGCGCGCCGGACTTCATCAATACGCCTACCGGCTCGATGGTTCCGGGCGTCTACATGCACGGGGCCGTCTTCAATACGATCGTTTCGGGCCGGTTCGTTCGGTCGGCGCCGGTGGTTCTGGCGCTGGTGGTAACGGTAGCGATGGGGCTGGCCGTGTCATTTGTCTCGGCGCATCGGCCCATGTTGCATGCGGCCGTCACGGTGGTGGGGTTGGCCGCGGCGTTCATATTCGTCAACGCCTACGTGGTCTTCGCGGCCGGGGGCATGCACGTGCCGTTCGTGGCTCCGCTGGCGGCGGCGTTCGTGAGCTTCCTGATGGTGGCGGTGTACCGTCAGCTCACCGAAGAGCGGGCCAAGCGCCACATCCGAGGGATGTTCGCTCACGCCCTGTCACCGACGTTGGTCGATCGCCTGTTGGACGACCCTTCGCTGGCCGAGCTGGGTGGCCAGAAGCGACGGCTGACCTGCATGTTCAGCGACTTGGCGGGCTTTACGCCACTGTCGCACCAACTAGGCCCGCAACAGACCGTTCGCGTGCTGAACCGCTACTTCGACACCATGACCGACATCGTGCAGAACGAAAGCGGCGGCTTTCTGAACAAGTTTCTGGGGGACGGCATCTTTTGCTTCTTCGGGGCGCCGGTCCTTCAGGACGATCACGCCGCCCGGGCTATCCGGGCCTCGGTGGCCTGTCAGCAACAAATCGGCGATCTGAATCGGCGCCTGGGCGAAGAGTTCGGCCAGGCCGCCTCCCTGGCCGTCCGCGTGGGATTGGCCACCGGTGAGGCCATGGTTGGCAACTGCGGGTCGAGTCAACGGATGGACTACACCGCCATCGGCGACTGTGTGAACCTGGCCGCCCGTCTGGAGTCGGCCAACAAGGACCTGCATACCCAGATCCTCGTCGATGACGCGACGTGGCGGACCGGCGACGTCCGAGATGTAGTAGCTCGGCCGGTCGGTCGGGTCGGCGTTCGCGGGGTAACGGTGCCGGTGGTGGTCTGGCACGTGTGGGTCGCCCCGCCGGATGAGGCTTTGATCGAAGCGTCGGCGAGATTCGCCGAAGGCGTGGACCTCTTCCAGACGCGTCAATTCGCCAGGGCGGCGGAGGTCTTCGGGGTCGTGGCCGATCAATTGCCCGGCGATTCATTGACGGGGATCTATCTGGAACTGTGTGCGTACGGACAGGGGTGGTCGGCGGGCCAACCGTGGCAACCAAGTTGCGGCGATGGGGACGTGATCCGCTTCATCGAGCCGAGCGGGTCGGCGATTACGTCCGTTTGATTAGCACCGCCGTCAGATCGTCGGCTTGGTCCATCCCGGTCGTAAACACCAGCACCGCCTGATGGAGGTCCTCGATCATTTCGGCCGCCGACTTATCGCGGGAAGCCCGTAGGATGTCCATCATTCGTTCCATGCCGAATTGTTCGCCGTCGGCCTTGGCGGCTTCGAAGAACCCGTCGGTGGTGATGATGGCGAAGTCGCCTGGGGCGAAGTCGAACGTCAGCATTTCCGCGTAGTCGCCGTCGGGCAGGATCGCCAGGGGTAGGCCCGTGGCGGGGACCTCGTCGAACCGGTCGGTCTGAGTCGTGTAGAACACCATGGGCCCGTGACCGGCCGAGGCGTAGGTCAGGCGGTGGGCGTCGATATCCAGCAGGCCGACGAAGCAGGTCACGAATCGCCCGTCGAGGTCCTCTGAGAGCAGGCTGTTGGCGGTCGCCAGGGCCTGGGAGACCTCGCGGCCGAGACTGCTGGCGGTTCGGAGCATGGCGCGTGTTTCGGCGATGACCAGGGCGGGCCCCACGCCGTGGCCGGACGCGTCGGCAACGGTCACCAGCGCTCGCCCGTCGGGCAAGGCCAGGAAGTCGTAGATATCGCCGCCGGTCTCGTCCGCTGATTCATTGAAGCCCGCCATGTCGTAGCCGGGCAGGTCGAGGGCGCTATCGGGCAGGAGACCTCGTTGGATTTCGCGGGCGATCTGCAGGGCCCGGGCCATTTGTTGTTTCTCGACGTAGTGCTCGATCAGCCTAGCCCGTTGTAGCGACACGCCCGCTTGGGCGGCCAGGGTCTCGGCCAGGGAGATATCATCCTCGGCGAACGGCCCTCCCTGTTTGTTGAGCACCTGCAACACGCCCACGCGCTCGCCCTCGTGGTCCAGCAGCGGCACGGACAGAATACTGCGCGTCCGAAATCCGCTTTCCTTGTCGACGGCTTGGTTAAATCGCTCGTCGGCGTAGGCGTCGGGGACGTTGATGGTCTGGCGGTTCTGCAGCGTGGCCCCGGCGATGCCCTTGTCGGCGGGGAAGCGGATCTCATCGGCGCCGGTGGCGATCCGGCTGACCAGTTCGTTGGTGTCGGCGTCGAACAGGAACAGGCTGGCCCGCTCGGCTGAGAGCAGTTCGCAACTGCGGTCGATGATGACGGCCAGCAGTTCGTCCAGCTCAACCGCCCCGCCCATCATCCGCGTGATCTCGAGGACTTGCTTCAAGTCGGCCAGACGTTCGGCATCGGTGGCGCCCATGGGCGCAACCCTATATTCCCCGGCAAGTCAGGTCAAGTCACCTCCGATATACCCTTGGGCTCCTGGGCCCCTCGGAACGGTGCGAATGAGTTGTCCTGGTCGGATCGAAAGTCTACTATTAGAGTGTTCGGGTTCGTAAACCCTCTGTGAGGTTCCTCGTATGCGGCGATGGCGGAAGCGAGTCGTTGGATTCTCCCTGACGGAGTTGCTGATCGTTCTGTCGATCCTTGGCCTGTTGGCCGCGATGGCCATTCCCACGGCCACGCGAATCATGGCCCTGGGGCGGCGGGCGGTCTGTCACGGGAACCTCCGTCGTTTGACGGAGGCCTACACCGTTCAAGAGGCCGTGGTGCGCGAGGGGGGGTACGGCGGGTACGCGGCCATTCTGAAGACGACCTGGGCCGGCATGCTCATGCCCCATTTGGGTGGGCGGGCCGATGCGCTTCTCTGCCCGGAGACCGATGCTAAGCACTACTCGTCAAAACCAGCCTTCGGCACGACTGGCTGGTACGGGGGCGTCTGGGATCCGTTCAGTTTCGACCCGGTCTGGGAATCATCCAATTTCGCCGCCCTCTGGGAGAGCGGCCGGGTTCCGACCGTTTGGAAGATGAACGAGGAGGACTACGCGGTATTCCAGAGCGAGAGGGAACATGGGTGGGTTGCGATGGAACCCAACAAGGACTACATGCCCAAATACACGCCGGGCAAGGACCCGAGGACCTATTGGTTCTGTTTTGAGGACGGCCGACCGGGAGGGCAGGATTTTGTCGGGCAGATGTCGGAGCACGACTTTGCCGACTTCGACGTGAAGGTGACCGAGAAGGCCCCCGGCGTCTATGAAATCGAGTGCTTCGACTCGGGCAGTTCGGTGGCCACGCACTGGATCGGCACCACCGATAGCGATCCGGACGAACTGACCGAAGAGGATTCCGACGACCGTGACGGCCTGGCCGAAGGGTGGATCCAGAATCCAGGGGAATCCCAGAGCGGCTACGGGCCTTTCTACTTTGCCGATAGTGATACGAACTACGGGCTCAACAAGAAGCTGAGCTTCCTGGGCCATCACATGGTCTTCGTGATGGACTATGACGACCTGATGTGCGATCCAGATGCGGACGAAGATTCCGATGAGGCCTTTGAGAAGCTCATCGCGCCGCGCCACCTGGGGCAGGTGTGCGTGTCTCTGGCCGATGGGAGCGTGCTCACGATGTGGCCGAACGAACTGACGCCGCGTGACCCCGACACCTATGCCGCCATCTGGACCTTGGGGGAAGAGCTGACCGACGACGAATGAGGCACCGCTGGGCGCCTGTCGCCGGGCGGCCTGGAGGGGCGATCCTGGGTGATTGAATCCCTCTGTTGCGCGTGTCACAATGCGCGTTGGCGACCGATGCTCGGTCGGCGCGCGAGTTCCTCATGAAGATTCGGTGGAAGCTGCTCATCCTGCTGTTGCTGATCGCCCTGATTCCGTTGGTAATCACCACGGTCTTGAACGGGCAACTCACGCGCCGCCTGGGTCGAACGCTGGCGGCAGATCAGTGGGACAATCTTGAGCAGATGGCCCGGCGGGCGCTGCAGCATCAGGTTGACGAGTACGCGGCGGTCCTTCAACGCGAGTCGGAGTTGATCGAGTTGGTGGTGTCGGTCCAGGCCTACGAGGTGGAGCAACGGTTGGCTAGGCGGGCGCCATCCGTCAACGAGTTCGTGCTGGCCGACAACTTCGACCGGGGCGGGCCGATTCCCGATGATGCCAGGCCCTCCGATCGTCACTTGGCGTTCGACGAAGAGGGCAAGCAGGTCCCGATGTGGGTCTCCTACGGCCATCAAGCCTACAAGATTGTTGAGGGAATCGACCCGCGGGCGGTTCGATCTGACATGGCGCGTCTGGCGAGCATGTCGGACGTCTACGGACTCCTTCGTCACGGGGCGCCGGATGTGATGAAGTGGCAGTACACGTCGCTGGAATCGGGCCTCCATACCACCTATCCCGGCCACGGCGGCTACGACCCCGACTACGACCCGCGAATTCGCGATTGGTACACCCAGGCTCGCGACGCCCAGGGGGAGTTGATCTGGCTGGTCATTACCGACGTGACCACCAGCGTGGTCACAGGCACGGCCGCTAAGGCGGCGTATTGGCCGGACGGGCGATTCGCGGGGGTTACGGCTGTGGACTTGCCGCTGTCGGGCCTTCTGAGTGTTCTCCGCATGCCGGGCGAATGGGGCGAGCAGGCCGACACCATGTTCGTTCGTCGCGGCCCGGTGGGTTCGGACGTCGAAGGACAGGTGGTGATCATCGCGCGCTCGGAATATGTCAATCAGCAGCGGAATTGGCGCGACCCGGTCCGCATTGACGTGCTGACCTGTGAAGACCCCGAGGCCTTGGCCGCTATTTCCGCCGAGGCTGAGGCCGGCAAGTCAGGCGTGCGGAAGATTCCCTGGCAAGGTCAGCCAGCGCTGTGGGCGTATGGACCGGCCAAGGAGCACGGGGACGGCTTCCCGCTGGTCATTCTGTCCTACGACGAAATCATGGCCCCGGCCGTTCGGGCCCAGGAGATTACGATCCGCCGAACGTTGCAGGGAGTGAGAATGGCCGGCGGGACAATCGTGGTGGTCATGATCGGCGTGACGGTGGTAGCCCTGACCAGTTCGCGGGCGGTCACGCGCCCGGTTCGGGAACTGGCGCACGCGGCCACAGAACTGTCCCACGGCCACTACAACGCCCGAGCGGAGGTCCGCACGGGCGACGAACTGGAGGAATTGGGCAACGCCTTCAATGACGTCGGCCCGAAGCTCCAGGAACGCGAGCGCATGAAGGCGTCGTTGGAACTGGCGATGGAGATCCAGCAGCACCTACTGCCCGATCATCCGCCGGTGTTGGCGGGCTTCGACATTTCCGGCAGAAGCATCTACTGCGACGAGACCGGCGGCGATTACTTCGACTACATCGATCAGGACGAGCT
>CAYRZU010000096.1:0-9260 GCA_964428895.1 uncultured Planctomycetaceae bacterium
GGCTACAGAAAGAGGTTAATGAGAGAAAAAAAAGTGCTTTGCGGAATAGCTGCCGTGAATGCGTAGCGGGGACCCCGGCCCCTAGTCGATGTTCATGCCTCGAATACGCTGGTATTCCTTGCGCTCGCGGCGAGCCAACTCGCGGGGTTCGATCTCATGATCGTAGAACAGCTTGGCCACGTGGTCGGCCATGGCTACGGCCAGCACCTGGGTGAGCTTCTCGCTGTAGGCGGGGGTGGCTTCGTTGGTGCTCTTCAACTCCACCGGTTCGACCGGGAACCCCTTGGGGCGGTCTTCGGGCCAGACGGTTCGCCCGTCGTCATCCAGGACCCGCACCAGGGCTTGCAGTTGGCCGTGCCAGAGGGGATTGATCTCGCTATCTTTCAGCGAGAACCGGGTCACCTCCACCCGGAGCACGCGGTTGGCGCCGAGCTTCTCGCCGATCTGATCATCGGAGAGCTCTTCGAATCCTTGCGGATCGGCAATCATCAGATCCAGCACGTCGTCATAGGCGACGACCTCGTCGACGACTTCGTGAGCAATCAGCTGGTGGTTGATCTGTTGGGTCAGGTGCTGGCGAACCGGGCCGGTGTGGACGTGAGACTGCCTCTGCTGAGGCGAATCGACCACCAGCACCAGCAGTTTCTTCTCTTCGGGCAGGTGGTGCTTGGCGTCGATCTCTTCGGGGGGGGCAAAGGCGTCCAGGGCCCACGGGATAACCTGACAGCCGCCGGCGGCCAGGACCAGGGCGGCCAGACCGATTCGGGTAATGGTTCGATGAGCGTTCATTCGTACCTCGGCACCTCGTGCTCGTAGAAATTCTTGACCAGCAGGGAGGCGAAAGCCTTGTCGGTTTGATACCGAATCTGGTCTTCCACGTCGCCGACCACGCCGGTGGTTGCTTCGGGCGGGAAGGATGTTTCCAGGTATTCTTCCTTCCAGGTGGGCATGGTGCCCACGGGCTCGTGAACGTCGAAGACCGAGGCCTGCGCGTTGATATGCCCGCGGAAGATATTCAGGCTGCCCGGTTCGCGGGTGGCGTACTCGCGCAGGGCGATGAATAGCACGTAGTCGGCGCCGAGTTCATCGCCGATGGTGGCCTTGTCGACGGCGTTCCAGCCGAGGTGCTCGTGCTGATAGGCCCGGACCCGGACCGGATCGACAATGCTGACCTGGTCGACCTTGTTGCGAAGCTCCGACGAGACCACCGCCGAAAGATTCAACGTGGCGTCGGGGTACTCGTACTGGATGCGCTCGTCGGCATAGACGACCACCGCCACGGTGCTATGGGCCATGTCGCCGTAATCGGCCTCGACGGTCTTGGTTTGATCTTGGGCCCCAAAGAGGTACGTCAGGCCCGCGATTTGGCTGCAGCCACCGAGGCACGCCACGGCCAGCAGCAGGCATACGGTCAGAGGTCTTGTCATGGTCCCGCTCCGTCAGGGTGTCCATACAATGCTGGTCCTCACCCGGCCCGCTCCAATCCGTTGGAGCGCACAATCAGCGCCACTGAGGACTTCCACTCAATGTATCGGCCACTTGCCGCTGATCACTCCAGCGGTTAGGACCCATCCCCAACCGATTAGCATGCCCCCGATCCCCGCCAACAGCCACCACCAGCGCGGCCCGCGCCGGCCCAGGCAGCGTCGCCCGGTAATCGCCTGGGCGGCGCCCAATACCGTTAGCCCAACCGCGGCGACAAACAGCATCACACCAAATGGTTGCGCCGTCAACGCGGCGGCGACCTTCCCGCGGGCTGTCGCCGAGACCGAGGTGGTCATCCCGCAGGAGGGGCACGGGTAGCCGGACGTGACCAGCAAGCCGCACGGCGGCAGATTCAGCTGCTGGGCCGTGCCGTACCCCTTGGCCGAACGCGGTTCGAGCTGCCAGGCGACAATCAGCATCGCCAGTGACGGCGCCATGACCACGGCGCCGATGATTCGGCGTCGCCGGCGGGCCGCGCCGTTGGGGGTCTGGGTTGACTCACCTTCGATCATGTCAGCTCCCAACGTCGTCGCAGGATCCATTCCGTTGTCAGCGCCGCCACGAACAGAACGAACAGAATGGGGAAGTTGTGCAAGCCGAGGGTGTGCGCGGCGGCCTGGGCGGGGGCGGCCTCGGCGATCAAGGCGTCCAGCATGTCCGGCAGGTCGGCCAGATCGGCGTATCGCCCCCCGGTGTCGTCGGCCAGGCCGCGGAGCAATGACTCGTTGCGAGCCAGCCGCGCCAGCTCGGCCGGTTGCTGGGCCACGATCAGCGGCAGCTGGTCGGCGCCGAGCTGGCGGCCGCCGGCGTCGCGGGCGCTGACCCGCAGGTGGTAGCGGCCCGGAGGGGGGGGCTTTAGTTCGGCGCTGAAGCGGCGGTCGGCCGACGCGTCCATGGCGGCGTTGACGACGACCTGGTTGTCCTCAACGCGGATCAACTCGCACTCGGCCGTGATCACGGCGTCCGGGTCGTCTTCGGCGGTGACCGCCGCGGCGAGGACCTGGATCGGCTGGCCGTAGGGCTGGTAGGTCCGTTGCAGGCGGGCGACGACGGCCGCGGAATCGCCGCGGCTGCGAGCGTCGGCCTGGGCCAGCCAACGGACCAATTGCGACCAGAATCGTCGGTAGGGGCTTTCGGCGCCGAGGGCCTGGGTGGGCAGGCACCACTGCCAGGTGGTGTCGGCGGCCATGGCGGCCGATCGGCCTCGCCCGTAGGCGTGGGTGGCCAGAATCACCAAGGGCCCGGCGGTGTTGGCCTGGTCGGGGTGAATGGCCAGGACGGCGGCGGCGGATTTGGCCCGGGCCAGTCCCACGCACCCGCGCAGAGCGGGCAAGGGGGGCTCGGCGGCCGCGGCGCCTCCGGGCCCGGAGAAGAACGCACCCAGGCTTTCGAAGATGGGGTGCCCCTGGCCGGCCGACGTTAACTGCATCCTCAGCGGCGCTGGGTACTGGCCTTGGTCGCGCGAGCCGACGATCACGGGCAAGGCCTCTTCCACGGGTGTGCCGCCGTAGCCGCCCGGGCCGAAACTGTGTTGCCCGCCCAGCATCACCACCCCCCCGCCTCGCTCGACGAAGCCGGCCAGGTGCTTCAACTGGTCGGTCGAAAAGGCGCTGCTGTCCAGGTCGCCAAGAATGATGACGTCGAACAGATCGAAGTCGTTGGCGGTTCGGGGCAGGCCCGCCGGCGTCTTGCCGGCCACCGACCCGCGGGCCCAGAAGCGTCCATCGCTGACCTGGACCAGGCTGACCAGGTCGATGTCGGGGTCGCTGTCGAGGTGGCGGCGGAGGAACTTGTATTCGGGGCGGACGGCGCCTTCGATGTAGAGCACGCGGATGTCGGCGTGGGTGATCAAGACGTGCAGCTCGAGCGTGTTGTCGTCGGTGAGGGCCTCGCCAATCGCGGGCGGAACGTTGACGGTCAGGACGGCGACGGGGTTGGGCGGGTCGTCCCCGGCGGGTTGGGCCCGGGCCGAGGGCGTCCAGGTCAGGGAGGCGGTCTCGGTCGCGTCGGTCTGGTCGGTCCAGAGGGGGTGGGCGTCCAGCGGCGCGGGGCTGTCGGGCTGTAAGAGCTGGGCGGTCAGTTCGCGGCGGGGCAGGTTGGTCAACTGAACGGACGGGGAGATCGTCACCGCCACGGCCGGCGAAGCCACCAGAGGCGCCTCCACCCCGGTGATGGCGGCGTTGCGTCTGGCCGAATCCGGCTCGACCGCCGAGCCCACGCCTACCGCGTAGACGGGAACCGGGACGCCGGCGGCGATCTCGGCGAGGTCCCGTTCGGCGTTGTCATTGCCGTCCGTGACCATCAGGATCGCCTGCAGGTTGTCGCCCCCACCGTCGACGGCGGCGCGGACGGCTGCGGCGATGTTGGTCTGGTCTGCGCCTTCTCCGTGTGGGCCCAGGGCGGGCAGGTCTGTGGCTTTGGCGACGGCCTGGGGCCCGGCCGCAAAGGCGATCCACTGCGGGCGGAAGTGCTGTTCGATACGGGCTCGTTGGGTCAAGATCGCCTGAACGGCTTGGGTATGACGGTCGGGCAGGTCTTGCTCGGCGGTGGCCATCGAGGCGGACCGGTCGACCAAGACGGCCAGGACACCTCTGGCGTCGGCGGCCGAACCGGTAGCGATGATGACGGGTTTAAGCAATACCGCCAGCAGGGCCAGGATCGCCACGCAGCGAAGGGCCATCAGCGTGGTGAATCGCGCCGGGCCCAGACGCCCAAAGACGCCCGCGTAGAAGACGCCCACCGCCACCATCACTTGCGTGGCCACGATCGCCGTCAGCCACGTCATGGGCGTGGCCCCTGCCCAGGCCGCGACTCCGACGGCCGCGATTAGCGCTACCGCCGTGCCAATGGCCGCAGTGTAACTGGCCCGCCCGCCGGGGGCATTGCCGCGGCGATAGCGCCACGCCGCGTCAACCAGCATCACCGGCGATAACACCACCGGGGTCAGCGCCGCGGCCGCGGCGATAACGGCCCGGCGCCGTCGCCGCGCCAGCAACTCCGCGACGGCCATGCCCAGCAGCAGCGCGGTCACCAACGCCCCTAGACCCATCAGGATCGCCGCGTGTTGGGTGCCCTGGAATTGGAGTTCGACCGTCGCGGCCATGTTCGTCACTCTATGAGGGCCGGGCGGCTACTTCAAGCGACCCGGCGCCGCATGGCCCAACGCATCAGGCCGACGCTCTATTGCCCGCGCCGAGTCGGCCGCCACAACAGGTCCGAAACGTCGTCTTGGCCCGTCAGGCGGCGGAGCATGGCCAGGTGCGGGCCGAAGTTGCCCACCTGGAAGATGCAGTGGCTGTCCGAGCCGAAGGTGATGGCCGCCCCGGCTTCCAGGCAGGCGCCGACGAACACGTCCGGAGGGTTGTTCTTATGGATGTTGATCTCGGCGACGACGTTGGCTTCGACCAGCATGGCCGCCACGGTGCGGCAGACCTGCTCATCGAGCGAGCGCTTGCCTCGCCAGAACAGCCGTACCGGGTGGGCCAGCACGTCGATGCCGGCGGCGAGCAACTGCTCGGTCTGGCGCAGGAAAGCGGCTTCGTATTGAGCGTCGGTCAGGCCGTCAGCCTCGATGTTGAGCCAGTGGATGGCGCCCAGAATAATGTCGGCGCGGGCCCGGTCCTGCTCGCGCAGAATCAAGTCGCCGTTGCGGTCGATCTCGGTTTCGTAGCCGACCAGAATGCGGTCGGATCGGACGGCGCCGGTCAGGGAGTTGTAGGAATCGACCCGGGCGTCGGCGCCGCGTTTCCACAGGCCCGGTTCCTGGATGAACCGAGCGGCCCAGAAGTCGTCGCCGGAGACGTATAGCTGCCCGGCGTGTTCGGTGAGGCACAGCCCGGCCAGGCCGAACAAGTCCGCCCGCTGGATGGCGCCGTCGATGTTGACGGTGGTGGCGCAGTAGGCGAACTGGCTGTGAACGTGCGTGTCGAACAGGCCGTCGAGGGTGTTGACCAGTTGTTCGCGCTGGACGGCCGACCCGTTGTCACCGACCAGGGCGTAGGGGAAGGGCCATTCGCACAGACAACCGGTTTGGGCGGCGATATCGGTCAGGGGTTGGCCGATCGGCGGGCTGTCGCCGAAGACATCGCGGGCCAGGCCCACCTGGGCTCCCACGGGCGCGGCGATAATGGGCGTGTGGCCGGCCAGTTCGGCGATGGCGGCGCGGAGGTCGGCCAGGTCCTCGCGGGCGTGGGGGCGGCTGGGGTCGGCCACCAGTTCGCCGACCAGCACGATGGCTTTGAGCCCACCGCTGCGGTCGCCGGCGACCACGGCGCGCTGGACGAGTTCCCGGGCCAGGCGGGTCTGGCGCTGGGGGCGGTCGACGTCCATCTCACGGATGCTGTCCGTGCAGATGTCGGTCAGGACCAGCGTTCGGGGTGTGGGCTCTTCGGCGGCCATAGGCTCCTCGTCACGGAAAGCGGCATTGTAGGCGCTCAGAAGCTTCATGCAACTGATTGACGTCGGAGGGGGCCGTTCCCGCGGTATTGCGTCGACCTTGGCCGAACCGTATCATACCCGTCTTAATGCCCAGCCGGGCTGTCAGGTATAGGAGTCAACGGCCAATGAAGATTTGGATGGACGGCGTTCTGGTGGACAAGGACCAGGCCAAGGTCAGCGTGTTCGATCACGGCCTGCTGTACGGCGACGGGTGCTTCGAAGGCATCCGCATCTACAACGGCAAGATATTCCAGTGCACGGCCCACGTGGATCGGCTTTACAACTCGGCTGAGAAAATTCGCCTGGAGATTCCCTTCAGCAAGGCCGAGTTGGTCGATGCGATGAACCTGTGCATTGCCGAGAACGGGCTGACCGGCAGCGGCTACATTCGCCTGGTGGTCACCCGCGGGGCCGGCACGTTGGGCCTGCATCCGTTCTACTGTCCCGCCCCGTGCGTGTTCATCATTGCCGACCAGATCCAGCTCTATCCGCCGGACCTGTACGAGACCGGCATGGGCGTCATCATCGCCAAGCGCCCGCGGATCAACCCAATCATGCTGGACCCGTCGGTCAAGAGCCTCAACTACCTCAACAACATCCTGGCCAAGATCGAAGCGATCGACGTGGGGCTGCTCGAGGCGGTGATGCTCAACGACGAGGGCAACGTCTCGGAGTGCACGGGCGACAATATCTTCCTGATCTCCGGCGGCAAGCTGATCACCCCGCCGACCAGCGCGGGCATTCTGATCGGCGTGACGCGGTCGGTGACGATTCAACTGGCCAAGCAGCTCGGCATCGACGTGACCGAGCGCGACTTCAAGCCGGACGAGATGAAAGCGGCCGACGAGATCTTCCTGACCGGTACGGCTGCGGAGATCATGGCGGTGACGAAGGTCGATGACACCGTGATCGGGGACGGCAAGGCCGGCCCGGTGACGACCCGACTGCTCAAGGCGTTTCGGGACTTCATCGAGACGGACGAAGCCTACGAGTAGATCGAGGTGACGACGAAGATTCACGCGCGGCGGGCCGAACGGCTCGCCGCGTTTCTATGCGCCTAGGGGAGGCTGTTGGCACCCGATAGGGCCCACAACAGCACGTTGGCGCCGAGACGGCGCGCGTCGGGGGTGGACACGTTCTGTGCGCCGAAAGCGGGCGTGCCCTCGGTCGCAGACGTTAGCCCGTACCGGCTGACGATAACAGCCATGCGACCGTCGACCTCCAAGCCGTAAAGCTCGGCCCCCCCCCCGGGGGGGGGATTAGTAACGGCCGGGGCGTAGGTGACGGTTCGTAGATCGCTGCCGACGCCGCCGCCGAAGTCGCCCGTGATCAGGGGATGGTCGGCGGGCAGGCGCTTCAGCTCGCCCTCGCCGAACATGCTTGCCAACATCTCCGACGCGGCCTTGAAGAAGGCTTCATCTCCGACGGCCGAATCGATCAGCAGTGTGCCGCCGCCGGCCAGCCAGGTCTTCAGGACCCCCTGTTGGGTGACGGTAACTTTCAGGTCGGTGGTTCCGGTCAGCCAGAGGACGGCCTCGGGAGGCGATTGGGCCAGGTCGACCGGGTCGAGTTCAATCACGCCGACGCTCATGGCTGCGGCAAGGGTGTCGCTGAGGCGCCGCAGAGCCAGCGGGGCGACGTTCCAGTCGCCGCCGTGCTTGACTCGCGCCACGGTGATGCCCTGGGCGGTCGCAAACTCCGGCGGCGGGCCGAACCAGACGTAAGGTTCTCGTCCGGCGGGCGGGTTGGCTCCTGTGGCGGCGATGGCGATGTTGGTCATCAGTTCGAAGGCGGGGCGGGTCTGGTCGTTGTAGCCGGTTCGTAAACTTCGGATGACGGCCTTGGGTAACACCACGCCCACAGGTCGGACGCGGTCGCCAATGAGTCGAATCGGGGGCCTGTCCGCCGAGCGGATCGTGTGATCGGCCGACCAGACCATATGCTCGCGTGTATCGGTCAGAACGGGCCAGTGCTTCAGCAGCTTGGCCAGGCGGGCGGCCAGGCGGTCCAGGTCGGCGGCGTTGTCGGTCTGGGCGGCCAGGACAATCGTGCCGCCGGCTTCGGCCAGCCGGTACAGGGCGTTCCACCAACTCTCGGGCAGGTCGGCCTCTTCGACGACGGCGATGTAGAGAAGGGGCGCCTCGGCCATGGCCATCGGATCATCATCCGGGGTCAGGGCCTGCCACGACGCGCTGCCGCTCCAGCGGACCCATGGGGCCAGATCGCGGCCGCTGCCGACCAGGTCGAGGCAGTTGACCAATACCGGCTGGCGGGCCATCACCAACGCCAGAGCCGCCAGAGCGGTCTCCTGCGGCGTCTCGGGCCCGGTCGGCCATGAGCCGTCGGGCGCCTGGCTGGTCAGCAACTCCTGGACGACCGCCTGGCGAATCGGCGTTGATCCCAAGGTCCGCTGCCCCAGTTGTCGGCCCAGGTATTGCAGGGCGTAGGCGTAGTACTGCTGCTGACGAGGCCGACCCCAGACCCAGCCGGGCATGGGTGTCAGGGACGCGTGGCTGTCCAGCCAGGCCAGGCCCTTCGCGATAGCCTTGGCTCGATCCAAGGTGAGCTCGTCATCTCGGATGGGGCAGTCCGCCAGCGTCGCCAGTGCCGCCGCGGTGGCCGAGCCATGACTGGCCCCGCGCACGCGAAAGGGCAGATTGCCCGGCGGCGTCAGCCCCCACCCGCCGTCTTCGTTCTGACTCTTCAGGACGTAGATCAAGGCCTTGGTGAACACGTCGTCGGGGATGTCCTGGCCGGCGTCGTCGGCCGACCGGAGTACGCTCACTGTCAGCTGGGTGCTGACGATGTCGGTCCAGCCGGCGTAGTCGTCCGGGGCGTCGGCGCCGTGGCCCCATCCACCGGTGGCGTCCTGCTGAGCCAGCAGCCACCGGACGTGGTCCGGGCTTGGGGGCTCTTGCATCTCGTAGACGGTCAGTAGGGCCAAGGCCGCGCGGCCGGCCACGGTCTGTTTGGGCCGGCGATAGTCCCCGCTGCCGAGCGACTGGGTGGCGCGGTTGATGGCGGCCACGATCTGGGCGTCAGGGACGAGCGGCTCGAGTTGCAGCGGCGGAACGCCGGACGACCCGGTCGGCTGACTGGCCGGGGCGGTGGCCTGTCCGGCGGCGACGGCCGTCAGGGCCAGCAGCATCAGCCCGCAGGCGCCGATGGCGCTACGCCGTGCGTTCGTGTGTGGGTTTCTCGTGCGTCGCATAGAGTCACTCATTCGCGGCAGGCGAGAGTCTATGGGGTAGACGGCCCGTTCTCAAGGCCCGCTCCGCATCGTCAGCGGTTCCGCAGAGGAAGTTGTTGCGGGGTGCTCCGCAACGACTTGCGCGGGA
>CAYRZU010000097.1:0-8766 GCA_964428895.1 uncultured Planctomycetaceae bacterium
CCAACGACAACGCCTTCGTCCACCAGACCGCCAACTTCCTGGACGTCATCGAAGGTAAGGCCAAGCCCCGCATCCCGCTGGCCGAGAGCGTCATCAACAGCTTCACCATCGAGGCCAAGGTCACCAGCCTGGTCGAAGACCGCGAAGTGGCGATCGATATTCCCAAGCACATCGTCAAGAGCCTCAAGGAGGCCAAGAAATGAAACTAGGTGGATTCTTTGGAACCCAAGACATCGACGGGCTGGACGCCCTGGCCGAAAAGCTCGACGTTCATGGCCTGGCGGCCATCAACCCGCCGTGGAACATGGGCGAGCTGAGCTTGGACGAATGCGCCGCGTTCGGCGAGAAGGCTCGGTCGCTGGGCATGGTGGTCGGCGAGACCGGTGTGTGGTCGAACCTGATGATCGACGACGCTGACGCCCAGGCCGAACGGATCCAGGCGGTTCGTGACGTATTGCCCAAGGCCGACGCCATGGGCTGCCACTGTGTGGTCACGCTGGTCGGCACGAAGGACCCCTCCGACCATTCCCTGGCCATGCACCCGTTCATGAAGACCGACGGCGCTAGAAAAGAGTTCCGCGAGGTCGTGCTTCGGATCCTCGACGGGTTCGATCTGAAGACCGTCCGCTACGGTATCGAGCCGTGGCACAACACGTTCTTCTTCCAGCCCGAGGATATCCGGGAGTTCATCGACAGCGTCGACCACCCGGCCTTCGGTCTGCACCTCGACCAGATGAACATGGTCGATATGGCCCACTTCTACGACACCACCACGCTGATCAACAAGACGTTCGATCTACTGGCGGACAAGGTCGCCAGCGTGCACCTCAAGGACATCGCCGAAGATTTCACGCACATGTTCCTGAAGCTCGACGAGGTCTACATCGGCGACGGTGTGATGGATTACGACACGTACCTGAAGCGCCTGGCCGACCTGCCGGCCGACACGCCGTGCTACTGCGAGCACATGGCCGAAGAAGCCGAGTACGCCCTGTGCTTCGCCCGCCTGCACCGCCTGGCCGATAAGGCCGGCGTAAAGTTCCTGGGTCGCGGAGACGACTAGCGAGTTCAATGCCCTGCGTGGTTGGTGGGACACCATCCCGCCAACCACGCAGGATGTTCACGACGTCCAGACCGTGGGGGTTATTACCATCGGGCGAATCGCTGGTGGAAGTCGGCTTCCATCGCTCCCATGGCTTCTTCAACTTGTCGGCCGACGTGGGCGTCCTTGGCGAACTTCATTTCGAACCGATAGGTGATGTCGTTGGCACTGGCCCCGGCGGCTGATGCAGCGACGGAGACGTCCCACCGCAGCAGGCCTTGCGGCTTGTCGTCGCGGACGTAGACCTCGTCGGTCGACAGGGCCTCGGAAACCTTGCCCAGCGTGACCTTGATGTCGTCGGTCTTGCTGGCGGGGATGCGATCATACAGGCGGACCTCCACGGGCTCATCCTTGTAGTTCTCCAGCCGCAGACGGTAGTGGAAGGTCTGAACCCGTTGGCCCCAGGCGATGTCGTCGGACTTCTCGACCAGCTCCCGCGTGCAGCGGAGTTGCGTGTCGATGCCGAACCCGAGTGTGACCTTCTGGCCCTGGGCGACCACGGGCAATTGGCCGCGACCGACGTACTCCTGGTCGATATACGCGCTGTAGGGCCCGTTTAGCAGTGGTAGCTTGCTGGTGTTGGTGACCTCGGCCAGCCGGTGGATGTAATTGGTCAGCAGGGGGGTAGCTTCGTAATGCGTCTTGGTGTCAAGTCCGAGTCGGGCGATTTGGACGAGTTGGCGGTCGGAACGGCTGGCCAGGTTCATGGGGCCTTCCAGCTTGTAGGAAACGGCCAGCCCTTCGTGCATAGCTCGGATCTGTTCTCGCGAGGAGGCCACGGCCCGTGGATCAGCGGCCAGTTCCAATCGCTGGGAGTTGGCCGCCAGGCGGTTGAGGCTCCAGCCAAGTTCGGCTTCGGCCTCGCGGACGTTGCCCTGCTGCATGTACTTGGTCCCGGCCAGCCTCTGTCCGCCAAGCAAAAGGCTCTGAGCCTTGGCGTATTCCTTGTTGGGAACCGGTACCTTGTTCTGGCCGGTCGCGGCGCCCAGGTTCATCCACAGCGGCGTCAGCAGGGGGTTGCGGGCGTTGAGGTTGGGCGTGGCCGTCGAAAGCGTCAGCGCCACATCCGACCAATCCTCGCCGCTGACCTGCTGGACCTCGGCGAGGTACTCGATGACCGCCGTCTGGCCGTCATTGACCAGCCGCACGTTGTAACTGGGCGACCAACTCGCCTGGCCGACCAGGTACGTCAGATGCACCACGGCCGGGGCGGCCTCATCTTTGGCCACAAACAGCACCGCCTGGCGGATCGTCTGTTGCGAATCGCCGGCCAGCTCTTTGCGCTTCCGCTGGAGGAGCCCCAACTCCTTGCGAAGCTCCGGGCCGCGCCTCTTGAGCTCCACCAGTCGGTCGGTCAGTTGCGTCCGCCGGGCGAAGATCATTTCGGTCAGCTTGGTCAGCGTCTCCACGTCCAGCACGCCGCGGGTTAGTTCCAAGTTGGCCGTCGGGGCCGCGAATTGCTCCAGCTTGTCCAGGTACGCGCCCTGTTGGGCCACCAGGCCGAGCTGTTGCTCGTGAGCGAAGATCTCGTGTTGGAGGTCCTCGATGGCCCGGTCCAGTTCGGCGACCTCCTCGTTGGCGGCTTCGCCGATGGCCTCGCTTCGGAAACGGACGGACCGAATCCGCACGCCGTCCACGCCGTCGGCGCTGGCGGCCAGGCTGGATCCGATGACGGCGGCGGGCAGGCCTTCGACGACCACTTCCAGCTCGCCGGTTTGGGCGGGCAGTTCGATGGATCGGGTCACCAAGGCCTGGCCGCGGTAGACCGTGACCGACTCGATCCGGCCTTGGGTCTCAAACGGCTCGGCCCCGGCGATCGACGTGAAAATCAGCAGCAATGTGAGCGTGGCTGTCATGGTTGTTCTGCGAATCATGATGCGTCTCCTTCGAGTCAAGACTGCGCGTGAACTGGATGCGAGCGTTCCCTTAATGCTTGGACGCACCCCGATTACCGAAAGTTCGAGGAAAACTCGCACCGCCGCTATCACCAGGATACCCCCCGGTCGGCGGTGTCCGCAACAACCCGGACCGATCCGATAACAGGGGATGTCATTTGGAACCGGGCGGTCGATTGGGTATGATGTTTCGCTACTCCCTTACGGATTGGATGCGCCGGGTCACCGATTCGGCGAGGTGATAAGATGGAACTGCCCTTTAGGCCCCAAGACGATCGACTCCTGCCTGCCGGTGAGCTGGCGGACATACGCGCGCGGCTTCGGCCGCTCGCGGCCACACACGACCTGGCCACGGTCATCGCTTGCGCGTTCGACCACCGCACACGCATGTTGCCGTTCATCTTCGCAGACATACGCATGGCGCCGGCCGGGATCCGGGCGGTGGCGGCCGAACTGCTGGACGCCGGCTTCGCCAAGACCCGAATCGTCCTGCAGCAGTGGAACAAGCGCTTCCGGCCGTCCAAGATGCAGCTCGACGGGCGCATGCCGGACCTGTTCTGCCTGTCGACGATGCAACTGCATTGGTCGTCGGCCCAGCAGATGCTGCGCGACGTTTGCACCATTGATCCGGACAAACGCCCGCTGGTGATCGTCGGAGGACCCAAGGCCATCTACGAGCCCTGGGACGCATTCAGCCTCGACCCCGCCGACCCGTGGGCGGCCGACCTGGCCGTTACCGGCGAGGCCTACGTGTTGCTAAGTCTGCTGGAAGTACTGTTGGCCGAGCGAAGCCCGGGCGAGTCACTCCGGCGAGCGTTCCTCCGGGCTCGCGATCGCGGCCTGTTGGAGGGGATCCCCGGCTTGGTCTATGCCCGTGGGGGCCAAGACAGCGTCGCCGAGGAACTCATCGACACCGGCATTCAGCGCCTTTGCGGCGACCTGGACTCCCAGGCCGACCCCGTTCCCGCCTTCGGTGTGCTGACCCCGCCCAGTCGAGCCGACACGCTTTCGGCCCAGCCGATTCCGGGCGGCTGCGTCCGCCGCTACAGCCCCTTGTGTTCGCTGGTGCAGACGTTGGGCTGCAAGTTCGGCTGCCACTACTGCCCGATTCCGGCCTACAACCAGCGATGCTACCGAACCAAGAGCGGCCCGCGCATTGCCGAGGAAATCAGCCGCATCCATCAGACCTACGGCATGCGGAACTACTTCGGCACGGACGACAACTTCTTCAACGATCACCAACGGACCATCGACATCTGCGAAACGCTGGCGAACACGCAAATCGGGTCGAAGATGCTCCGTCACTGCGCCCGCATCGGCTCGGAGTCGACCGTTCACGACGCGATGAAACTGTGGGACTACCTGCCCATGTTCCGCAAGGCCGGCCTGCGGGCGTTGTGGGTGGGCGTGGAAGACCTCTCGGGCGCGTTGGTCAAGAAGGGCCAAACCGCCGACGCCACCACCACGCTATTCCGCCGGCTGCGGGAGTTGGGAATCGCTCCCATGCCGATGATGATGCACCACGACAACCAGCCCCTGATCTCACGCGGCAACGCCGACGGCCTGCTCAACCAGATTCGCATCCTGCAGAAGGCTGGCGCCGCGACCATGCAGGTGCTGATGATCACGCCCTCCCCGGGCTCGAAGTGTTACGACGAGATGTTCACCTCCGGCCAGGTCTACGACTCGGTGGGGCGCCGGAAGATCGGCCCGTCCATGATTGACGGTAACTACGTTATCTCCTCGCAGACCCGCCGCCCCTGGCGCAATCAGTTGAACCTGATGGCCGCCTACCTGATGTTCTACAACCCCGTGCGGTTGCTCTTCCAGGCGCTCGACTTCAACACCCGCCTCAAGAACGCCTACATCTTCCTGCAACTGTTCGGCATGTACGGCCTGGCCCACACCATTCGCCGTACACTGGGCTACGCGTTCCGGCTGATGGCGTGCAAGGTCAAACGCCGCTCCGCCCCGCCGTGCAGTCCACACCCCATGCGTTCCGTCCGCGGCAACCGCGCCGCCCACGCCGTCATGGGCACCCCAGGGCCCGAAGGCGACCCCGACCCCGTTCCGGCCGCGGCCGTCGAAGCGTCTTAGCCCTTCGGTTACATGCAAATGAAAACGCGGCGTCCCGATCATCGTGTCGGGACGCCGCGTTCCTTTGACGATGCTCTTCGCTCTTGCGCCTACAGCTTCAGGCGAAGCGTTTTGACCTCGAATGCCCGGAAGTCGAGGTTCACGCTCGAGCCGTGGTCGGCAGGGATGCAGTCGAGCGTGCCGACGGTGTTTTCGAGCATGTCGGTTTCGACCACCAGTCTAAACGGTAGGGACCCGGTCAGCGTGCAAGTGGTGGCCGACCGCATCGACTCGTACAGTCGCACGATGAGATCACCCGAGGCGTCCTCGGCGGGCTTGACGGTGTCGATGATGACGTTGTCGGCGTCGACCGCCAGCAGCGAGCGATGGCCTCCCTCCGCTGCGGCCACGGTGGGCGTGACGTTCAGCTCATAGCCTTCGCGGACCACGTGGCTGTCGGCCAGCGACGGGCCGTCCCAGATCAGGAACGCGTAGGTGAAGACCTGTCGGCCTCGGTCGGCCAGGTCATCCGGGGCCATGGGGGCCCGCAGCAGCGTGAGGTTCATCGTGCCGGACAGGCAGTTGATGGCGTATTTGCAGTCGTTCAAGACGGCAGCGCCACGGCGGGCCTCGGCCAGGGCGGTCCAGCGGTGGTTGGCCACCTCGAACCGGTCGGCATCGTGCTGGCGCGAGCGATGGGTGGGACGAAGCGTGTGGCCGAACTGAATCTCGTGGATGGCCTCGTTGGTGTGGATGTTGGTCGCGAAGCCGACCTTCAGCAGCTTGTGTTGCTCGGCCCAGTCGACCACGGTGCGGAACTCCACGCGGCGAGCGCCCGCCCGCAGCGTGATCTCCTGCGTCATGGGGCTGTCGTTTAGCTTGCGGCTGACCCGCAGCGTTGCGAACAGCGGCCCGGAGGCGACGACCTCCACCGTGGCCGCGTCATCCAGCGCCACGGGGGTCTGTTCGTACATGCTGTCGATGTCCCAGGCGTCGAAGTTGGTGGGCTGGTCCTTGAACAGCTTGAATTCGTTGCCCAGCCCGGCCATGAACTCGCGGCCGGTGGTCTTGTCGACCGCGCTGGTGATGCGCCCAAGATCGTCGAACGCCACGCGGACCAGCTCGTTCTCGAGGTGGTCGGCGCCGGCCGAGACGATTGCGCCGTCGCTGTCGGCGGCTTCGCCCTTACGGAGGGTGGTCCATCCGCACGTCGGGGCTGTCACTTCCACGATGCGGCGGCCCTCGGATTCCTGGCTCCCCAGGGCGTTGCCCTGAGCGTCGGTGGCGCCGGCCCACTCGTCCGGCAGGATCACCAAGACCGGCCGATCCCACGACAGGCTGTTGAAGACGACCATAGCGTCGTCGGTGGGGGTGGCCAGGGCGGCGGCGGCTCCGGCGGCGTGGTTACGAGCTTCGGCCACCACGTTGGCGTAGGCGGCTTCGGCTTCGTCGTGCACGCGCTTGATGGACGAGCCGGGAAGGATATCGTGGAACTGCATCAGCAGGACCGTTCGCCACAGTTCGGTCATGGCTTCGGCGGGGTAGGCGTAATCGTCGCCGGCGGCGAGCGCGGCAGCCGCCCACATTTCCACCTCTCGCAGGGCCAATTCGCTACGGCGGTTGCCCAGCTTGGTCTTGGCCTGGCTGGTCAGCACACCCCGGTGGCAGAGGAAGTACATTTCGCCCACGTGCCGCTCGGTAGGCGCGCCCCGGGCTTCCATCTCCGCGAAGGATTCGGCCAAGCTGGACATCTTCATCTTCGGTACGCCGTCCAGGTCGAACTGGCGTTTCGTGAACTCCAGGTGCTCTAAGGCCGGTCCGCCGCCGCCATCGCCCCAGCCGAACACGTGCATCCGCTGATCGAAGCGGGGGTCCTTGACGCGGCGGTCGCGCCAGTTGCGGATGGTCGAGTCCGGGGTGCAGCCCATGCCGTAGGCGTTGACCAACTGCACCAGAACGGTCGAGCCGTCGATGCCTTCCCAGGTGAAGATGTCGTGCGGGAACGGGTCGCCGCCGTGGTAGTCCCAGAAGATCTTCCAACTGGAGAAGTACTTTACGCCGCAGCCGGCCATGAGCTGCGGCAGGTTGCCTGAGTAGCCGAACACGTCCGGCAGCCACAGTACCTCGCTGTCGACGCCGAACTCCTCCTTGAACCACCGTTTGCCGAACAGGAACTGGCGGATCAGCGCCTCACCGGAGGCCATGTTGGTGTCCGGCTCGACCCACACGGCGCCGTCGGCGATGATGGATCCGTCCGCGATGGCTTGCTTCATCCGCTCGTACAGCTCGGGGTAATCCCGCTTGAGCATCCAATGCAGGTGCGGCTGCGGCGACAGGAAGCGGTGCCACGGGAACTCTGAAATCAGACTGAGCTGGTTGCTGATGGTCCGGGCGATCTTCCGCTCGGTCTCCGCTAGCGGCCACAGCCACGCCACGTCCAGGTGGCCGTGCCCAAAGGCGGTCAGCGTCGGGGCCGACGGCCCGGCGGGCCTGGCCAGCACAGGGGCCAGCCGCTCGCGGGCGGCGTCGAACGTTGCCAGCATCTGGTCTTCCGGCAGTTCGAAATCAACGATCAGCGTGAAGTCCTTCAGGGCTTCTTCGATCTCGTTGGCTCGCACGGAATAGTCTTCCGAGATGTAGGGAAGCATGGTCCGTAGCGTT
Source organism: uncultured Planctomycetaceae bacterium (assembly GCA_964428895.1). Taxonomy (GTDB): domain Bacteria; phylum Planctomycetota; class Phycisphaerae; order SM23-33; family SM23-33; genus HyVt-337. The sequence continues at coordinate 7,735 of CAYRZU010000097.1, forward strand.
TCGACGTCGAACCACAGCTGCGCCGCCCGCTGCTGCCAGATGCCGAACGCCAATTCGCCCAAGGTGGGCGTGTTGCCGGGATAGTCGTCGGGGATGGCGCGTTCGCCCAGGGGCACGGGGCCGGTGTCACACCGTTGCGGCTCGCTGCCCGCCGAGACCTCCATCAGCAACTGGTATTCGGCGCCGGGCTTGGCGTCCAGGCTCAGCACGAACGGCTGGTTGTTGACGCTAACGTGACCTTTGGCCACGCCGTCAACAAACACCAATCCGTTCTTGCCGAATCCGTTTCGCAGGACCAGCTTGGCCCCGGCCGCTTCTGCCGGCACGGTCACGGACCCGCGGAACCACCCGAAGTGAAACTTTTGACCCCACTTCGTACCGGCGGGCATGGGCTCGAACGGCCCGGCCATCGCCGAATCGAAGCTGAGCTTGTCAGCCGTAACGAAGCCGTCCAGGTCAACGCTTCCTAGCCGCTTGAAGACGTATCGCTTCAGTGCGTTGATCCAGGTATCAAGTCGGTGTGACCACTCCGGTCCCAATGGCATAATGTGCTCCTCAATTGTCGGCCCCTGGCCGTCAGAGACGCCGAAATGTAACGGGCTGAGCGAGGCGAATCAATGGCGGTTCGCCCGAACTTGGCAGGGATGCAAGGGATGACCGGAGAAGCAACACGCGGCGGGCCCGAAAGCAGGGAGCTTCGTATCTACTTGTGCTTTCGGCCCACGATCAGGCTGAGGGCGCCCATCGCAAGGAGTGAAAGCGTCAAGGGCTCCGGGACCTCGGCGGGGGCGAGGATCGCGTAGGGGTCGGTATAGGTTGTCGCCACGCCGCTGATGTAGTTGACCAATATAGCCGGCGACTGGCCCACGAAGACGTTGTCGATCTCCAGACTGAAATACGCGGTCAGCCCCGGGCCGTACGTGGCGGCCGGGCTCTGTCCCCACCAAACGTACCAGTCGTAGCCCGGCAGCCAGGGGGTGTACAGGTCAACATATCCCACCCAGCCCGCCGGGTCGGTGATGCCAAAGGTCC
>CAYRZU010000098.1:0-8658 GCA_964428895.1 uncultured Planctomycetaceae bacterium
TCGCGGGCCAAGGAGCGGATCTTCAGCTTCCGCAACAAGGCCATGCAGTGGGACCCCAAGAACCAACGGCCGGAACTGTGGGACGTGTTCAATACGCGTCACTATCCGGGCGAATCGTTCCGCGTGTTCCCGCTGAGTAACTGGACGGAGTTGGACGTCTGGAACTACATCTACGTTGAAGACATCCCCATCGTGCCGCTCTATTACGCGGCCGAGCGCGAGGTGGTCCATCGCGACGGCATCATGCTGCTGACGGGCAACATCATTACCCCGCAGCCGGATGAGCGTGTCGAAAAGGCGATGGTCCGCTTCCGCACCCTGGGCTGCCAGCTTTGCACCGGGGCGGTTCGCAGTGAGGCGGACACCTTGGAGAAGATCATCGGCGAGGTGGTTCTGGCCACGACGAGCGAACGCGAGAACCGGGCGGTCGACCAGGACCGTGACGGATCGATGGAAGAAAAGAAGATCGAGGGTTACTTCTAAATGAGTGTCGTCGAACTCCTGCAGCAAAACGAACGGAAAGACCTGTTGCGGTTCATCACCGCCGGCAGTGTCGACGACGGCAAGAGCACCCTGATCGGGCGGCTGTTGTACGAGTCCAACTGCATCTTCGAAGACCAGCTGGACTCGGTGCAGAAGGCGTCCGGCCGCCGGGGCTCGTTCCATGACGAACTGGACCTGTCGCTGCTGACCGACGGCCTCAAGGCCGAGCGGGAGCAAGGCATTACCATCGACGTGGCCTACCGGTATTTCTCCACGCCCGGGCGAAAGTTCATCGTGGCTGACACCCCCGGGCACGAGCAGTACACCCGCAACATGGCCACCGGCGCATCGACCGCCAGCCTGATGGTCATTCTGGTCGACGCCAGCCAAGGCGTGCTGGTCCAGTCCAAGCGCCACGCCTTCATCGCGTCGTTGCTGGGCATTCAGCACGTGGTGGTCACCGTCAATAAGATGGATTTGGTCGACTACCGCCAGGAGGTCTTCGAGGAGATTCGCCAGGACTTCAGCGACTACGCGGCCAAGCTTGATGTTCGCGACCTGACCTTCATTCCCGTCAGCGCGCTGGAAGGCGAGAACATCATCAGCCACAGCCCGAAGATGCCCTGGTACAGCGGCACGACGCTGATGAATTACCTGCAAACGGTTCACATCGCCTCCGACGCCAATCTGATCGACCTGCGATTCCCGGTGCAGATGGTCCAGCGCCTGGACGACACCACGCGGGCCTATCTGGGCACGGTGGCCTCAGGTGTGATGCGGCCGGGCCAGGAGGTGCTGGTCATGCCGACCGGCACGCGCAGCCGAATCGCTCGGCTGATCGGGCCCGACGGCGACCTGGACGAAGCGTACCCGCCGTTGGCGTGCAGCGTGGTGCTGGAAGACCAAGTCGACGTCAGCCGCGGCAACCTGATCGTTCACAGCCACAACCTTCCCCACGTGGGCAATACCGTTGAGGCGATGCTGGTGTGGATGTCGGAAGAACCCATGCAGCCCGGGCGGAACTACGTGCTCAAGCACACTACCCGCACCATGGGCGCCACGATCTCGGCCCTGCGATACCGGATGAACGTGGAGACCCTCCACCGCCAGGATGGCGACCAGTTGGAACTCAACGAGATCGGCCGGGTGGTCGTGGATGTCAGCCAGCCGCTGATGTACGACGCCTACGCCAACAACCGAACCACGGGCGGGTTCATTCTGATCGATCGGGTGACCAACAACACGGTGGCGGCCGGCATGATCCTGGAGCGCGACCCCAACGAACTGCTCGACAGCGGCGAACACCACGTCCAGCAGCCGCGCAGCGAACACGTGCACACGTCGCTGGTCTCGCCGGGCGACCGCGCCCAACGGCTTGGCCATCAGGCGTGCACGGTGTGGCTGACGGGCTTGGTTGGGTCGGGCAAGACCACGACCGCCTATTCGCTCGAGAAGCGGCTGTTCGACCAGGACGTCTCCTGCTGCGTGCTGAATGGGGCGAACTTGCGTTTGGGCCTGAGTCGGGAGCTGAGTTTCTCCGCGGAGGATCGCTACGAGCAGGCCCGCCGCGCCGCGGAAATCGCCAAGACCCTCAACGAGGCCGGCTTGGTGGTGATCTGCGACTTCACCAGCCCGTACGCCAAGGATCGCGACGCGGTCCGCCAGATCGTCGGGGACGACCGGTTTGTGGAAATCCACGTGGACGCGCCGTTGGAGGTCTGTCGGCAGCGTGCCCCCGAAGATGTCTACGGCCAGGCGGATCGCGGCGAGATTTGCGTATTCCCGGGTGTGACGGCCCCCTACGAGGCCCCGGCCGAGCCGGCCCTGCGCTTGCCGACCGCGGAGATTCCGGTCGACGAATGTGTGGAGCGACTGGTAGCGCTGTTGGTGCGGCAGGGCGTGCTGGCGTCGTAGCAATTAGGCGATCGCGGCGGCGATCCGATCACCCATTTCAGCCGTTGATAGGGCGGCGCTCTTGTCGGCGGCAATATCAATCGTTCGAGGGCCATCGGTGATGACGGCATCGACGGCGGTTTCGATCGCGTCGGCCTCGGCCTCGAGCTTCAGCGAATAGCGACACAGCATCGCGGCGCTGAGGACCATGCCGATGGGGTTGGCGATTCCCTTGCCCGCAATATCAGGGGCTGATCCGTGGATGGGTTCATACAGGCCGGGCCCGCCGTCGCCGAGCGAGGCCGACGGCAGCAACCCCATCGAGCCGGCCAACACCGACGCCTCGTCGGTCAAGATGTCGCCGAACATGTTGCCGGTGACGATCACGTCGAACCGGGCGGGTTGCTGGATCAGGTACATGGCGGCGGCGTCGACCAGGATGTGCTCCAACGCCACATCGGGGAACTCGCGGGCCATCAAGGCCTCGGTGGTCGCCCGCCACAGGCGGGAGACTCCTAGCACGTTGGCCTTATCGACGGAGGTCAGCTTGTTGCGCCGGCAGCGGGCGGCTGTGGCGGCGATGCGAACGATGCGCTCGATCTCGCCGGTGGTGTAGCGCATGGTGTCGTAGGCAAACTCGCCGCTGGCATCGGAGCCGCGGTCACGCTCCCCGAAGTAGATGCCGCCCGTCAGTTCCCGCATGACCAACACGTCGACGTCGCGCACCAAGTCGGTCTTGAGCGGGGTGGCTTCTGCGAGCAGTGGGTGGACCCGCACCGGGCGCAGGTTGGCGTAGAGGCCGAGCTCCTTGCGAATCTTCAGCAGGCCTTGTTCGGGTCGGACGGGGGCGTTGGGATCGTCCCATTTGGGCCCACCGACGGCGCCCAGCAGGACCGCGTTGGAGGTCTGGCAGAGCTTCACCGTGTCGGCTGGCAGGGCGTTACCGGTGTCGTCAATGGCAATGCCGCCGATCGACCCCTCGGTAAACTCGAACGAATGGCCGAACCGGTTCGCTACGGCTAGTAGGGCTTTTTGTGCTTCGGCGGTGACTTCCGGGCCCACGCCGTCGCCGGGCAAGATGGCGATTGTTGCCTGCATGAACGAGTGCTCCTTGCGATAGAGGCTACTGAGTGGGCTCGCCCAGTCCCCGGCCGTGCGTCCGCAACAGACCAAATTCAATGCTGTCTCGGACGGCTTGCCAACTGGCTTCGATGATGTTGGCCGAGGCGCCGACGGTGGTCCACATCTCGTGGCCGTCCGTGGTGTCGATCAGGACGCGGGTGACGGCGCCGGTGGCCTTGTCGGAATCGAGGATACGGACCTTGTAGTCAACCAGGCGGAACTGCTCCACGCCGGGATAGCTTTCGATGAGCGCCTTTCGCATAGCGTGGTCGAGCGCGTCGACCGGGCCGACGCCCTCGGCGGCGGTGTGGTAAAGCTTCTCGCCGACCTGCAGCTTGGTGTTGGCCTCGGCCAAGAGACCTCGGCCTTGGCGGTGTTCGACCACGACCATGAAGTCAATCAGTTCGAAGAACGACCGGTAGTCCGGCTGATTGCGGCGGATCATTAGCTCCACCGACGCTTCGGCCGACTCGAAGGCGAACCCGCGGCTTTCCAGTTCCTTGATTTCCTCAAGAATTCGGGTCACCAGTTCTTCGTCGCCGCCGGTCAGGCCGAATTGCTCGACCTTGTGTCGCAGATTGCCTCGTCCGGACAGTTCCGAGACCAGGACGCGGCGCGTGTTGCCCACGCACTCGGGGTCGACATGCTCATACGAGCCCTGGTCGCGTTGAATGGCGGCTACGTGAATGCCGCCTTTGTGGGCGAAGGCGCTTCGGCCGACGAACGGGGCATGGGTTGGATGGGGGACGTTGGCAATCTCGCTGAGCTGACGAGACAGGCTGGTCAGCCTTTCCAGGTGCCCTTCGGGCAGGACGCGCTGGCCGACCTTGGTCTCCAGGTTGGCGATGATGGCGCACAGATCGGCATTGCCGCAGCGCTCGCCGATGCCGTTGACCGTGCCCTGGACATGTTCGCAACCGGCGTGTAGAGCAGCCAGGCTATTGGCGACGGCGCAGCCGCTGTCGTTGTGCATATGGCAGCCCAGGGGAACGTCGACGGCTGCGCGGACGGCCCGGACGATGTCGGTTACTTGCCAAGGCAGCATGCCGCCGTTGGTGTCGCACAGGACCACGGTGGACACCCCCCCCTCGGCGGCGGCCTTGACGCACGCCAGCGCGTAGTCCGGATCGGTCAGGTAGCCGTCAAAAAAATGCTCGGCGTCGAAGAAGACCTCTCGGCCGGCCTTGGCGAGGTAGGCGATGCTGTCGCGGATGATGCGGAGGTTGTTGTCCAGGTCGGTCCGCAGGACCTCGGTGACGTGCCGGGTCCAGGTCTTGCCGACCACAGTAACGACGGGGCTTTCGGCGTCGAGCAAGGCGCGGATGTTGGCGTCGTTGTCAGGGGAACTGTTGGGCCGGCAGGTGCTGCCGAAGGCGGCGATCTTGGCGTGTTTGAGGGGCAGCTTGGCCGCCTCGGCAAAGAACGTGGCGTCTTTAGGGTTGGACCCGGGCCAGCCGCCTTCAATGACGGTCATGCCGAACTCATCGAGGTGGCGAGCGATGTGCAGCTTGTCGTGCACCGTGAAGTTGATGCCCTCGCTCTGCGCGCCGTCGCGAAGCGTGGTGTCATAGAGCGTGATCATGGCGTGCTCCTGTGGGCTACCAGCCCGGTCTTGCGCGCGTAGGCGAACAGGCCGCCTGCGGCAATGACATCACGGGCGTCGCCAAGTGGGTGGAACGACCAGCTGGCGGATCCGTCGGTGCGGGCAATTGTACCGGCCGTCAGGTCGACCGTCAGTTCATCTCCGGTAGCAATTTGCTCGCACAGGCGTTCGGCGGTCTCCAGCGGGTAGACCTCGCCGGTGGCAATGGCGTTGCGGAAGAAGATTCGGGCGAACCCCTCCGCGATGATGACCTTCACGCCGGCAGCGCCGAGGGCGATAGGGGCGTGCTCGCGGCTCGACCCGCACCCGAAGTTCCGTCCGCCGATGATAATCGGGTAGAGGCCGACCTCCTGGCCGGCCGGGACGAGGCGCGTTGGGTAAGCGCCTTCCGGCAGGCCGCTGAGAGCGAAGCTGCCGAGCTTGCGGTAGTCAGCCTCCACCGTCGGCACGTGCGACAAGTGCTGGGCCGGGATGATCTGGTCGGTATCGATGTTGTCAGCCACGACAAAGGCCGGGCCGGTGATGATGTCGCTCATGGCTGGCTCCATGATGGCTACTGCAAGTAATCTCTCGGGTCGGCGATCTTGCCAGCCAGGGCGGAGGCCGCGGCCGTGGCGGGGCTAGCGAGATAGATGCGCCCTTCCAGGTGGCCCATTCGACCAGGGAAGTTGCGGTTGGTGGTGGAGATGCACGTCAGCGGCTCGTTCATTCGGCCGAAGGTGTCGGTCGGCCCGCCCAGGCAGGCGGCGCAGCCAGGGTTGGCCGACATGATGACACCCGCCTCGATCAGGATATCCCACAGGCTCTTCCCGTCGAGGGTGGCCTCTTTGAGGTGGGCCATTACGCTGGGGGTGGCGGCCACGCCGAAGGTATCGATGGCCACAGACCGTCCGCGGACGATTCTGGCGAAGGCGTCGAAATCGGTATCCTTGCCGCCGGTGCACGAGCCGATGTAGGCGCGGTCGAGCTTGACGTCGGCGCAATCGCTAACTGGCGCCACGTTGGCCGGATCGGGCGGCTGTGCGACGACGGGCTCGAGGTCGGCCAGGTCTATCTCATGGTGGCTGATATAAGCGGCGTCGGTGTCGGCGGCGAGGCACACGTAGTCGCGCGTGGTGCCGCCGGCCTGGCCGGCCGCTTCCACGAAGTTGCAGGTCATTTGGTCGGCGGGGAACACGGCGTTCTTCGCGCCCGCTTCGACACCCATGTTGGCGATGGTCATGCGGTCTTCCATCGTCAGCGACGCGATTCCGTTGCCGGCAAACTCCATGGCGCGATAGGTCGCGCCGTGGACGTCGACCAGGCCGATCAGGTGCAGGATTACATCCTTGGCCATCACGCCGTCACGCAGGGAGCCTTCCAAGACGAACAACATAGACTCGGGAACACGAAGGAGGATCTTGCCCGTGCCGAGCACGAAGGCCGCGTCGGTATTGCCCACACCGGTGGCGAACTGCCCGAATGCGCCGGCGGTGCAGGTGTGGCTGTCCGTGCCGATGAGCACCTCGCCGGGCCAGGTGTGCCCCTTCTCGGCCAGGGCCGAATGGCAAACGCCGGCGAAGCGGCTGCCGAACTGTTTGGCGCCATGACCGGCTGCGGCGTCGAACGTCCACGTGCCTTGCGGATCGTCGATGACGTCGTAGAAGTTCTGGATGCCCTGTTCGTTGGCGAAGGTCCGAAGCAGGTCCACGTTTCGCTGAGACCGCTGGTCGCAGGTGAAGATGTAGTGATCCGGAATGATGACCACGCGGTCCGGATTCCAGACGCGGGCATCGGAACCAAACTCGCGCTGAAACACACCGATGGTGCCCGGCCCGCAGACGTCGTGGGTCATCAGGACATCCACGTTGGTCATGGTCGTTTCGCCGGGGGCGACGGAGGCCTTGCCGGCGGCGCGGGCCAGGAGTTTTTCGGTTAGTGTCAGAGCCATGGTCAGCTCTCCACGAACGGCGGTGCGTCGAGGTTGACCGGTTCGATAGCGGTGACCTCCACAATTCGGCGGATCTGCGGGCCCAGGCGGTGGGCGACGTCATCGGCGGCGTCGATGGTCAGGTCGAGTCGTCCGTCGGCGGCATGCATGGCCCGGACCTGGCCTCCCAGACGAATCACCAACAGCAGCAAGCGGGGCAGGACTGTCATCCGCCGCACCTGGATGTCAAACCGAAGAGAGGTCATGGGGCTTCCTCCATCATCTGGTCAATGCCGACGCCGGGCGAGACCATCGGGAAGACATTTTCTTCGGGCGTGCAGAGGCAGTGGCACAGGGCCGGAGCGTCGCTAGACCACCAGGCGCCCAGGGTTGCGCGGATATCCTTGGGGTCGCTGAGCGTGAACGCCTCGACCCCAAACACGCGGGCCAGCGCCGCGAAGTCCGGGTTGTCGGCCATCACCGTTCCGCTGTAGCGGTGATTGAAGAACAGCTCCTGCCACTGGCGGACCATGCCCAGGAAGTGATTGTCCAGGACCAGGACCTTCACGGGCAGGCCCAGGCGGGCGACGGTGACCAATTCCATCGCAGCCATTTGGAATCCGCCGTCGCCGACAACGGCCAGGGCCTTTTGGCCCGGATTGGCCAGGGCAGCGCCGATGGCGGCGGGGAAGCCGTACCCCATCGTGCCGGCCCCGCCGGAGGACAGGAACTTTCGGGGTGAGTCGACCACCACGCGCTGGCAGGTCCACATCTGGTTTTGGCCTACGTCGGTGGTCACAATGTGACTCGTGCCGATCATTTCGAATACGTCGTCCAGGATGCGCTGGGGCTGGACGACGTCGTCGCGATCGGCCGGCGGCAGGGCCAACCCGGTCCGGACAGCCATGCATTCGGCCCGCCAGGCGGTGAAGGGCTCGACGGGCTCTTCGGCCAGCAGCTCGCACCACGCCTCCATCGCGTGTTGGAGGTCGGCGTGGACCGATACCCAGGGCCGAACGATCTTGCCAAGTTCGGCTGAGTCGATGTCGATGTGAACGACCTTGGCGTCGGGGGCGAATCGGTCGACCTTGCCGGTGACGCGGTCATCCATTCGCATGCCGCAGGCGATCAGGAGGTCGCACTTGCAGATCGCTTCGTTTGTCCGCCACAGGCCGTGCACGCCGGCCATGCCGAGTCGGCCGGGGTAGCCCAGGTCGGGCGCGCCCGTGCCTTGTAGCGTGTTGGCGACGGGTAACTCGGTCAGTTCGCACCATTTCCGGAAGATCTTGGCGGCCTCGGGGTCGCGACAGCCGCCGCCGATGATGCAGACGGGTCGCTTGGCCGAAGCCAGCAGGGAGTGGGCCTCGGCGAGCTTGGCCGGGTCCAGCGTCGGGACTGGGGTATAGCCCGGCAGGGAGGTAATCGTGGGTGTGGGCTTGTCGGTTTCGTCGATCTGGGCATTTCGACAGAGGTCGATCAGCACGGGCCCGGGTCGGCCGCTGGTGGCGACATAGATGGCCTCGGCGATCATCTCGGGCAGTTCCTCGACGTCGCGGGCCTGGAACGCCTGCTTGGTCATGGCGCTGACCATGGCGAAGATGTCGGCTTCCTGGAAGGCGTCCGAGCCGAGGAAGTCGGCGGGCACCTG
>CAYRZU010000099.1:0-8564 GCA_964428895.1 uncultured Planctomycetaceae bacterium
TTTCTGTTGGACTTGGGCTATCCTCCGGACTCGCCGGAAATCCAGAAGGCGGCTGGCGTCATCCTGGCCAGCGCCGATCGCGGCGAGGACGTAACCATCTATGCCCTCCACGCCCTGGCGCGGCTCGGCAAGCTGGATCATCCTCGGACACAAGAAACCATCTCTGGGTGGATCCCGGGCGCTCTAGAGGGGCTGGTCTCGGCGTTCGGCCCTGATCTGCCGCGGACACCGGACAATCTGATACTGCTGCTGTGGCTCGGCCGGGACCAACTGGACGCAGCCGATGACCTGGAGACCCTATTGTCCTGGGTGGATGACCATCTCACGCCGGCGGCAACGGGCGTCGGCCTTTGTCCGATGTGGAATCTCTTTGGCGACATCACAGCCGTAATCGAGAATCCTCGGTCGGCCAGCATTGCCGCCACCCTCGTGCCTACCATTCTGCGCACCCAGCACGATGACGGCGGCTGGGGAGACAGAAGCTATGTCGTGTTCGCCACGCTGGTCAAACACGGGCTTCTTGAGAAGTTGGAAGGGCTGCCGGCATTGCCCGCCGACTGGCGCGTGGCCAGATCGATACCCGCACACAGCCAGAGCCCTCGCCACATTGCCTGGAACGGCACGGGCCTGTGGGTCTACGACCAGGCAGACAACGTCGTACGGTCGCTGTCGATCGACGATGGTCACGTCGTGGGGACCATCCCACTTCCCGACGGAATGGCAGTGACCGCCATCGGCACGTGGGGGCAGTCACTGGCCGTGACGACGACCAGTCCGGCCAACGCCATCTGCAGAATCGACCCGTCGACAGGTAAGGAAATAGAGCGGATAACGCTTACGCATCTGACAACCGGTGGTTTTGGCGCACTGGGCGAACTTGACGGCCTCCTGGTCGTCGGCGATTACTGGGATGGCCATTTCTTCGTTGTCGATCCCCAGGATCCTCAGAAGAAGAGGCCCGTCAGAACGGCTGCTGGAATTCCTTTCCATGCCGCATCTCATGGTGACAGGCTGTGGGTCGTCGACGCTCTCTCGCCGGCCATTATCAAGACCGGCCTTGACGGTGAGTTCCTTGAATGGGGAGAGAAGCCTTTCGGCAACCAGGACATCGCCTGGGACGGGGACAATCTATGGGCGCTCGATTCGGCCAACGGTCGCATCTGCCTGATCGAGAAGGCCGACGCCGGAGAGTGGGAGGCCCCCGAACCGGCCGCCTACGTTACGGACTGGCTGATCTGTGGGCCGCTTCCCTCAGAGCCTTTGCCCGGTGAGGAGCAACTGCGGGCGGGCCATGACACCGACTACCTTGAAGCCGTTGGCGGCGAGGCGGCCGCTCAGCCGGCTGAGGTCGAGGCCATCGCCCGAACTGGATGGTCGGCCCAGTGGCGGCAGGGCGCCTTCGAGGATGAGTCGATCATGTTCGCCAAAGTCTTCGGCGAAGGAAACGTCAAAGACCATGTCATTTACGCTTACGCCACCATCGACTCGCCCAAAGACATGGATGCCTATCTGGCCATGGGCGTTGCAGGCAGTCTGAAGGTCTACCTCAATGGCCAACTCGTCCATGACGAACACCTGGCCCGCTTCGCGCCGCGCGAGACCCTCCTGATTCCCGTGCGTCTCAAGCAAGGCGCAAACGGCGTGCTGGTCAAGGTCGACAATGACATCGCCGACGGCGGCTTCATCCTCCGGCCGGTCCAAGTCGATCCGGTCACGCTGGAACGGGTGCCCCTGACGGCCGATTTGGCGTCATCGGCTGCGCCGACGGGCCGATCCACGGCCGAACTGGCCGCGGCCGTGAAGCGCGAGGGCGGCAAGGCCTGGATCGAGGGCGTCCCCAACGAGCGCGTCGGGGGCGGGTGGCTGGCGATTCCGCGCGGGGTGGCACTGCTGCTGAAGCACCGCGGGGAGGATGTGGACCTTGACCACGTGCTGGCCGTCTCCGGAGATGCGTTTCACCTGTCCATCGCGACCCAATGGCAGTTCATGGGGTACATGGCCATTCCCACCAACCCGGTCGAAAACATCCTCAGTGCCTACGGCTATGACGGCGGCTATCACCATACCGAGCCCATGCCCAAGGGCGCCGAGGCCATCCGGGCGGTCACCGACGGCCTCCTGGCCGAGTACTACGCCAAGATCGACGCCGGCCGGCCGGTCCTGGTCGGCGGGGTCACCGACCAGGGCTGCGGCGCGTGGTCTGTGGTAACCGGCTACAACCAAGATGCCTTGCAGCTCTACCACGTGGGCCTGGCTGAGAGCCCGCGGTGGTCGAACATTCGCGGCATTAATTCGCCCTTGAACGACGAGACCTTTGAGTCGGGCTGTTGGAACTCGCAGGTCCGCGGCGCCGCCTGGCCGGGCATGATCGGGCACTGGATGGACAACTGCGGTGTTTACCTGGGCGATAAGGTTGCCGAGCCATCCGCCCGCCAGACCGCGCTGAAGACGCTGGCGCTGGCCGTCAAGCTTCATCGCGCTGCGGATCACGACGGGCTGTGGATGACCTATTTTGGCGCCAGCGCCTACGAGCACTGGGCCCGCATGCTGCACGAACTGGACTACCCGGCCGACACGGTCAAATCCGTTCCCGAGCCGCTATGGGACGTCTACAGCCTCAGCCAGATATCCCGCCTGCCCGAAGCCATTGCCGTCGGCCGGTCCGCCGCAGCCAACTTCTGTCAGAAGTCAGCCAAGGACCTGCCCGAAGCCAAGGACCACCTCCTGGCGGCTGCGAGAGCGTACCGTGAAGAGGCCGCCATCGCCCAACAGGTCTTTGCGGTCCTGCTGGAAGGCACGGACGAGCAGCAAGAGGCGTGGTTGTCCGACGAAGCCAATCGCGAAACAGGCGTAACCGCCATCGCCCAGATGTTGGAGAAGGACGAACAGGCCGTGCGTCACATCCAAGCGGCTCTGGCGGCTGTCCGCGCGCCGGCCGCTGTCGTGGCCGCCAAGCCGAGCGAATACGGCTTCCGCGTCGATCCGATGACGTGGGTCGACAGCGCCGAAGGAGTGGACGCCGCGCTGGTCCGGCGGGATGTGTTCGGCACGGCTACCGAGGCCGGCGACGCCCTCATTGCCGCCGAGATCGAGCGCCTCCTGGCCGAGACGGCTGCCGATACGGCCCGCGAGAACCACGGGCCGCTCAGGACCGCGCTGAGAATGGGATGTGACCCGAATCGGCCGGACGTCAAGACGGCCGCAAGGGAGTATGTCCGCAAGGCCCTTGACCAGCATGGGGTGCTTTTTGGGGGCCATCTCGCCCTGGCCTTGCAGGCTGGCTGGTCCGACGGCGACGAGCCGCTCAAGAGCCTCCAAGCCTACGCCGACGCACCCGTGCCGCCACCGGGCCAGTGGGACCCGTGGACACATTCTACTGCCCTGGATGCCCTCCATGCCGGCCGAGAACTCGTCGACGTCCGAGAGTCGATCGGACGGTGGATGAAGGTCGTGGATGAGGGGATGGACCAGGTCGCCTGCTGGCACAAGATGGACGTGTGGTCCCTCCTGGACTCGCTCAGCTACATGAATGATCCGCTGGCCCGCGGCGTCATCGAGCGATACATCCCGGTCCTGCTCCGCACGCAAGGCCCGGACGGCGGCTGGGGCGGCAAGGGCCCGCAGGTCTTCCGCGCCCTGGCCAAGCATGGCCTGCTGGACGAGCTTCGCGCCAAGCCCCCTCTGCCCGCCGAGTGGCGTGTGGTCCGCACCATCCCCGCGCCCAAGGGCAAGCTGAAGACCCTCGTCTCCGACGGCGAGCGGTTCTGGGTGCTGGATACCGACGCCAAGCAGGCCGTCGCGATCTCTCCCGAAGACGGCCGCGAACTGAAGCGCCTGGATCTGGACCTCGAAACGACCCGCGGCTTGGGCTGGTACGACGGTCTGCTGGTCGTTACCGCCGGCGGCTTCCTCGAAGCCGACGATCCCGCCCGTGTCGTCCTCATCGATGCCGACCGTGACCAGGTCGTTAAGGTCCTGCCGTTTACGCGAGACATTTGGTACCCGGCCGGCGCGGTCCAGATCGGCCGCTTACTTTGGACGAGCCAGGACGCGTGGATTACGACCATCGACATCGCGACCGGCGAGTGCAAGGGTCGGCCCTATCGCGGGGCCTGGCCACTGGACCTCGCCTACGACGGCGAGGCCATCTGGAGCACCGACACCCTCGTGCCGGGCCTGTTCCGGTGGGGCACCGACGGCCGCCTGCTGGACTTCGCCGAGATGCCGTTCTTCGAGTCGTTCCAGGCGTTCGGCGGCGATGCCGGCCTGCCCGTTGCTGGGATTACCCATGCCGATGAAGGCCTGTGGGTGCTGAGCCCTTCGACCGGTCAGATTGCCCTGATCGAACGGGTCGGCGCGGCCTTCGCCGGCGCCGCACCGGCAGCGCCGGGGGCCGAAGCATCACCTGTGAGCGGCCCGCAGCGGATGCAGGCGGTGGTGTCGACGCCCGCGTTCGATATTCCGAAGTTGGCGGACATGGACGCGAGTGCCTCGCCCGCCCAATGGGGCGAGCGCGGGTTTCGGGTGGACATTCTCGAGCCCTACGGGCCGCGCAAACGGGCGGAGGAGTTCGGCGCGCGGTTCCGGCTGGGGTGGGATGAGACCGGCCTATGGCTGCATGCAACGGTCACGGACGACGAGTTCCGCTCGGCCGAGAGCATTGAGGCGCTTTGGAAGAATCAGGCCGACCTGATCCTGCTCTATGTCATTCGCGAGAAGGGAGAGTTTGCGCGCATTCTGATCGAGCCGGGCATGACGGACGATCAGCCCAGCCCGCGCATCCTCACCAGTGCTGAAGGCAACGGCCTGGGCGTTCGCGTCACGCGCGAGGCCACCGACGGCGGCTACGTCTTACAGGGATGGGTGCCGTGGGAGGCCGTCGACATCACCCCGGCCGACGGCAAGGAATTGCGGGCGCAGGCCGCTTTCCTGGATGCCGATGGCGATGGCGACGACGTCATCGTGGGCGGCGCGGTGTGGTATCCGGGCGTCGGCACGGCCGACAATACCGATATCTCGTATGTCCTGCGCCTGGCCGATCAGCCGAGCCCGTCGCGAACGGCCATCGTCTGGCCCGGCGAAGACCGAATCACCGTCACCGCACCGGCCGAACACATCGGCAAGACCGTTACCATCGCCGAAGGCAATCGCACACTCGCCGAGGAGGTCCTGACGACGGATCAGCACACCGGCTACGCGACCGCCATCATTCCGCTGCCTCTGCCCCCGCTGAGTCATCCCCTGGCGCAGCCGGTGGTCATGCTGGGCGATCGGAGCGTCGGTTCATTGAGCGCGATTGTTCTTTGGGGCAACGGCCAGCAATCATTCTCCGTCGCCATTCAGGCGGCCGCCCGGGCCCTGGGCAGGGATCCGGATCTGGAGAGGATCCTGTGCCTGTCGTCCAACGCCTTCGCGCCGTCGCTGAATGCCGGCGAAGACTGCACCTCCTGGTGGATGAACACGGGCAATCTTAGCCTGCGGTGCATCGATACGGTCGCCAAGGGCATCGGCCTCAGCGCCCGTGACATGGACCTGCCGAAGTTCACCGGTGACCACGAGAGCGCGGCCGACCAGAAGGAGTACCACCAGTTGGCGGCGGCGATCATTCGCGAGGCGATGGCCGACGGCGAGATCATCCTTAGTCCCGGCGGATGGTCGAGCGAACGTGGGTTCGCGCCGTGGTGTTGGGCCGGAATTATCACCGAAGCCCCGGAGGATGGGACCATCCTGGGAGCGTGTCTGACCGGCCGGACGGACAACGTTCTCGAACACGTCTACGGGTTATGGGCGCTGTCGCCGGCCGAACCGACACTATCTGCCCATGAGGCCGACTTGATCATGCTGCAGCAGGCCGTGGACCGAATCCGCGGCGCCGGGCGCTTCGCTGCCGACGGGAACGTTCGCTTCGGCCTGGACGCGATGGACACCTACATCGAACACATGCGAACGGTGCCCGGCTTCTGCGCCGGGTGCTTCGAACGCGCCCCCGACCGCGCCTGGGGCGATGCCCGCGATAGCGCCGCGGCTGTCCATGACAACGCCAAAGTCGCCGCCAGCTATCTGCGTCGGCGCATCGGTACCTTCAGCGTCGATGCTCGGACGCATATCGACGCAGCCGCCGGCCACTACGACCGCATCGTCGAACTGCTGGGCCCGTTCGTCAGCGACGACAGCCCCGAGCACTACCAGAAATGGATCAACGGCGACCTCGACGCCCAGAAGCGCCACGCCGACGACGTCCTCGTCCCCGTCCGCGCCGAACTGGCCGCAGCCGGCGACGCGATGGAACGCGTCCTGGCCGCCGAATCCGTGGCCGTAACGCCTGCGCCAACGGCCGGGCCCGCCGCCTCGGCCGTCAAGCGTGAGGGCAGCAAGGTCTGGATCGAGGGGGTGCCCAACATGCCTGTCGGGAAGGGCCGTGAGTGGGATGGCCTGCTCAAAGGCCTGCGATTGCTGACGGCGCATCGCGGCGACGATGTGACGCTCGAAGAGCTGATGGCCCTGTCCGGCGATGCGTTCCACATCTGCTTCGGCACGAAGTGGCAAGAACGCACCTCTCACAAGATGCCGACCGATCCGTTGGTCAATGCCGCCGGGGCGATGGGCTATGCGTGTCGATGGACGACGCAATCGCGATACCATCGCCAGTTCGGCGCGATGACGTCGCAGCAACGAGGGGCCTCGGCCCGGGAGTACCTCCAAGAGGTCCACTCGCAGATCGACGCCGGCATGCCGGTCCTTTTTGGCGGCGTCTACGGGATGTGTGGCGATTGGCGGGCCGCTGTCGGTTACGATCCGGCCGAGGACCTGATCTGCTACGTGGGGGACGTGAAGAAGCCGTACGACTGGACGGACGTTTACGATAAGAAGGTCCTCAGTGACGAATTCGGCTACTGGGACGCTCAACTCCGCGGAACGGTGCGCCCGGGCTTCACGGGCGGATGGATTGGCAACACGGCATTTCTGCTCGGCGAAAAGACACGGGACGTCCCCGAGGCCGAACAGGTCATGACGGCCCTGAGTCGCGCCGTCCAGTTGCATCGCGCTTCCTCTCATCCCAGAGGCGACGATACGTTCTACTTCGGCGCGCGGGCCTATGAGCAGTGGGCCAAGGCGTTGCACGAACTGGTCTATCCGGCCGATTTCGACCGACTCCGCGGGGACAATCCCGAGAGCTACGACTTCAGCACGATGGGCTATCTGGCTGACCAGATCGTCCGAGGCCGGTCGGCGGCCGCCGCCTATTGTGAGCGTGCCGCCGGGCTCTGGCCGGTCGCCGAAGACCATCTGCTGGCGGCGGCCAAGGCCTATCGCGAGGAAGCGACGATTGCACAAGAGACCTTCGGCGTGTTCCTGACGGGAACGGAGGCCCAACGTGAGGCATGGCTGTCCGATGAGGCCATGCGCGAGGCGGGTGTAACAGCCGTCGCTGAGATGCTGGAGAAAGAACAACTCGCCATCCAGCACATCCAAGTGGCTCTGGCGGCTGCATCGGCCCCGGTCGCTCGCGTAACCGCCCGGCCGAGCGAATACGGCTTCCGTGTCGATCCGATGACATGGGTCGACAACGCCGAAGGGCTGGATGCCGCGCTCGTGCGGCGGGATGTGTTCGCTACGCCCAAGGAAGGTGATGATGCCGCCATTCAAGCTGAGATAGATCGCCTTCTGGCCGAGGTGGGAGCGGATACGGCCTATGTGATGTCATTGTTCAGAGCGCTGAAGCTTGGCTGTGATCGAAATCGGCCGGAGGTCCGGCGAGCCGTGGCTGCGTATCTCGATGGTCGTTTCGCTGACCACGCCGACGGGGACATAGCGATGGTGCTGCTGCTGGCTGGCGACAAGAGTGATGTGACGAGGCGAGGTCTTCAGAACTGGATCGACATGTCGGTGAAGGCCCCACGCTTCGGGGTGGACCCGGCACAGCCCACGAGAGCCTTGGAGACGCTCCTGGCCGGACAGGACCTAGCGGACATTAGCAACGCCGTCCGTCCTTGGGTGGACGGGATCGATGAAGGACTGGACGAAGTCGCCTGTTGGAGCAAGATGGACCCCTGGGGCATCCTCGATGTCATCGGCCGCGTCAACGATCCACGGGCTCGCGGCATTGTCGAACGGCACATCCCGATTCTGTTGCGTACTCAGGACGCCGATGGGGGATGGGGACGGCGTAGCCTCGCGGTCTTCCGCGCTCTGGTCAAGTATGGCCTGCTGGATGAGCTTCGCGCCAAGCCGCCTCTGCCGGCGGAGTGGCGCGTGGCCCGCAGGATTCGGTCGCCCGAAGGCTCGCACCATTCCCTCACCTGGGACGGTTCGCGATTCTGGACGCTCGACCCGGAAGCAAAGCAGGCCATCGCTCTCTCGCCCACAGACGGGCGCGAGCTGAAGCGACTGGATCTGGATCTCAAATCCCCGCGCGGCGTGGGTTGGTATGACGGTTTGCTGGTCGTATTCAGTGGCGGCTTCATGGAAGACAACGACCCCGCTCGTATGGTTCTTATCGATGTCGAACGCGACCGGGTGATCAAGGAAATGCCGTTCACCGCAGGCATCTGGTACCCCATGGG
>CAYRZU010000100.1:0-8308 GCA_964428895.1 uncultured Planctomycetaceae bacterium
ATCCGTGACTTAGTTCAACGCCCACGGATTACCATTGTCGCTGACGACGTACACGGCCTTCCCCGCACTTGCGTAGGTGGCCTGAGAAACCGTCTTCTTCTTCCCAGTCTCGTCGATCAGGTAGCCACAGACAACTTGAACGTAAGGAGGGTATATCTTCCCATCGCCAATCTTCTCCAGGTCGCTAATGAGTTGCGTGTCCAGACCTGCTTGGAAGGTCCATTGTGTTCGAGTCAGAGGTCGGACTATGGCAGCTCTTGCCTCCTCTCGTCCAAGGCGATCAATACGAAATGCGTTCACCCAAGCGTCAGTCAAGACGTGTGCATGAGACCATTCCCAGAAGCTGCCGATGTAGTCTTCGCGAATGCTGAAGATCAAGGTGAGTGAGCCTTTGGACGTGTTTGGCTCACAAATCGCTCGGACTGCACCAGCCAGTTCCTTCTGCTCTCTAACTCCGGCCCGTGTGAAGGCTTCTTCGAACTGGTCAACCGCGATGGCTGCTCGGCCTTCGACGGCGTCCAAGAACATTCGAATACGTCGGAGGAACTCAGGCAGGTTGCCGACCCCCCCGATCTCTGCCAATTCCTTCTTCTTGGCCAGAGGCTCTAAGATGCGAAGGGCCTCTCGTCGAATATTTGTTGCTGGATCATCCAAGCAGCGCACATGACCAACCAGGAAGTGTTTGTCTGCTAGCGCCGGCAGTAGTCCCGCGTTGAGGAGTGAAGTCTTCCCTGTTCCGGAAGCGCCAAAGAGAAGCGCGACAGGACTATTGTGGACGAGCCCGACAAGACTATTGATCTCGGATGATCGACCGAAAAAGAAATGCCTGTCACCAGCAGTGAACGACTCTAGGTACTTGAAAGGGTTGCTCGCCCCCTTTCCTTTGGCATGCACTTTGTCCGGCCTACCGAAATAGCGTTCGATGATGTCCGGGTGCTTCCGAAGACGGTTCTCCAAGGTCCGTGCGTTCCAGAAGTGGGCTTCGAAGGGGTGTGCCTTGCTCTCGTGGAAAGAAACTAGTTTCTTGGCGGCCGAAGCCGTGACGTCCGTGTCTGTAATCAGCAACAATCCTTGCGCGTTATGCTCATCCAGAAACGACAGGATGTCCCCTATCTCTTTGTGGCCGACATTATGCGCTTGCTTGCTGGGAGTCTTTCCGGGCTGCCCCGCGTAGTGCTTGCACTGGATCATCCAACGGAACGGAGAAACACGCCCACTAAGGGATCGACGCATCTCGTCAGCAGATATGTCCAGGCCCATGTCCCCGCCACTGCCACCGGCCTGCACCACATTCACAAACTCTTCGGCCTCGAGGAGGTCGGCCATGAGGCCTTCGAACTGCTTCCATGTGAGAACAGAGAAGTCGAGCGTCTGAAGCATCTTTGGGTCACTCCAGCGTCTGCGCCTGGCCGAAATGGTCCGGTATCCCCACGACAGAAGAGGAAACCACAAGGGCGCCCATATAGACTCTCGCGCGCCGGTGTCCTCTCATCAAGGACAATTCGATGCTGCTGGAATGCTCCTACTAGTACTGACCGAACTCCTTGACGGCCTCGTAGTAGGCGATGCGGTGGTCTAGGGGCACGCCGCGGAGCATGTCGCCGACGGCCAGGGAGAATCGGCCCTTGCCCTTGGCTGCCGTCAGGAGTTCCTTGACGGCCTGGCGGATTCGTTCGGTGGGGCCGGACTTGATGATGTCCGATTCGATGCCGGCTGTGATCCAGATGTCCTCGCCCAGATCGGCGCGGATCTTGGCGACGTCGACGATCGGGTGCGTGAGCGAATCGATGGCGGTTAGGCCGAAGTGGTTCTTCATGATCGGGAACAGGTGCGTGCCCGTGCCGCAGTGGTGGAGGCCGGTTCCGGCTTTCGCGCCGCGTTTAGCGTTGATCCGCTTGATCTCGGGGACCATGAATTCTTCGTACAAGTGCGGCGAAAGCATTTCGATGCCATGATCGCCGTAGCTGAATCCGCACGGCGTGCCATCACCGCCCTCGGGCCGCCACGCGTTCTCCAACGCGTCGCACCAGTCCGCCACCTTGCCGATGAACTCATGGGCGAACTCGGGGTCTTCGTACATGTCGGCCATGATGTCTTCGCCGCGCAGGTCCACGCACAGGCCGAACAGGCCGTGCTGACATACGCCCGACCACGGCTGGCCGACCGGAGCGCCCAGGAAGGTCATGCCTTCGCACAGTTTCTTCATTTCCTCCCACATGGGCTTGATCGTGCCGAGAATGCCGCCGGTCAGCGGATCGGGCATCTGCATGTCGCGACATTCCTCTTTGGATAGGTGCTGACACCGGTGGGCGGGCACGGAGGTCTCGCGAATGACCACCTCACAGCCCAGCCAACCCGGCGCAGGAACCGGGTGCATGTCCAAAGCGGTCGACCATTCTTCGGGCGCCACGCCGACGGGTGTGTCGGCCACGAGAATCTCGCGCCGCCGCCGGGCGGCCTCGAGCTGGACCTGCAGCATCAGCTCGACGTTGGTGTAGTAGTCGCGGTAGTCCAGGCCGATCTCGTCGGCATAGAAGCCGTGCATGTGGGCGCCGTCCCAACTGGTCATCGGCACGCGGATGGGCCTGTCGGCGGCATGGGCGGCGATGACCTCGGCGGCTCCGACGTTGTGGGCCTTGACCCAGTCGGCGTTCGGATCAACGGCGAAGGAGTCGGATAGTTTCATGGCCAACAGATTACCACAAAACAGCCTCATGGCAGAGGCGCAGAGCTATTCCGCCACGTCGACGAGGACGGTCGCTTCGCCCGTGGTGCGGATGAGGGCGACTTGGCCGGTGAAGGTTTGGCCGGCGACGGTGTAGGCGCCGAGCTGGTCGGCGCTGATGACGAGGTCGGCCTGGCCGTCGGTTCGGACGATTCGGACGCCCATCAATCCGTCGGGAAGATCGGTCATGCGTTCGACGGCTTTGACGTCGCCAACGCCTTCGAAGTGCATGACGTTAACGAAATCGACGTTCGTGCCCGTTCGGCGGGTGATGAGGGCGGGCCGCCGGTGGTCTTGCTTGTTGGGGAAGCCCAAGGCCGTGATCAACTCGACCGGTTCATCGGGCAGGAGCGTAACGTGCATGGTGGTGTCGGTTTCGGGCTCGTGGTAGGTCAACTTGACAGGTTCGCCCTGAACGGCCGCCCGGCGGACGTCGATGAGGTTGTTGTAGCCGAAGTGGTCCGAGGGCGGGCCGTCTTCGATGTCGCCGAACTCTACGCTCGCCTCGGCCAGGCCGCCGTCGACGTGCAGAGCGAGGTCGTACTGATGCTCGTCGGCCGACCGGCAACGGAAGAAATCGACCACCACCGAATCGACCAGCACGATGGTTCGGTCCAGGACCACGCCCTCGTAGACCGAGTCGGTCAGGCCCCGAAAGGCCTTCAATTCTTCGCCCGGGCGGAACAGGACCAGCTTGCCGAAGGCGGGCTTCTCCTTGTTATCGCCGACCCAGACATCGTTGTGGTCGCGTTGGGGGTACTGGGAGACTTCGTCGACGGTGACGGTGTTATGGGCGATGGTCTGCTTGGCCCAGCCGATGTGGCCCTCGTGGCCGTAACTGTGGTTCTTCATCTCCGGGACCATCAGATGGCCGTTGGCATAGAGGCAGATGCTGAGTTGGTCGGGGTGGGAGTGGGCGTTGGCGTAGTCGCCGAAGGTGACAGCCACGGCGACGGCGTCCTCGGAGGCGTCTTGGCGCAAGAGGGCGAAGCCGCCATTAGGCAGCAGCGTGCAGGCGTTGGTGTGCTCGCCGGTCAGGCCCACGCGGGCGTCCGAAGCGAGGCTGAACTCGCCGGCGGGCATGTCGGCGGTGACGTACATCAGCTCCAGCGGATCGCCCACGGGTTTGTCGTCGGCCAGGTCCCGGCGGAACAGCCACGCGTATTTGGGATCGCCGTAGGCTTGCCAAGCGGGCGCCCAATAGAACTGACGCCGCAGCTTGCCGCCGCCGTCGTTGCCGATTCCGGCGATGGAGACATCGCCGAAGGTGCGGTAGCAGATGGCGTCGAAGTAGCTCTTGAAGCTCTTGGGGCCGGTGGCGTCAAACTGGCGGTCGTAGTCGCGGCCGAGCTCGTGATCGGTCAGGCCCGCGTCAAACTCCATGTGCCAGAGGTCCAGGCCGCTATGGCGGGCGGGCTCGAGCATCCAGGTGTAGAACAGCAGGCAGATATTGGTGTAGCCGGAGGAGCGTTCGTAGTAGATGCCGTCAGCCAACTGGGACCACGTCATCTGTTGGGCGAAGCCGTCGCGGATCAGTCGCCCCTGGTCGTCGCGGGCGCCGTTAAGGGCTCTGTCGATCAGATCGCGGTCGCCGATGCAAAAGCCAATCAGCCCCACGCCGCCGGTCCCGGCGATGCGCCAGTTGGATCGATAGGCATGGTTGCAGTCGAACATGACGTCGGCCGAGACCTTGAAGACGTCTTGCTCGAGGGCGGTCTTCTGCTCGTCCGACAATACGCCGGCGTTGTAGATCAGGTCGTAGGCGGCGCAGGCGGCGGCGGCCCATTGGACCTCGCCCAAGGTCGAGTCGGTGGCGATGCCTTTGAAGCCCGCGACTTTGTAGGTCGGGAATAGGTCGATCCACGCGGTGAGGATGTCCGCGGCCGCCTGGGCGAACTCGATCTCGTCAGTCAGCACGTAAGCCAACGCCAGTTTGTTGGCCTGGCGAGCGAGATGGTGGTTGTTGGGGTTTTCGCCGGGCAGTTCGGGCTTTTCGGCCACCTTGCGCATCTCTTCGAGGAACTTGTCGACGTACTCACGCAGTTCGGCGTCGCGGGCGATCCAGGCCTTCAGTTCGTCGATTTCAGCCTGGTTGAGGTACATCCGCGGGTGGGGGGGGAACTCGGCAGGCGGTTCGACGCGGGGGAACGGGCGGAGCAGGGGGTCTATCTCTTGGGCTTCTTGGCCGTCGGCTTCAGCTTGTTGGGCGGGCGGTCCGTCCTGGCCGGGGTTGTTATTGCAGCCGACGACGGCCAACACGGCGATGAGCAATGTGAACAGTAGTGTGCGAAGGTGATTCATGGGGGTCCTCTCAGGAATCAAGAGGCCGAATCCTAGTCATCTTGCCGCTTGGAAGCAAGGTGTCTGCGCTCGGTTCTCTTGCCAAGGAACACCGCAAGCAAACCCAGGAGCAGCGGCGGGTACACCAAGACACAGTAGACCTCATGAAGCACGATGGTGAGGAAGTTGTAGACGATGCCGGGATCGCTGGGGTCGCGATTCCAGGCCAACACCAAGAGCAAGAAAGCGCCCATCATGCTGAGCACAATGGTGAAGAATCCGAAACCAATGCCAAGAGATGCCGTTCGCTTGAAGCAGGCCAGCACCGGAGCCGTTATCGCTAAGAGGAAGTATCCGGCCGTACAGATCAGGAAGACCCATACCGCCTCATCAGGTATCGCGTCCGCTTGAAAGGCTAGCATAGAAAACTCCCACAGCCATCGTGGCTGTGGGAGTTGTTACGAACGTTACATTCCGCGTGTTCGCGGATGCTGATCTTTATCGTCGAATGCTAGTGAAGGCTTCGACCTGAGCCTTGATGGCCCGTTCCGTGGGGAGGCGTTCCATGGAGCTGGCGCCGTAGAAGCCGTCGACATCCTTGCAGGCTTTCAGGACGAACGCGGCGTCATCGGGCTCGGCGATGGGGCCGCCGTGGCAGAGGATGATGACGTCGTCGCGGACCTTGCGGGCGGCGGCGACGATGTCGTCGATCAGGCCCACGCAGGCGTCGAGCGTCTTGGCGGTCTGAGCGCCGATCGACCCGGAGGTCGTCAGGCCCATGTGGGCGACGATGATGTCGGCGCCGGCTTCGGTCATGGCGACGGCGTCGTCGGTGTCGAACACGTAAGGCGTGGTCAGCAGGTCCAACTCATGGGCCATGCGGATCATCTCCACTTCCTTGCCGTAACCCATGTTGGTCTCTTCCAGATTTGCGCGGAAGACACCATCGATCAGTCCCACGGTTGGAAAATTCTGCACGCCGGCAAAGCCAACTGCTTTGACTTGCTCCAGGAACTTATCCATCAGCCGCATGGGGTCCGTGCCGCACACGCCGGCCAGGACGGGCGTCTTGCGGGCAACGGGCAGGACCTCGTTGGCCATTTCGATGACGATGCCGTTGGCGTCGCCGTAGGGCATGAGGCCGGCCAGCGAGCCGTGACCGGCCATCCGGAATCGGCCGGAGTTGTAGATCACGATCAGGTCGATACCGCCCGCTTCTTCCCACTTGGCGCTGATGCCGGTTCCGGCGCCGCCGCCCACGATGGGTTCGCCGGCTTTGATCTTGACGCGAAAACGTTTCAGAATGTCGGCTCTTGCTTCAGCCACGGTGAATCTCCTTGTGTTCCTATTGTCCGTGTCCGGTGGGCCCGCCCTTGATGTTGTCCAGTAGGGCCTCGGCGCAGCGAACGGCGAATGTGTCGTCGTTGATGTCGCAGTCCATTTCCAGGACGGGGATGCAGTCTCGCAGGTTGGCCTTGAGCGAATCGAACAGGGCCTGGTTGGCCTCGGGCAGGTAGAAGTCCTTGCCTTCCAGGTCGATCATGCTGACGCCCTTGGCGGGGATCAGCACCGTGACCGGCGCGGTCGACTGGTTGAGTTTCTCGGCCAGGATCTCGCCCAGTTGGGTGCACTCTTCCACGTTGGTCCGCATGAGCGTGACGTTGGGATTGTGCTGGTAGAACGTGCGGCCGTCGAATTTGACGGGCACGGTATCGGGGGCGTTGAAGTTGACCATGTCCAGACAGCCCGGGGTGACGATGGCGGGCACGCCTCCCTTGGCGGCCGCTTCCAGGCGCGTGGGCCCGGCGGCGAAGACGCCGCCGACCAGTTCATCGGCCCATTCGGTGGTGGTAATATCCAGCACACCGGCGATGGCGCCCGATTCGATCAGGCTTTCCATGGTCTTGCCGCCCGTGCCGGTGGCGTGGAAGACCAGCACCTCGTAGCCGGCCGTCTCGAGGACCTCGATGGCCTTGCCGACGCAGGTGGTGGTGTTGCCGAACATGCTGGCGACGATCAGAGGCCTATCCTCAGCGGGGGGTACTTCCGCCTCCACCATGCCGCAAATCGCCCCGGCTGCCCGGGCGAAGACCTCGCGGCTGATCTTATTGACGCCCGCGACGTCCACGATCGACGGGACCATCACAATATCCCGCACGCCGACATAGCCGGAGACATCCCCGCCGGCGGTGGTGGAGACCATCACCTTAGGCACGCCCAGCGGCAAGGCCCGCATGGCCCCGCAGGCGACGGACGTTCCGCCCGTACCGCCCATGGCGAGCACGCCGTCGAACTTGCCCTCGGCGTAAAGTGTGGGCAGCACGGCCGCGGCGCCCGCGCTCATGGCGGCGACGGCCTGGCCGCGATCTTCATCGGCGACGAGCTTGGCGATGTCGGCTCCGCCGGCTTTGGCGACCTCGGCCCGCGTGACATCCGGCTTGATGACCGGTTCGCCCAGCACGCCCACGTCGATCAACAGCGTCTTATGGCCGCGCGCTTCGATGCAGTCCTTCACGAAGCCATACTCGGCGCCCTTGGTATCCAGCGCCCCTAGCAATGCGATGGTCTTTGACATGGTTCAGTTCCTCTAGAGCTTCCCGGCCGACCACAGGATGCCGCGTCGCAGCACTTCCTGGTAGTTCGGGTCGGCCCAGGTGACGTTGTCGTGGCCGGACTGGAAGCACAGCACGTTGGCTTTGTTGAACGGCCGCGTCCAGGCGATGGTGTGCATGCACTTGTCGTGGTCGGTGGTCAGCAGTACGTCGTTCTCGCCGACCGGCTCGGCCATGGTGTAGGTCTCGTCGCCCATGTTCCAAGCGGCCAGGCCTTGGGTAATTGGGTGATCGGCGTTGGCGATATCGATGGTGAGCTGCTGTTCCGGATGGAAGTCGAATGCCCGATCGGCCAAGCCCGTCATGTCCGTCCAGATGTCCCACTCGGGGTAGGCGAGAATCGAATGGTGCAGGACCACAATGCCCTGGCCGGTCTCGCCGAGACGCTGCTGGGCGGCGGCGGGCGAGCCGGAACCCCAATCGTCGCCGTCGACGGGGGTGGGCATGATCATGTGGTAGAAGAGGACCGCGTCGTAGCTATCGCGGATGTCGTCGGGGCTCGTGGCGAAGTCGTCCATGTGCTGGACGTAGGCGTCCACGCCGTCTAAGGCGCGGAAGAGCTTGTGGAAGTTGGGCACGTCGAACGGGTGCGAGCCGGTCACGACGGCCAGCGTTGCTTTGTCTGCCATGGGAGTCGTTCCTTATTGCCAGTCGAAGACGGTGCCCATCAGCGTGTTGGGCTCGTCCCGGA
>CAYRZU010000101.1:0-8093 GCA_964428895.1 uncultured Planctomycetaceae bacterium
ACCGCGTTGTGGTGCGGGCCGCCGCACTTGGCGTAGGCGGTCAGGAAGTCGCGCACGTTTCCGGAGTCCGGCACGAGCTTGAAGTGCGGCACGTCGAAGGTGGCCAGGGGGCCGAAGTCGGGAATCGTCATGCGCGAGGCGATGATCCGCCAGCGATTGTCCTCGCCGATGGTCAGCGCCATCAGCGTGGCCGGCCCCGGCTGGAAGCACGTCACCAGCTCAAGCTGCCCGGCGCGCGTGCGGGTGATCGGGAACGACCGGGCCGCCATGCGGATCTTGCGGTCGAAGCGGGCCATGGCCACGTTGGCCTCGCCCATGTGGCTCATGAATAGCGCGTTGCCGCCGAAGTCGATGGTGAAGGCCTCGGAAAAGCTCGCCGGCGTCTGCAGGCTATTGAGCAGCGACGCCCCCGCTGCGGCGATCAAGTCGCCCTCGCCGCCGAAGCCGATCCCCTCGGCCAGGAGCCGACTCATCGCCACGAACGGCACGGTCTCGGTGCGGTCGTCCTCGCCAAAGGCCATGAACTGATAGGTCAGCGCGTCTAGCTTGTGCTCGGCCACAAGGCCGCGCAAGGCGATTTCCGATCGCGCCGTCGCGGCCAGGTCGTCTTCGGTGATCGCTTCGTCCACGTCGTAGGTACTGCGATACGTGGCCGCCAATTCGGCCGTTTCTTCGGCGTCGGCGGAGGCGGCTTTGGTGATGTACTCCTCCACCGTCAGGTGCTTCCACTGGCAGCCCAGCGTGGCCACCATGTGCGTGGTGTCGAGCGCGAAGTCGCCCATCCCCGGGAACGGGTAGCCCAGCAGGCCGATCCGCATGTTGGACAGCTTTCGGACGGCGGCGGCCGCGATGAAGAAGTCCTCCAACGCCGTCACGGCGTCGGCGTCGCAGGGGTGCGTGGTGACATACTCGAACGGCACGCCCGCCCGGCCCAGCACGTTGCACAGGTCCTGCGTCCCGTGAACGCCGTGGTTGTCGATCATCGCCTGGCTGGTGAAGGCCCCATCCACGTTCAGCAGTTCCTGCGTGTTCCAAACGATGATGGGCAGGCTCGTTCGCTGCAGAGCGGGCAGGGCGATCTGGCTGGGCGAATAGGTCAGCAGCACCACCAGCAGGCAATCAGCGCCGGCGGCCTCCAGGGCCGCCACCTGGGCCTCAACGTCCTCCCGCGTGAAGACGGCCTTGTCGAAGACCACGTCGGCCACCGTCGCCAAGGACGGCACGGCCTCGGCGTTGAACCAGGCCTCGCGCTCGGCCCGCAACGTGGGCGCCAGCGATTCGTACAACTCCAACGTCAGGGCAAGCACGCCCACCTTCGGACGAGTGTTTCCGTTCGTCATTGTCTCTCTCCGCACGCAGCGAAAACGTCGGCCGCCTAGAACTCGTTAAAGACCTTCACCACCTTGCCGGTCTCGATCGACTCACGGGCGGCCCAGCCGACCGCCACGCTCTTGGCGCCGTCGTAGACGCTGGGCGAGGGGTCCAGGTCCTTATCCAGGCACTCCTGGAAGTGTCGCATGTAACGGATCACCGTGGCCCCGTGGCCGTACGCGCTGCGGTCGCGCTCCGGCTCGAAGGCGGTGACCTCCGCCGTCTTGGGGTCGGACTTATCGAGGATCACCCGCAGCTCGCCCGGCTCGTTGTCGGTGAACTCGGCCTGCAGGCTGCCCTTGTTGCCGAACACGCCGAACTGCATCATCGGCGTCGGCGGGTGCACGATGCCGTACAGCCCGGCCACACGGCCGATCACGCCGGACTTGAACCGCACGTTCAGGAAGAAGTTGTCGTCGATGGGGTAACCGTCCGTCATCTTGCCTTGGTTGGAAAACGCCTGCACCTCGTCGATGTCGCCGCCGAAGGCGCGGAGTACGTCGATGGAGTGGACGCACCCGCCGTACATGAAGTCTTGCGGCGCGGTCAGCCGCCACGGGGTGAAGTCAAACACCGGCCGCATGTCGTGCAGGTAGTAGCTCTCCAGAGCGATCAGCTCGCCCAGATCGCCGTCGGTGAACAGCTTCTGGGCGGCCAGGAACTGACGGTCGAACCGCATGGTCTGCCCGACCAGGAACTTCAACCCCGTGGACTTGACCAGGCTGACCAGGTTCTTGGCGTCGTCGAGCGTGGTGACCATGGGCTTGGTGCAGACTACGTGTTTGCCCGCTTCCAAGGCCGCGGCCGCGTGCTCGCCGTGCAAGTGGTCGGGGCTGAACACGCACACCACGTCCACGTCATCGCGGCCGACAAGTTCGCGGTAGTCGGTCGTGCCGAACGGAACGTTGAATTCCTTGCAGCAGTCGTCGACCGTCGCTTGCGGCACGGAGCAGATGGCGGTGATGGTGTAACGCAGATCGTCTTGGTCGTTGAGCATAACGAACGTCGAGGCCATGTTGTTCAGCCCCATACCGATGATGCCCAAACGGATCGTGTCAGCCATGACGGCACTCCTTTCGAGATGGCAAAATGCCTAACGCCGAGACCCCGAACGATACGCCCACCACCCACAGCCGTCAAGTCGGCGGGAGCGATGGCGGGCTTTGGTTGATCGGCCTGCCTCAGCGGATGTAACATGAAGGCCACAAGGGCGGGGGAGGCGGTGCGATGGACACGTCGATGGTTCGACGGCTGGTTTGGATGAGTGTGGTCGGTGTGTTGGTGGGGGTCTTCGGCGGCGCGGCGTGCTTTGATCCTACGGGGTTGACGATTCCGCAGGCCAAGGTTGAGTCGCCGCCGTATACGTTCGATGAACTTGCCCCGCAGACGTGGCGGGCGGCGTGGGGGAAGGGGCAGGATTCCTTCGGCCGCTACGTTGAGGAGCAGAAGGCCGAGGGCTATCGGCCGCATGTGTTGGAGCTGTATCGGTTCGAGGACGAAACGCTTTTTGCCGGCATCTTCATTCAGGATAGTCGGGCCTGGCAGGGCCGGTGGCGGCAGACGTGG
The DNA here is from genome assembly GCA_964428895.1 of uncultured Planctomycetaceae bacterium. Taxonomy (GTDB): domain Bacteria; phylum Planctomycetota; class Phycisphaerae; order SM23-33; family SM23-33; genus HyVt-337. The sequence goes on from CAYRZU010000101.1 coordinate 2,938, forward strand.
AGCCAGTTTGATCGCGACTTCAAGATCCTGATGGACAAGGGCTATCAGCCGGTCGAGTTGGAGATCATCAACGAATACGACGACGTGCGGTATTCGTCGGTCTGGATCGAGAACCCCGGGGGCCCGGCGTGGGTGATGCGGTGGGGGCTGAACTTCGAGGAATGTCGCGATGAGATGCGGGGGTGGCGGCGCAAGGGCTATCGTCCGACGGACGTGGAAGTCTACGGTGTCGACGGCAAGACGCGGCACGGCTACATCATGATCTACGACCCGCAACGCCCGGACTGGGAAGTCGTGTGGGGTCTGTCCAACGAGCGAATGAACGACCAGATGAACCGGATGGTGGCGGCCGACTACCGCGTGGCCGACTTCGAGGCGTCCTACCCGACGGGCGAGCTGCAACTGTCGGCTGTGTTCATCCGCGATGAGATGGCCTGGGATTGGACGTGGCGATACTGCCGATCCAGCGGCGAGATCTCCGAGATCATGGACGAGATGCGCGACGAGTACCGACCCACCCACCTGGCCGCCGGCCCGCACGAAGAGGGCGGGATGCTTTACATGTGGCTGTGGATGTCCAACTCCTACGACTGGTGATGGGCTGCCGGTAGCGGCTCGGCCAGGGGCTAAGGAAGCCGGGCTGGCAGAATGTGTCGGAAGTGGGTATGGTGCCCGCTTATTCCCGAGCCCTCGGGAAGCCCCGGCAAACCATGAGAGGCCCAGTAGTGACCCAGCAACGACTACCCCTTTGGGCGGCCCTGGTCGCTTTTCTATGCGCGTGTTGCGCATCCGCCGTTTTCGCCGATGACGGTTCGGCCCCCGCCGAGACGCAGCCCGCCACTCAACCGGAGACCGCCCCGGCTGACACCCAAGCCGCCGACGATGTCCAAGGCGAGGCCGCCACCGCCACGGCGCCGGCCGAACCCCAAGAGCTGGAAATCCTGTTCGGCCTGGTCGGCCAACGGACCAAGAACTACATCGTCTACAGCCAACTCAGCGGCACGGCCACCCGCGACCTCTCCGCTCGCCTGGAGGCGATGTACGACTACTACGCCGAGCGGTTCAAGGACGTCTACAGCCCCATCAACTTCCCCAAGGTGGTGGTCTTCTTCAACAATCGCGCCGACTACGTCGCCGCCGGCGGGCATCCCACCATGCCGGGCCAATTCATGTCCGGCCACGACGGCCACGGCGCCCGCCTGATGATGCTGGTCGGCGAGGGCAACCTCGGGGCCTTCATGACCAGCTGCCCGCTGATGTACCACGAGGGGTTTCACCAGTTCGTGGCCATCGACATCTCCCAGGCCGGCAACGCCAATCGCCAGTGGCCCGTGTGGCTGGATGAATCCTACGCCACCTACTTCAACGGCATCACCTGGACCGGCGACGGCTGGGTGGACGGCCACGCGCGGCTGGAAATCATCGACAGCGCCATGAACACCAAGGGCAGCTTCGTTCCCTTTAAGAAGCTGGTGAAGATCGACGGCGCGACCTGGCACGCCATGACCAACGCGGGCAAGATTTGGCCCATCTACATGCAGGGCTGGTCGATGATCTTCTTCCTCAACCATGTCGATAACGGCCGCTATCGGCCGCTGCTGGATCGGTACGTGTTGGAAGTGTCCACCGGCCAGGACCCCAAGGCCACCCTCCGGAAGATCGTTGCCCTGCAGTCGAAGTACTCCCGGTGGTTCACCAAAGAGGCGAACCTGCACATGACCGGCGCGAAGTACTACGAAATCTTTACCGCCATGGCCACCAGCCTGCTGGCCCGGGCCCACGCGCAAGGGCAGCGATTCAGCTCCGGGGACGACTTCCTCGCCAAGGCCAAGAACCTCGGGCTCCGCTTGTCCTACCTCGGCGACCAATGGCTGCCCGACACCCTCCGCCAGGAAATGCTCTGGTACCACAGTTTTCTGACCCAGTCCTTCAAGCCCTTCAAGTTCGAGATCATCTATCCCGCCGACGGCGGCACGCCCACGGTTCGGGCGTCCCAGCCGCGATTCGGCCTGGTGGTCGAAGGGGTCTTCGACCTGGACGATGCGGGCAAGGTCGTCGGCGTCGACGTCGAGTACGTCAAGTGCCCGTCGATCAACCTGGCCAAGGCCAAGAAGATCGTCGGTACGAAAGACTGACCCCCGCCGATGAAGCCCAAGACGGCCAGCCTGATCCAAGTCAACTCCGCGGTCTTCCTGTGGGGGCTGACGCTGATGTTCCCCAAGGGCATCGAGATGGGCCCGGCCGGAATCGTCTTCTTCCGCGCGCTGCTGTCGGTGGTGGCGATTGGGATTGTCTTCAGGGCCACCGGTGGCCGGCTCGGCGTCAAGCGTCCCAAGGACTACTGGCTGATGAGCGTGCTGGGGGTGCTCATGTGTATTCACTGGGTCACGCTCTTTGCGGCGCTGCAACTGGCGGAGGCGGCCGTCGTCGTGGTGGCCCTGAATACCTACCCCGCGCTGGTAACCCTCGCCGAGCCCATCGCCTTCGGCAAGCGGCCGCGAGCGATGGACGTGGTGCTGGCCATCATCGTGTTGGGCGGCGTGCTCATCATGCTGCCGGAAATCAGCTTCGACAACAAAGCCACGCTCGCGATTGCCTTGGCCGTCGTTTCCGGGGCCCTGTTCGGCACGCGGAATATCGTTATCCGCAAATACGCCAACCACTACAGCGGCGGGGCGCTGATGTTCTGGCAGACGTTGGTCACCTGCGTCTGCCTGCTGGCCTTCATACCCACCTCGGCCGAAACCTACACCCCTCGGGCCGTCGGGTTGCTGGTGGCATTGGGCGTGATCTTCACGGCCTTGCCGCAATCGCTCTACGCCCACGGGTTGCGCCACCTCAGCGCCAAGACGGTCGGCATTCTCTCGCTGATGCAGGTGCTCTACGCCGCCTTCTGGGGATACCTGCTGTTTGCCGAGACCATCGACCTCCGCACCGCCATCGGCGGGGCCATCATCCTCGCCTGCATCATCCTGGAGACCCTCCGCAACACCGGGCGGGAATCGGCCGGGCGGACGGACACGCCACTCGCCTACGGCGAGGCCTAGGCCCGACATCTCCGGCGACTGATGATTGCACCGCCAAGGGGTTTGGGGTAGCTATGGGGCCTTCGATCAACAAGGAACCGTTCATGCATCCACACCAGGCTGATACCGAGACTAAACGCTCCATCGTGGCCCAGATTGTCGCGTCCGATCCGCAGGCGCCGCGTTTTCATTTCATCGCGCCGGAAGGCACAGCCATGCCCTTTGACCCCAACGGGGCCATCTTCTGGAAGGGCAAGTACCACCTGTTCTACATCTTCCAGGATCCCGACCTGCCCCAGGGCGGCCATTGCTGGGGGCATGCGTCCAGCACCGACCTGCTTCACTGGACCTTCCACCCGACGGCGCTCGCCCCGGCTGAGGGCGACCCGGACTGGGGTATCTTCTCGGGCGGGGCGTGCGTCAGTCCCGACGGCGTGCCGACGATTGTCTACCACGGCTGTGGGTGCGGCACGTGCATCGCCACCAGCACCGATGACGATCTGCTCGTCTGGACCAAGAGCCCCCATAACCCCGTCATCGTCGAGCCCCAAGAGGGCGAGCCCGGCTACGGCGTTTACAACGTGTTCGACCCGCACCCGTGGGTCGAGGGCGACACCGCCTACGTCGCCTTGGGCGCCAAGGTCAAGCCCCACAACCTGCGCGACACGCTGTACCTGTTCCGCTCCACCGACATGATCAACTGGGAATACCTTCGCCAGTTCTACGCCCCCAACCCCAATTGGACGGGCGAAGAAGAAGACTGCGCCTGCCCGGACTTTTTCCCGATTGGTGATCGGTACATGCTGTCCTGCATCAGCCATCCGCGCGGGGCGCGCTACTACCTGGGTCGTTACGACAACGGCACGTTCGTCCCGGAAGAGCACCACCGCATGTGCTTCCCCGGCGGGAGTTGTTTTGCGCCCGAGAGCTTGCTGGATGAGCAGGGGCGGCGGATCTTCTGGGCGTGGGTCATCGACCAGCGCCGCGGCCAGGCCGGCTGGGCCAACGGCCTCGGCGTAATGACCATGCCCCGCATCTTCAGCCTGGACGCCGACGGGCAGTTACTCATCGACCCGCCGGTTGAGTTCGAGAAGCTCCGCAGCAATCATCGGCGTAAGGACAACGTGGTGATTCCCGACGGCGAGGAAGGCATCTTGAGCGGGGTCAGGGGCGACGTACTGGAACTGTCCGTTGAGGCGACCGTTCCCGAAGACGGCCTGTTCGGCCTATGGGTGCGGGTGAGCGAAGACCAGGCCGAACGAACCGGCATCATCTTTGATCCCGCCGAGGGAACGCTTTCGGTCGATGCCGATCGCGCCAGCCTCAGCGGCAATGTGTTCTACGGCTACAAGCTGATGATGGCCGGCTGGCAGGAGGATGTTCGCATCCAGCGGGCCCCGTTCACACTCGCCTCCGGCGAGAAACTGCACCTTCGCATCTTCATCGACAAGTCGATCCTGGAAGTCTACGCCAACGGTCGCCAGTGCATCACCCAGCGCATCTACCCCACCAAGGAAGATGCCCTCGGCGTGCACGTGTTCAGCCGCGGCGGCGATACCACCATCCACGCCTTGGACGCCTGGGACCTGGCCACCACCAACGGCGTGGCCGGCCCGGCCAGTTAGTCAGCCAATCGCACACAACGCGGGAGGTCCGCCATGAAACAGGTACGCATGGGAGTGATCGGGGCGGGAATCTGGGGCACGGCCCATCTGCGGGCCTACGCTCAGCACGCCTCCGCTGAATTGGTGGCGGTGTGTGACTTAGATGAAGCCCGCGCCCGCGAGGCGGCCGAACGGTTCGGCGCCGCCGGCGCGTTTGCATCCGCCGAGCAGATGCTAGCCGAGGCTGACCTCGACGCCGTGTCGGTGGCCACGCCCGACGCCGCCCACGCCGACCTCGCCATCGCGTGCGCCAAAGCCGGCAAGCACGTGTTGTGCGAAAAGCCGCTGGCGACAACCGTCAACGAATGCGAAGCCATGATCGCCGCTGCCGCCGACGCCGGCGTACATCTGATGGTCGATTGGCACAACCGCTGGAACCCGCCTTACGCCGAGGCCCGCCGGTCGATCGCCGCCGGCGAGCTCGGCGAGATTCGCTACATCTATTATCGCCTGTCCGACACGCTCT
>CAYRZU010000102.1:0-7996 GCA_964428895.1 uncultured Planctomycetaceae bacterium
CGGCCCGCGGTGATAGCACGACCCGATCATCTGATGGACCTCGAAGATCGCCTTCCAGTCCGCACGGCCGAGGACTCGATCGGCGAACCGGCAGTGAATCAACGGCGCTACGGGGACGACGTCGGGCTGTCCGCCTGCAACGGCCGCTAGGAACGCTTCCTTCTTGGTCATGACAATCCTTTCGATGCTTGCAGCTCCAGGGCGGTGGATTTCCCAATCCACCATCCCGCCGAAACGTCGGCGCGGCGGATTAGGAAATCCGCCGCGCTGGGTATCTCGCTTACGCTGGCTGAACTTCGTAACTGCCGCCGGGAACGGTGTCGAAGCAGATGACGTTGTCGTCTTCCACGGTCGCCTCGACGGGCTTGCCGTCGGCGTCAACGACCTTGGCGTCGCCGCCAAAGGGATTGACGAGACGACAGCGCTTGCCGGCTTCGGACTCGATGGCGACCGAACCCACGTGGCCGCCGGTCTGAGCGGCGCTGACCAGGAACGCGCCCTCGGCGCGGAAGGTCTTGAAGGCGCAATCGGTCTGGCTGGGCCAGGCCGGGAACACGCGGAGCGAGCCGTCCCAGCTTTGTAGCATCATTTCGATCAGGGGCAGGATCATGCCCGTGCCTTCGACGTACAGGCCGCAGTAGCCCATGTCGTCGATACCCATGCCGCGACAGGTGCCGTTGCGCAGCAGCTCGCGGCGGATCACCTCACGAATGCCGTCTATGGCCTCGTCGGGCTCGATCTTGCCGGCCCGGATGGCCGACGTCCAAGGCCGCGGCGACCCGCCCGTGCCGCCGGCCCAGTTGCCGCTCAGCTGGCCGGTGGCCATCATCTTCAGCGTATGCTCGCCGATCCCGCCGTACATGAACTTGTCGAACTCGGGAAAGTTCAGGTCCTGGCGTGCCAGCTCGGCCTCGCTGATGCCCGTTAAGTCCACGCCCGCCGGCGGAGCGAGGTTGGCCCGAATATCGTCCCACTGGGCCCGCAGGTCGTCATCGACACCGAGAATCTCCGCCGCCTGGGCCGCGAACTGCAGGCAGTTGCGGGCGTGGCGAATGACCTGAGGCTTATCGAGATAGGTCTCGACCTCACCGGTGAAGTGGCTCTCGCCTTGCGGGCTGGGGAACGCGTGGTAGAGGCCGTCGTCCCATTTCTGGAGGGTGTCGGTGTAGAACAGGGCCGCGTCGCGGATCACCGGGTAGGCTTCCTCGCGCAGGAACTCCTCATCCTGCGTGTATTGGAACCGCCACCACCAATAACTGGCGACCCAGCCGGTCATGTACATCATCCGGCAGATGCCGCCCGTGCCGTACGGATCCTCCACGTAGGGGAACGGATAACCCAGCAGGTGGATGAAGGTGCCGCGAGCGTTCCAATACTTCTTGGCGAAGATGCGCCCGGCCTCGACCAGGTGTTTCATGCCGACGAAGAACGAGTCGGCCATTCCCACGTGGTTGCTGGCCAGGTTACCCCAGAACGGTTGCTGGTAGTTGTAGTTGGTGTGATAGTCGCCGTGCCAAAGGGAGTAATCCTGCACGGTCGAGGGGAACGCCAGGCCGGGCGCCATCACGTCGGCCCGGAACGCGCAGCGGCGGGCGTGCAGAATGCCGTACCACATCTTCTCCAGCAACGGATCGGCGATCTCGACGGCCGACTTAGCCCAGAAGTCGGCGGCGTCGGCGTGGGTGTCTTCGCGCCATTGACTCAGCATGCCGGGCAGATCCTCAGCCAGCATGCCCGTGATGCGATTGAGTTCGGCCTTGAGGCCGCCCTGGTCGGAGGCGGCCGGCACGGCAATGGCCAGCCACCCTTCAGGGACGTCCTCGCTCTTCTTGCGAAGGTGAATAACGCCATCGCCCTTGCTGAACGGGCCTTGGGGGTCGATATCCAGGCCGGTCACGTACGGCACAAGGGCGTAGCTGTAGCCGTTGGGGAACTCGATGTCCGGGTGGAAGAGCTGCTCGATGGCCTGACGGCCTTCGATCTCCAGCACCGCCGGCGGCGGCAAGGGCGTGACCTTGGGCGACTGGATCGAGCCTTCCCACATCCAGTAGCCGGCCTTGATCTCGTATTCGCAGGCGAAGTCTTCAACGTCCGGGTCGGCCCAGCGACGCAGCACAAACCGCACCGGCGGCTGAGAGCGCGAACGGCTCTCTTCGGTGAGGTTCAGCACTTCCCAGCGAACCACCAGCGCGTTGGTGTGCGGAGGGATGAAGCACAGGAAGCGATAGGTCAGGCCGGACTCCCAGGCGATGGTAATCTCGGCTTCGCCGGCCTCGATAGTAACCTTCTGGGTGAAGGTCTCGCCCAGTTGGTCGGCCGGCAGACGCGCGATCAGTTCGCCGACAGGTTTGGGGCACGGATACGGGCGGTTGCCGTAGCCCGGCGCGCCGCGGACCAGTTCCTGCATGCGCTTCTCGTCGGCCGGCTCGCCTTTGGTGGCGCGGGCTTTGGCGCGAGCGTCGGCGGTGTAGCGCTCGGAGACCCAGCCCTCGTCGCGAATGCCGCGGACGAGTTCATCGATGTGGGCGGGCTCGGCGTCGTCGGACGTATCGTGCCGCCGGTCCCACACATCGTTCTTGCCGAACCGCCAAATGATGGTGTTGGCCTGCTGATAAATGCTGACCGACAGGTCACCGTTGCCCAGCAACAGCCCTTCTTCCGGCTCGAACACCATATGATCAATTTCAATCGTGTGCATCATGCGCCTTTCTTGGGCCAGACTGGGCCAGACTGAAAACTCTCCAGGAAGCCGCAACGATAAGCGACCGGGCCACAGAATCAACCCCCTGGAACCGCAGTGGCCCGAGGGGACGGGCTCGTCTACAATAGAAATGAATGACCAGACCAGGGATGACCATTCGGGGTAGATTTGTTGCGGCTGTTCTTGCCATCACCGCTCTAACGGGCGGATGTACGGCCGAGCAGTGGGAGGCCTACCTGGGACGCGCCGAAGCAACACACCAATTGAACCGGATTCGCCACGCCACCGACACCTTCGACATCGACTATGACGATATCGTCGCGCATCTGGTGATCGCGGGCGAGCCAGCCATCGACACCCTCATCGAAGCCCTCGAAGATCCCAACGTTGTGGTGCGAACCTACGCGGCAGAAGCCCTGGGGATTATCGGCCCCAATGCTGCACGCGCAGCGCCCCATCTCGCCGCTGCCATGACCGAAGCGGCGACAATGCTAATAGCGGACACAGGAGCCGAAATCGATGACCCAGACACAACCCCGGGCCACCTTCACCTACGCGGGTACGGTGGCTGCCCCTTGCCGTTCCGCAACATCTGCTGTCAATGGGATGAACTCCTCCACATCGCGGCCAGAGCCCTAGGCCGCATGGGGCCGGCGGCAGGCGAAGCGACCCCTGATCTGATCCGAATGGTGAACCTGTTCGGGACAGACAAGTGGGAGGTCATCCAAGCATTGGGCGCCATGGGAGTTCATGGCGCCCCGGCCGTTCCCGTCTTCGCCGAAATGCTCGCGTCCAACAAGATGCATCACCGAGAAATGGCCGCCAAGGCGTTGGCCCAACTCGGCCCCGTCGCCGAACCGGCCATTCCCGCGCTGATCCAAGCCCATCTGGACGGTGACGGCGAGGTCATTGACGACAACGCTCCCGAGTGCTCCGCTCCCTTTGTGCGCCAATGGACCGCGTACGCACTGGGCTGGATCGGGCCGGCGGCGGCACCTGCGCTAATCGAGCTCTTGGGCCACGACGACGCGGATGTCCGTGCCTGGGCGGCCGACGGGTGTCGCGTCATGGGTCCCAAGGCCAAGGACGCCGTGCCTGCGCTGCTGGCGGCTCTGAAATCGAACGATGCGGAGGAGGAAGAAAACAACGGCATGCTCGAGACCAACGTAATGAACGCATTGGGATCGATCGGGCCTGCGGCAGCCGAGGCAGCACCGGCATTCGTCCGGCTAGCTCGAGATGGGGTCTGGTACTGGGATCAGGCATGGCTTCTTGGCAGACTCGGACCGGCTGCCCGTGATGCCGCCCCCTTCCTATTGGCCAACGCCAACGAGGAATATGAAGAACTCCACAGCGATTTCGGTGGCGGCGGCCTCCTGGACGAACCGCTGCTTGCGTTGATTCGGATCGGCAGGGCTGAGATGGCCGAGCCGATTCTCCGAGAGTGCCTGACATCGGAGGGCTTGGAGAAGCGCAGGTTTGCCTCCTACGTACTCGTTCGGGCTCGCACGGCCGTCGAACCGTTGGCGCCGCTTTGCCGGGATGGATTGGACGACCCGGACGAGGTGGTGCGCTTCCGCTGCGCCCTGGCGATGGCCTATGTCAACGGAGTGACCGACGACACCTACCACCGTGTTCTTGAAGGCTTGTCCATTGACGACGAAGATGACCGCCACGCCGCCCTCGAACACCTGGGCGCCTTCACCTACTTGTCCGAGAAGATTGATGAAGCCACGCGGGATCGACTCATCACGGACATCGCCAAGCTCTCATTCGATCCGAAGTACCACCTCAACGGCAGGTCGGCACGGCTCCTGGGACGCATGGGCAGCAAGGCCAAGGCTGCCATTCCTATTCTCAGGCAAGCCTTGATCAACGAGCGCGCGCATCGCTCTTACATCATTGAGGGGATTGTCAGCATCCAGCAAGATTGGTACCCGCCTCACTAACCCCGGCCCGGCGAGAAATCCCCCGACGGGTGACAGAATTGTCCGAATAGATCGACCGGGACCTGCGTCACTGATATGGAAGGTGGGCGAGTATTCGCCCCGCCCCCTTGTGGCCGCGGATGGCCGCCGGTACATTTTGCAGAGCAACTCAACCGGTGGTCCTGCGAAAGGAGCATGAATCATGAATGAGTGGTGGAATGGCTTAGACGCCCTCAACAAAGCGTTCTACATCGGCGCGGGTGTCTTCTCGCTACTGTTTCTCTGGCAGTTCATCTCCTCGCTGATCGGCATGGCCGGTGAAGGCGTGCATGTCGAGGTGGAAGCCGACGCCGATGTCGACATTGACGGCCTGGACCTGGACGAGGTCGAGGGCGGCGCTATCGAAGAGGCGGCCGAATCCGCCGCCGCGTTCAAGGTGCTCAGCCTGCGCGCCATCCTGGCATTCTTCACGCTGTTCACGTGGGCCGGGGCGATGTACATGCAGGACGACACCTACGGAACGGCCTCGGCGCTGATCTACGCGGCCCTGTGGGGCCTGGGCGCGTGGCTGTTTGTGGCGGCCCTGGTCTACTACATCCGCAAACTTGCCGAGACCGGCACCCAGCGCGTCTCCACGTGCGTGGGTACGGTCGGCACGGTCTATTTGAATATTCCCGCCAACGGGGCGGGCGAGGTGCGGGTCACCGTTAGCGGCGTGATCAGCCGCGTGGCGGCTCGGGGCGTCGGCGGCATGGCCATCGACGCCGGCACCCCGGTTCGCGTCAAACGCACGCTCGGCCCGAACGCGGTCGAGGTCGAACTTGCTGATGAGTAAGGGAACCACGAAGGGAGTGATTCATGACTAATCTACCCACATGTTTCGGTCTGCTGGCGGCCGCAGCCAAGAGCGGCGGCGGAGGCGCCGACCTACCGAAGACGGCCATTCTGGTCCTGCTACTAGCGGCGATCGGCCTGGGCGTGCTGATGTTCTTCTTCAGCCGCTACAAGCGGTGCCCGTCCAACCGAATCCTGGTGGTCTACGGCAAAACGGGCAGAGGCGCCGCCAAGTGCGTCCACGGCGGGGCGGCCTTCATTTGGCCTCTGATCCAGGCGTATGACTTCCTGGACCTCGAGCCGTTCGTGGTGCCGATTGATCTGTCCAGCGCCCTCTCGCAAGAGAACATCCGCGTGACCGTGCCGACCACCGTCACCGCGGCGGTCTCCAATGAGTCCGGCATCATGCAGAACGCGGCCATCCGCTTGCTGGGCCTGACACGGTCCCAGATTCAGGAGCAGGCCCAGGACATCATTCTCGGTCAGATGCGTGCGGTCATCGCCACCATGAAGATCGAGGAGATCAACATCGACCGCCAGGCGTTCCTCGGCAAGGTCAACGACGCGGTCTCCGGCGAGCTCGAGAAGATCGGCCTGGCGCTGATCAACGTCAACATCCGCGACATCGATGACGAATCCGGCTACATCAAGGCCATCGGGCGAAAGGCAGCCGCCGAAGCCATCAACCAGGCCAACATCGACGTGGCCGAGCAGGAGAAGCTCGGTCAGGCCGGCGTGGCCGAACGCAACCGGGATGCCCGTATCGCCGTCGCCGACGCCGGGGCCAAGGCCGAGATCGGCGAAGCCACCGCCAGCCGCGACAAGCGTCAGAACGTGGCCGTCCTCGACGCCGAAGCCGTTAATTCCGAAACCCAGGCCGACGCCAAGAAGGCCAGCTATCGCGCCGAGCAGGTTGTGGCCGAAGAGCAGGCCCGCGACCGCGGGCAGTCCGCCGCCCGCGAGGCCGACGGCGCCATTCGCGTGGCGCAGGAAGTGGCCGAAAAGAAGGCCGAAGAAGCCCGCGCCGAACGCGAGACCGCCCGACTCAACGCCGAGGTGGTCGTGCCCGCCAACGCCAAGCGCGAGCAAGTCGTCATCCACGCCGACGCCCAGAAGCAAGAGGCGATCAAGGTCGCCGAAGGTCAGGCCGCGGCCAAGCTGGCCAAGATGCAGGCCGAAGGCAAGGGCGTCCAGGCGATCCTGGACGGCAAGGCCGAAGGTTACGAGCGGCTGGTCGCGTCGTGCGAGACCGCCCAGCAGGCGGCCTCGCTGCTGATCATCGAGAAGCTGACCGAGATCTCCGGCATTCAGGCCAAGGCGATTCAGGACCTGCCCATCGAGAAGATCATCGTCTGGGATGGCGGTTCCGGTGGCGACGGCGAGGGCGGCGGCATGTCCGGCCTCGGTCGACGCCTCATGGGCGCCCTGCCCCCGATGCACGAACTGGCCAAACAGGTCGGCCTAGACTTACCCGAGTTCCTCGGCAAGATCGCCGACGAAGCCAAGGACAAACAGGCCGAGTAGCTAGCCAACGGTATCAACGCATCACCCAACGCGGTGTCCCAATTCATCGGGACACCGCGTCTTGCAGTTATGGATGTCAGGCGAAGGGACCTGCCATGAACAAGCACTATCGAGCCACGGTCAGGGACAAGCAGGTCCTCTGTCCAACGTGCGGCCACAATCGGTTCTTCGCTCACAAGCACTACATCGCCAAAGGCTGGATGCAGTTCCTTGACGTCGAGGTCCTTGGTAAGGAGGGATTCGTGCTGATCTGCCAGTACTGCACGCGCGTGCAGCAGTTCGCCCAGAGGAACGTCCTGACACTCGAAGACGAACAGTCGGCATGAACATGGGCGGCCGCGGGCCCGCCACGTTCTGCTCACGGGTCCATCCCTTGCATCCCCTGCATCCCTGCTAATGCCCGTTCCGCTCGCCGACACACGGCAAAACCCGGACGCACATTGGGGGCCTAGCATGTCGGATTCAAGAAACGGATCGGAGGCACGGATGGACTTGTTCATCGGCCGACAGCGCGTCCCCTTCGCCTGCCCGCGACGTCCACCGGCGGATTATCCTTGACAAGATGGCGAGGTCGAATAGGATTGGTTTTGTGGTCCGCCCGAGCGGCGGGACCCGCATTTCACACTCGCACCGCCGGGCGATTTGGGAGGGTGAAGGGCAACGGAGCTATGAAGGCCCTGACAAGAATTCTGCCAGTGATCCTCGTGCTCACCTTGTCGGCCAGCGGTCTTGCCACCGTCATCGAGCAGGACACGGGTTTCGGCAGCTACCTCCTGGAGGCCACGGCCACGCCCCTCGGCGGCGACTCCTGGCGGTTCGACTACGCCATTACCAATCTCCAGAGCCCTCATACAGTCTACGGCAGTCTGGACGGGTTCTTCATCCAGATCCCGCAATCCGCAACGAACATCGTCCCTACCGTACCGCCCCCGCCTCCGGGTGGGTCGGGTTACTGGACCTTTGGCATCACCGACCCGGCGGGCTGGGTGGGATATGTTGACCTGTACAC
>CAYRZU010000103.1:0-7976 GCA_964428895.1 uncultured Planctomycetaceae bacterium
GGTGTTGTTGAAGACCAGAGTGCCGTAGCTGGGGTTGCTGACGCGGATCGGGTCCATTCCAACGTTCCAGACGACGTTGTGATGGACAATCGCGTTATGGCTGAGATGGTCGAAGTAGATTCCCACCGCGTGATGGGCGGCGTGGCTGTCGTGGACCCAGTTGTAGCGGAACTCGGTGTTGGCGTAGTCCGTGTTGCAGCCAAAGAACATGCCCAGGTCGCCGGTCAGCCATCCGGCGTCGGAGACGTCGTTGTACTGGACGAGGCTTTCCATGAGCCCGAACGTGTTGATGAGATCGCGCCCGGCATGCCGGACCGTGTTGTGGCTGAAGACGATTCGCCGCCCGGAAAGCCTGACCGTGCCATTCCACAGCCCGGCGTAGCCACCGTGGGTGATCAGGCAGTTGATGATGCGATGATCTCGCCCTTCCACGCTCACAACGGACGCCGAGCTGTAGCCGAGGTCGCAACTAAGCACGAGGTGGTTGTTCCCATGGATGAGAATCCCCGCCCTGGCGCCGATATCCCTCGACCAGGAATGCGAGACGAATCGGGCCGTGAGGTTCTGGAGTGTGTTGTGGCTCGACTCGTCGTCCATCCGAATGCCGCCGGCGAACACGTGCAAGCCGGTCAGCGTGATGTAGGACCGCCCGCTCAGGTCGACGGCATCGGTGCGGCGCTTGGCCTGAATAGTCAGCGCGTTGACCTCGGCGCCGTCCGGCGGGATCAAGAGCAGCCGTTTGGCCTCGGAATCGTAGAACCATTCGCCCGGCGCGTCGAGGCAGCGTCGCAGGCCGCGCAGCACGAACCGGTTGCCGGGCCGCGGGAGGTACCACGGGCCCAGCTCTCTGTCGAACGAGAGCGTGTGAGTCTCGGCGTCATAGCCGGTCACCTTGGCCGTCCAGCATATCCAGGCGGCCCCGCTGGCGCACCACAGCTCGGCCCCGACCCACGCGTCATCGGCGTCGGAGAACTTGCCGTAGACCAGCGTCTGGGAACTGCCTCCCCACGCCCACGCCCGCCGGGGCTCATAGAACGGCTTGGGGCCCGCGTCCGGCCAACGGGCCTCGAAGAGCATCTCGTCAGCGTTAAAGACCTGGTTGCCGTCGTCAAGGCTCCAGGACATGGGGGCCGACCAGACGCCGCCTTCTTCGGCCTGCCATCCCGTGATCGGGTCGGCGCCGCTGAGGACGGCGGTTTCGTCCTTGTAGTTGGATATCGTGATCGGCCGGTCGGCCGTGCCGGACCGGGCGGGACGAAGCACGTCCCGATACACCCCTTCACGCAGATAGCAGGTGTCTCCCGGCTGCAGCACCGAGGCGACTTTGGCAAGCGTGGCGAAGGGCCTGTCAATTGTGCCGGGGTCGCTGTCGGACCCGGCCGGGCTGACGTAGTAAACAGACGCTTCCCCGGCCCCCGGCCCGCGGTTGCACGACACGACGGCAACCGTCATCGCCAACAGAACCACACCCAGTCCAGCCTTCGCCTTTGGCGCGTTCATCAGACCATCCTTACACGCCGGCAGGCCCAGGGCAAGCCCATGAGGGGCCCCGATCCGACCCGTGCCATCCCCTTCTCGGCAAGCCGGTTGATCGGGGCGTCTGAACGGACGTACAATCAGGGCGTGCCGGGGGGAACGGGCCGGCCGGCGCGAGTGACGGCGCGACGACCGACGTATCATTTCCACATCCGTTCACCGTTCTGACCGTCGGGAAGGGGTTGTACGATGGGCGAGCTTTTCGACGTGGCCGAATTGGTCCGCGTAGCGATTGAAGACGAACGAACCGGAGGGGCCTTCTACACAGCCGCAGCCGAACGGGCGAGCGACGCGGGATTGAAGGCGACCTTTGCCGAGATGGCCGACCAGGAGCGTTATCACCAGAAGCGCTTCGAGGCCATGCTGACTGAGTTGGGTGATATCGCGCCACCGGAGCTTTACTCCGGGGAGTACGCCAGCTATCTCGGCGCTCTGACCAGAGACCGCGCGTTCCCGGACGTCTCGAGCGCACAAGACATGGCAGCTGCCTGCGACGGCGACCTGGCCTTTCTGGACGTGGCCCTGGACTTCGAGCGTAACACGTTGAACCTGATCAACGAGATGCGCCTGCTGGTCCCCGAAAGCGGCAAGGGCGTGGTCGACGACATCACCTGCGAAGAACAAGCCCACTTGGTCAGTCTGTTGGAGGCCCGCGAGAAGCTCAAGAGCTAGCGGCCGCCTTCTCGCCGGTGCTGCAGTGGCAAGCGAACGCGCATCACCGTGCCGCCTCCGGGATTGTCCGCCACGTCAATCCGTCCGCGGTGGATTTGAACGATACGGCCAACAATGGCCATACCCAGGCCGGTCCCGTCCCGGAACACCTCTTTGGCCTCGGGAGCGCGGTAGAACTCCTCGAACAGACGGTCACGCGTTTCCGGCGTCATGCCGATGCCGGTATCGACGACCACGAACTCCGCGGTCTGGCCATCGATGCGGAGTGTCACGTCGATGTGCCCACCGGCCGGCGTGTATTGAACCGCATTGGCCACGAGGTTGGTCACCAATTCCCGGAGCATCTCCTCGTTGCCTTCCATCTGAACCGGCTCGATGGCGCCGTTGAGAGTCAGCTCCTGCCCCGAAGCCTGCGAGGCGAACAGGTCGATGGTGTTGCTCGCCACCGCGGCCAGATCGAAACGCTCGATGTCGAAGATGCGGTCCGGCCGTCGGAACCACGAATACCGTCGGAGATCGCGAACGAATTCCATCAACGCCGCGGTTCGGCGTTTCGCTCGGGCAATCACATCCTGCTGCGCCACAGAGAGGGGCTCTTGGCCTGTCAGCATAGCGTCTAGCAAGCTCTGGATGGCGGCAAGGGGAGCACGCATCTCATGCTCGGCGCGCCGCATGAAGAAGCTCTTGGCTTCATCGGTCGACCGTAGCGTTTGGTAGGCGGCGCCGAGTTGGTCTTCACGATTGCGGAGTCGGCCGGCGATGGTCTGGGTGACGAACACCATCATGAATAGCCCCACGGACAAGGCCGACACATCGGCTAGGACGTAGTAGGCGTCCGCGTAGGACCCGGACACTTGCAGCGGGGTGCCGTCGGCACGCTCAATGTGAACGTGGTTGATCCAGCCTTGCTGTTCGCCCCAAGCCACCGCGTTCAGCAGGATGACAGCGGCCGCCGCGGTTCCGTAGGCCAGTCCGCACGGCAGCAGCTCGGCCACAATCGCCAACGGGACCAGGATCAGCACAATGAAGGGATTCTCGAGCCCGCCGGTCAGATGAACCAGCGCGAGAATGGCGACCACATCGCAAAGGATCTGGGTCAAGGCGATCAGGACGATCAGCCGTCGCGTGATTCGCTGCCGGGCGCGGAGGATTGGGTTCAAGAACGTAAAAAAGGCGTTGTACAGGAAGATCAGCAGAATCACCCGAATGACCGGCGCCATGGACGCGGTTCTCCCCGCCGCACAGAAGCGCATGCCGAACCCGTACCACGCGACCAGCAGAATCACCAGACACAATGCCCCGAAGCCCCAACGCACGTAGGTGAACCACGTTAGGCGTTCAAACAATTCGTGGTCGGTAATGCTCAACTTCCCCGGCCCGAAATCGAAGTGATCGGCCGACTCAGCCATTCCGAGTCCCGATGATATCACACCTAGGGCAACATGCCCACTGTCGGCTAGGGTGAAGAAATCAGGAAACGCACAGGTTATCCCTTGACCGCTCAAAACCAGAGCCGTAGATTTAGTTTGTACGGCAGCTCGGTGGGGTTTTTTTCCGGGCTGCGTTGTTACTCATTTCACAGAGGGCGGCACATGACGTACTACGTCACTCAAGAGGCCGCGAAGGGGTTTGTGCTGCAGTGTCGGCAACGACACCACTTGGTATCTCTAGCTTCTCGCGAAGTCGCTTGGGATGAGATCGAGGCCGACGCATGTGTGTCGGCCTTTTTCAAGCCCCGGGCCGCCCAGAGCGCCAAGGGCTTCCTCATGCCGGCCAGCGAGTCGCTCGGCCACTACGGCGATCGCGCCGAGAGCCAAGATCGCGACCAGAAGTCCGTTGTCCTGATGGGCGTGCGGGCGTGCGAATTGCGGGCCCGGGCCTATCTCGACTGCGTTTTCCAGCAAGGCGAGTTCCAAGACCCGCTTTACGACCAGCGACGCGAGTCGTTGCTGATCGTCTCTTGCGATTGCGTGGAGTGCGCCGACTCCTGCTTCTGCCCGCTGGTGGGCGGCGGGCCGTTCGCGGCGGACGGATTCGACTTGAACGTGTCCCCCGTCGATGGCGGATTCGTGATCGAGACCGGCAGCGACCGCGGCGCCGAGTTGCTCAAAGCCTGCATGGCTGATTCCCTGACCGAGGCGTCCGGCGAGCAGCTCTCGCGGCGAGATCAACAGCGCCGGCAGATGGTCGAGCGCCTGCAAAGCCAGAACGGCGATTTCAGCTTCGCCGCGACCGACCAACAGGCCACCTCCCTGCCCAAGGACAACAACGAGGACTGGCAGCGATTCGCGGCCGACTGCGTGGAATGCGGCGCGTGCACCAACATCTGCCCGACCTGCCATTGCTTCTACCTCTACGATCAGCTTCTCGGGGCGGACCGGTTCGAGCGCGTCCGAACATGGGATAGTTGCCTGCTCAGTTCGTATCACCGGATGGCGGGCGGGCCGAAGATGAAGCTGACCCCCCGGCCGAAACTGCTGGGGCGCCTGGCCAATCGGGTGCTCCACAAATTCACCTACTCCCCGCAGCAGTACGAAATGACCGGCTGTGTGGGCTGTGGGCGCTGCGTCGACGCGTGTCTAGGCGAGATCGATATTCGTCAGGTCGTTCAGGAGCTAAACGGATGATCAGCGGCAATCCCTACATGCCAATGCCCGCCACCGTGACCGACGTCATCGACGAAACGCCGACCATCAAGACCCTCATCCTCGAGCCGCAAGAGCCCATGCCCTTCAAAGCCGGTCAGTTCATCCAACTGACCTTGCCCGGCGTGGGCGAAGCGCCCTTCACACCGTCCAGCTCGCCCCGTCAGCCCGAGCGAATCGCCATCACGATTCTGCGAACCGGGTGCGTGACCGAACGCTTCCACGAATGCAAGCCGGGCCAAACGCTGGGCCTGCGCGGCCCCTTCGGCAAGGGCTACCCCATCGACGAGCTCGGCGGCAAGGATGTGCTGGTCGTCGGAGGGGGTGTGGGGCTGGCGCCGTTGCGGGCGCTGATCCTGGCCTTGCTGGATGACATGGGCTCGGTCAAGCGGATGAGCATCAAGTACGGCGCCCGTTGCATGGAAGAATTGCTCTACCGCAACCAGCACGACGGGTGGGCCGCCCACAAGAAGGTGGACTTCATGTGCACCATCGATAACCCGCAACCGGAGTGGGACGGCCACACCGGCGTGGTCACCACGCTGTTGAAGGATCTGGACGTCAACAAGGCCAAGACTCACGCCTTTATCTGCGGCCCCAGCGTGATGCTGAAATTCGCCACCTTCACCCTCATCGATGAAGGGCTGGCCCCCGAGCAAATCTGCCTGTCCATGAACCGTCGCATGAGCTGCGGCATGGGCAAGTGCGGGCGATGCAATATCGGGCCGCACTACCTATGCAAAGACGGCCCGGACATCAACTACGCCACGATCAAGGACTACCCCAACGTCTTCTAGATAGATACCGAGCGACACATGACTGACTCAGCGCACACAAACGGTTCGGCCCGGTGCGTGCTTTGCCCGGCGGCTTGTGAGGTGCAGGTCGTCGCCACCGGCCCGGATCGATGGCGCAGTGAGTTCCCGCTCGAAGACGGTCACGGCCTATGTCCGCGTGGCAGCAGCCTGGGTGAGTTGTTGGGTCATCCGCATCGGATTCTGGCCCCCGCCTCGCGCGAGGGCAATGCCCTCCACGCCGTGACCATGGACGAGGCCTTGGGCGGCGTGCTGGCCCAATCAGCGGACACGGGGCTGACGATTCTGTTGGACGGCCACGTTCCCATCGAGCAGATGCTGACGGTGGCGGCATGTTGTGAGGCCTG
Organism: uncultured Planctomycetaceae bacterium; assembly: GCA_964428895.1. GTDB lineage: Bacteria > Planctomycetota > Phycisphaerae > SM23-33 > SM23-33 > HyVt-337. The sequence continues at coordinate 6,016 of CAYRZU010000103.1, forward strand.
GCCGAAGGCGAGCTTCTGCTTCGTGGTCGAGCCGGCCGAACGCCTGCTGCTGACGGGCGCCGACCAAAGCGGCGCCGACTACCTGACCGATGACGACCTGGCCGACTGCGACGGCTTCGTTCTCATCGGCGACGTCTTTGCCGCCGACCCCCTGCTGGCCCGGCGCGTGTTTGATTGCCGAAAGGCGCAGCCGCGGATCCCCATCGTGACCCTCGACGCCGCAGCCGGAACGCCAGCCAAGTTTGCCACGCATCGCGTCGACGTAGCCGTAGGCAAGCTGCTTGAGGCGCTCGCCGCCACGACCGGCGCCGCGGGCCTCGATGCCGGCGCGCCCACCCTCGGAGAGAATCCCTCGGCAGTCGCAGCCGGGAAAGCGCTGGCCACCTGCACCCGCCTCGGCGTGCTGGTCGCTGCCGAGTACGGACGCGGGGAGCAGTGGCATCGAATCGGTCACTTGGCCGGCGCGCTGGCGGCGGCCAAGGGCGGCGGCCTGATCATCACCACGGTTGGACTCAATGCGCTGGCGGCCGTCAGACTCAACGCCACGCTCGGCGGGGTGGCGTTGTCCGAGGCGATCTCCAGTGACGCCGTCTCGATCGCGATCGGCTGCGACGTGCTCGGCATGCTCGGCTGGCCCGGGGGGTACTCCGCCGCAGGGGCGGCCTTGCCGAACTGCACCACCGACGCTGCCCGATACGTCCTGCCCGTAACCATGCCGGGCGAGTGGGCGGGGACGTTCCTGGTCGGCGGATCAGAGCTCGTCCACGTCCACCCGTTGCTGCCGCCGCCGGCGGGCGTGCCGAGCCCGGCCGAACTCGTCGTCATGCTGGCCAGCCACGCGGGCGTCAGCCCCGCCAAGATGGCCGAGACCTCCGCCCCCCTGAAGCGTCTCACCGCCAAAGCGGGCGCGCCCGAGCCCCCGCACAATCATTCGCCCTCCCCGGCGCTGCTGCTAGCACGACGGGCGGGCCATCATGGCTGCGGCGCCTTGACCCGCCACGGCTCGTGGCAAGCGGCTGTGGCGGACCTACCCGAGCTCCGCATCGGCGCCGCCTACGCTCGAAAGCTGAACATCCCCAATCTAGCGGTGGTGAACGTTCGCGTCGGCGAGAAGCTCATGCACGCCCGGGCCCGATACTCGCCCGAAATGAACGGCGACTATGTGGTGCTCGCCGAGGGCCTCGCCGACGCGCGAGCCCTGACGCCGACCTTCATCGAACAGGAGACTGGCCAATTGGGCGCCGAGCCCATGGCCGTGGACGTCAGCGTATGAACATGGAATCCGTAACGCACAATCCGGTTGCCCAACGCGTCCTGATCGACCTGGACCGCTGCATCGAGTGCGGCTCGTGCGCGGCAGCCTGTCATTACAGTCACGCCAACATGCCGGCTGTCAATGCCGCTCGGGCCGGCTGGGCGCTGCTGCCGGTGATCTGTCGCCAATGCAAAGCCGCATCCTGTGTCGATACCTGCCCCGCCGAGGCCATGATCCGCGATGACGACGGCGTGGTCCGCCGCCGCCTGTTCCGCTGTATCGGCTGCGGCTCCTGCGCCAAAGCGTGCCCGTTCGGCGTCATTCCGACCACGCTGGGCGGCGTACCGAGCGGCTTTCGATCCAATGAGCGCATGAGCGGCCATCAGATCGCCAAGTGCGACCTCTGCGTGGACCGCACCGGGCCCGAATCGACCGCCCACGGCGTGCCGCGCTGCGTGGCGGCCTGCCCGGCGGGCGCCTTGATATACGCCGACGAGCATGACGCCCATGAACTGGGCCTCAACATGATCGGCGGCAGAACAACCGGCGAGAACCCATACAAACGTAGGTAGACCATGAGAATCGGCGAAATCGTCATCTGGTTCGTTGGTGCGGGCGCCGGGACGCTGCTGCTGGGTCTGATCCTCAAGTGGGTGGACCGCAAGGTCACCGCCCGCGTGCAGTGGCGGGTGGGCCCGCCGTGGTA
>CAYRZU010000104.1:0-7932 GCA_964428895.1 uncultured Planctomycetaceae bacterium
GGACTGGGCTACTGGGCCTACAAGCATATCCTGGGCTTCGAAGATGGCGACCGCATCTTCAAGATCACGCCCCAAGCGATCGATACCAACGACACGCGCGGCCTGCACGTGGCGGAACTGGCCCGTGATGCTCTACGCAATATGGGCCGCTACGTCGCCGGGGCCGACGTGCTGCTGGCCGGCGCGAGCTATCGTCAGGATGTCGGCGACACGCGTTACAGCGGCTCGGAAATGGTCGTCCGCAAGCTGACCGAGATGGGCGCCCACATGCACGTGCACGATCCGTACGTCGAGCACTGGTACGAACTGGAAAGTCAGGACACCTACCCGGCCCCCGGCCATTCCTGGGCGAGGTTCTTCCGCAATCAGGACGATCTGGTCAACACCGAAGTCCAGCAGGACCTGCCCAAGGCCATGAAGGGCATGGAAGTGCTGATCCTGGCCGTTCCGCATGAGCCTTACGTGGACCTCGATCCGAAGGACGTGGTCAAGTGGGCCGGGGCGCCGCTGGCCGTCATCGACTGTTTCGGCATCCTCGACGATGACAAGATTCGTCAGTACTTCGAACTGGGCTGCGAGGTCAAAGCCCTCGGCCGCGGCCACATCCAACGCATCAAGGAAGAGGTCCGCAAGGCCAAGAAGTAGATAGGCTTGAGGCCTGAGGTAAAGACGTCAGCGCGGTGGGTTCCCTAACCCACCGCGCTTCTTTGCGCGCGGGGCGGAGGCGTCGGGCGATTGCTTTTGAGGGGCGGAGCACTAACAATGTTGGCTCGATAGACCCAAGCGGCAGGGGAGCCCTATGTCGAACGCCAATCGGGATGAACTGGACAAACTGCGGTCGGACTTGCGGGAGCTTCGCCAGCGGCTGGAGGCGGCGGAGTGGCGGTTGCGGGAACTGGGCGAGGCCGAGGAACCCCCCCCAGCGCCGGTAACTCCGCCTGAGCTACCAGCCGCGGCGCCGGCTGAGTCGGTGGCCGACGGATTGTCACGTCCGCCCGAGCCGCCCGGTGGATCGGCGATTGTTGCAGCCGGGCCTCCGCCGATTCCCGAAGGGGACGCCCCTGTTGCGGCGGCGCCAAAGGCCAAGGCGGCCGGGTCAATTGAGGAAAAGCTCGGCACGCGGTGGCTGGGACGTGTGGGTGTGCTGGCGCTATTGCTGGCGGCGGTGTTCTTCTTCCAGTATGCGGCCCAGCAGGGGTGGGTGAGCTATTCGGTCCGCGTGGCGGTCGTCACGGTGGCGGGGCTGGCATTGATCGGCATGGGTGAATGGACCTTCCGCAAGAACATGCGAGCGTTATCGGCGGCGGTCACCGGGGGTGGCCTGGCAATGCTCTATGCGGCCGCCTTTGTGGCCAGTCCGAACGTGTATGCCATTGTTTCTACGCCGGTCGCGTTCGGCTGGATGTGCGTGGTGACATTGATGGGGGTGGGGCTGTCGCTGCGAAGCGAGATGATCTCCTCGGCGATCCTGACGCAGATCGGCGCGTACGTAACGCCGCTGCTGCTCGACACCGGCCAGAATCAACAAATGGGGTTGATGGTCTATCTGATCATCGTGACGGCCGGCTTCCTGGCGGTGGCCATACTGAGTCGCTGGCAGGCGCTGGCGCCATTGGCGCTGGCGGGGACGATCACGCTGTTCGCAACGTGGGGTGTGCAGCATTATGAGGAGGGCGCTTTTGCCTCCACCATGTCGTTCGGGTGGATTCTGGCCGGCGCCTTCATCGCCTACGCGTACGCCGCGACGCGATTCCAGCGTGCGTGGGATGCCATGGGCTCGGCCGTGCTAGCTGTCGCCGGAATGGCGATGGCCATGTTGGTGTTGATGATCGCGCCGACCGACATGGTTCGGTTTGCCCACGTGTTCGTGTTGACCTTGGCGGCCCTGAGCGTCTGCAGGCTTCGAGAGTGGTTGTGGCCGCATCAGGTTGTCCAGTTCTGGGTCTTGCTGTGTTTCGCGCGTGCCTTGGGAGGGGCATTGGATTCATGGACCTACGCAGCCTGGGCGTGGGTGTTCGTCGCGGTGCTGTGTGCGGCCAGCATGGGCGGTTGGCGGCGGCAGGTCTCGCGCGGGGTCGACAGCTTCAATGCGATGATGGTCACCCAGCTCGGCGCAGCCATGGGGGCGTGGCTGGTGTTCGCCTTGCCACAGACGGCCGGGTGGACACTGGCGCACCTGTTTGCGCTCGGGGTGGTGGTGCTGGCGGCGGCGTGGCTGCGCCGGTGGTTCGTCCCGCGCATTGCAGCGTTGGTGTGGTCGGCGGTGGGGGTGGCGTTTGCGCTGACGGTGATCGAAGGCCAAGACGGCGTGCTGGCGGAGGTCAATCCTGTTGGCGGCTGCGTGTGGGTGTGGGCGTTCTTTGGACTATTCGCCGCGGACGTCTGGGTGCGACTGCGCCGGTCGACGCGTCAGATGGAACGGCGACTCGACATGGGCCTGGCCTTGGCGGCCGGGGCCCTGATGTATGCGGCCACGTGGCGATTACTGGATAGCGTTTGGCCGGGGGCGGGCGTGGCGGCCTACACGGCCGCCCTGGCGGCAGCGGCCATCATTGCGGCCGTTTACCTGCGGCGGCGGACCGACCGACAGTGGCTTGGCTATGCGTATCTGGGGCAAGGGTTGGTGTTGGCGTCGCTAGTGGCCCCGCAGGCGCTGGACAACATGTCGGTAACGGTGGCGTGGGCGGCCCAGGCCGCGGTCAGTATGTTCCTGGCGGTTCGACTCAAGGAGAAGATGCTACTGGTCAAGGCGCCGGTGCTGCTGATCGCGGCGACGTGTCATTACTTTGCAGTCGATATCGAGCTCGCCGGCGCCGGTGGCGCACTGTTTTCCGTGATGGGCGTGGAGGTCACGGCCCTACTGGCGACGGCCTGGGCGCTGACGGCGGGGGTGGTGGCATCTCTGGTCATCCAGACTGCCAAGGGCCCATTCCGCGAGGGTGAGTACCTACCGTTGGCAACGATGTTGGCCGTTGGCGCCGGCGTGTTCTGGGCAACGCAGACGGCGTGGCTCCTGCCGGCGGTGACGGCCACCTGGTGGTGGTTGGCGATGGTGGCAATTCTGGCGGTAGTGGCGCGGTGGCGGGCCGAACCGAACGTGCGGGCCGTGGCCGTCGGAGCGGCGCTGCTGTGTGTGGGCAAGTTCCTCGTCTACGACACACTGGCGGTTCGGTTGGACCAGGGCGTCGACACGTCCCGTTGGGTCGTGGCGAACTTCCAGGCGTTGCTGGGGGTGTTCCTGGCGGTGGCAGCCTTGGTGGCCGGCCGGATTGCCGAGCAGCGCGGGCCGATCCTCAGACCTTGGGGGGTGGCGCTGGTGTTACTGGCGGCGATTCTGGTGGTCTGGACGGGCAGTTTCGAGATCGACCGCGCCTTCGCCGACACAGAAGTCGACAGCGGCCAGGCGCGACAGATGGCCTACTCGGTCTGGTGGGCGATTTGCGCGATCGCGTTGCTGGTAGCGGGCCTGATCGGCAAGCACGCGCCTAGCCGCTACCTGGCGCTGGGTCTGTTCGCGCTGACGCTAGCCAAGGTGCTGATCGTCGACATGGTCAACGTGGAAACGGTCTGGCGCATTCTGTCGTTCGTGGCGGTGGGCAGCTTGTTGGTCGGCAGTTCCTTGGCCTACCACCGATACTTCGGGCGCGGGCCGATTGCGGAGCCTACCGAGGAAGGCTAGTCGGGGCCCGCGTTTGGGCCAGCCACCGGGCGTCGGCGCCGCAAAGCTGGATGTTGTGGGGCTTCCAGTCATAGCCGCTGTCGGTGAGCCAGTCGGTCATTTCTTTCCGGTCGGCGGGCGCCAGCCAGTGGACTTCCACGTTCAGCACCTCGACGCCCAACTCCCGGAGGTCCAGTTGCCGAAGGATGGTCCAGTCGTGTCCCTCGGCGTCGCAGACGAACAGGTCGACGCGCTGTAGCTGGTGGGTCTCGATGACGCTCCGGAGCGTTCGGCAGGGCACCGTGATCGTCCGGAAGGGAAGGTCGGTCCCGGTAGCGCGCGCCATTAGATTGGCCAACGCAGCGTGATGGATGGACACGCAGCCCCGCAGGAAGCCGGACTTTGGCCCGAGACTCCTGGCAAGGTCGGGGTCCACAAAGGCCAGGTCCACATCGCCTTCACGGTCGTCGATCGCAACGGCGTCGACCTGGATGTCCCGGTTCGACCACCGTTGGCGGAGGCGCTGGGCCTCGTCAGGCCGAGGCTCAACCATGACGCCCACCCATTGCTCGAACCGCTCCAGAAGACCGATCAACGGATCGTCACGATCGTCATCATCGTAGTAGGCGCCGCCGGCGCCGATCTGCAGGAAGGTGGCGGCCGGGCCCAGTCGGGCGGCCATACCGGCAAAGCTCGGCAGGTGTGGGTTCAGTCGTCCGATCACGTTGGCCCCCAATGCAGGCTGCCCCGAACCGAAGGAGCTGCGATAGGCTCCTAGGCCCTGCGCCTCTATCAATATAGCCCTCTGCTGACTTGGTGACCGCGTTGCGCGTACCCCCCTGTAACAAGCTGAATGGCAGCGCCCGTCTCCCGATGCGTGCTGTCCTACGTTGCCGCCAGTTCCACGGATCGGCAGGCGTCGGCGACGGCGTCTCGGCCGTTGGTTTCGGTGACGCGGCGGGGGTGGTTGGGGTCGGCGATGAAGGCGAGCTGGTCGGCCAGCAGGTGCTGAACGCTTTCGGTGTAGACGTCTTGCTTGTTGGCGCGGGGTTCGTAGATCAGGCGAATCTTGCGGTGGACGGGGCGCCGCTTGCCGCGCCCGCGGACGTGGCCTCCCTTGACCGTATCGAGGGTCTGGACCTTGGCGCCGGGCAGGAGTTCGGCCAGTTGCTCGGTTTCGGCGTCGCCGAGGGCGGCGTCGATGGTCATGGTGATCGGAATCCACTGGTCCACGCAAATATCGCCGAGTTCGCAGACCAGCCGATGGTCGGTGCGGTCCATGGGGCCGATCTGGTCGAAGCCGTGGTAGTGGCTGGCCACCACGCCCGAGTCGTGGCGGACCATGCACATCACGCGGTCCTGCTGGTCCGTACCTTCGCGCGTCTCCGTGTGGGCGCTGATGACTTCGCCGGGGCCGAACCAGTGGCGGTAGAGGTCGAAAAAGTGCACGCCGTGTTCGATGAAGATGCCGCCGCTAACCTGGCGATTCCAGAACCAATGCTTGGGCGGCAGGTTGCTGTCGGCGGCGCAGTTGGTTAGCCGGGCCGATAGGACCTGGCCCAGCAGGCCGGAGTTGATGACGGCCTTGACCGCGTCGGTAATGCGGTTGTAGCGCAGCACGAAGTTGACGGGGGCGATGCTTTCGGCCACGTCGGCCGCGGCCACCAGGGCGTCGGCGTCGGCAACGGCCGTCGCCAGGGGTTTTTCGCACAGCACGTGCTTGCCGGCCTGCAGGGCCGCCAGCGCCAGCTCGTGATGGGTCGACGGCGGCGTGGCGATATGGACGAGCCCGACGGCGTCGCAGGCGATCAGTTCCTCGGTGGTATGGAAGGCCGGCACGTTGAAGGTCTTGCCCAGCCGGTCGGCGGCCTCGGGCACCAGGTCGGCCACGGCGGCGGTCTGCACACCATCAATGCTCGCGTAGGCGTTCAGGCAGAACTCCCCGAACGCGCCGCATCCGATGAGCCCCAATCCCAACGGTTCCTTCTCAGCCATGATGTGCTCCTGTCTGAGGGCGTCCGACCGATTTGCCCCGGGCTCCTACATCATAGCGTCATGCCAGGCCCGATGGCCGTCCGCAAGCTTGACGGGCCGCCGCCGTCCGTGGGATACTCTCCGGACTCCGCAAGGATGCGGGGAGAAATGGCACCTATGTTCAGCTTTCTTGGCAAAGTCCTGAAAAAAGTCCTTGGCGGCAGCCGCAACGAACGCATCGGCCGATCGCGGCTGAAAGTCGTCGCCGAGCAAGTCAATCCGCACGAGTCCGAGATGCGCGCCCTCAGCGACGCCCAGCTCCTGGCCAAGAGCGCCGAGCTCAAGCGCCGCCGCTCGGAGGGGGAGAGTCGCCGGTCGATCATGCCCGAGGCGTTCGCCATTGTTCGGGAGGCCTCTCGCCGCGCCCGCGACCACCGCCAGTTCGACGTGCAACTGGTGGCGGGCATGATTCTCGATGAGGGTTGGATCGCCGAAGAGGCCACCGGCGAGGGCAAGACCATCGCCTGCTACCCCGCGATCTACATGGCCCATCTTGAGGGCATGAAGGCCCACGTGATCACGGTCAACGACTACCTGGTCGAGCGCGACGCCGAGTTCGCCACGCCGGTGTTCGAACTGCTGGGCATGACAGTGGGCTTTATCACCGGGGAGACCGAAACCGCGCCCCGCAAGGCCGCCTACGCCTGCGATGTCACTTACGGCACCAACAGCGAGTTCGGCTTCGACTACCTCCGCGACAACATGAAGTTGACGGTTGAGGATCAGGTCCAGGGCTCGCTGGACTTCGCCATTATCGACGAGGTCGACAGCGTTCTGATCGACGAGGCCCGGACGCCGCTAATCATTTCCGGCCCGGCGGTGGGGCAGACCCAAAAATTCGCGAAGGCCGACGCCGTCGCCCGAGAGGTCATCAAGCGCCAACAGCCCTGGGACCAACTCAACAAGCGCGCCGAAACGCTCGAGCGCGACCTGGCGGGCCTCCGCGGCGAACGCGGCAAGGCCAAAGGGGAGGAGGGCGAATCCCTCCAGACGAAGCTCGACGAGATGGAGGCCGAACTGGCCCGGACCGAGGTCGAGCGGGACGACACCGAGAAGTTCTTCGAGGTCGAGCTCGAAAAGAAGTCGGTCCACATGACCCATGAGGGCGTGGGGTTGGCCCAGGATGTCGCCGGGGTGGGCAGCTTCTACGTAGGCGCCAACATGGAGTGGCCCCATCTGATGGATCAGGCCTTGCGGGCGCATCTGACGTTCGAGAAGGACGTGGACTACGTGCTCCAGCAGGATCAGGTGGTGATCGTGGACCAGTTCACCGGCCGCCTGCAGGAGGGGCGGGAGTGGTCGGACGGCTTGCACCAGGCGGTCGACGCCAAGGAACGCGTTCGGATTAAGGAAGAGAATCAGACGCTTGCCACGGTCACGCTGCAGAACTTCTTCAAGCTCTATAAGAAGCTCGCCGGCATGACCGGCACGGCCATGACCGAGGCCGAAGAGTTCATGAAAATCTACAAGCTCGACGCCGCGGCCGTCACCACGCACCGCCCGGTCAACCGCGTCGATCACAACGACCGCATCTATTCCGAGGTGGACGCCAAGCTCGACGCGATCGTCGAGGAAGTCCAGGCCGTCAGCAAGGCCGGCCGACCGGTCCTGGTCGGCACGACCAGCGTGGAAAAGTCCGAAACGCTGTCGAACATGTTGACGCGACGGTACGGCATCCGCCACGAGGTGCTCAACGCCCGCCCGGAAAACGCCCGCCGCGAGGCCGACATCGTTCGCCAAGCCGGCCACCAGGTGCCGCTCAAGCAAGGTTCATCCGAGATGGTCGGCAACGTTACCATCGCCACCAACATGGCCGGTCGCGGCACCGATATCAAGCTCGGCCCGGGCGTGGTTTACGAGACATGTCGCGTCCCGGCCGATGACGAGCTGCGGAAGATGGGCCTCGAACCGGAGTTCCTGTTTCCGGCCGGCGTCAACAAGTGCTGCATCCATTGCGAGCAGTACGACCCCGCGACCAGCTGCGCCCACTGCTTCAAACCGAAGCTGGCTGACGACTTTCCTCTGCGTGGCCGAACCGACTGCACGGCCGAGGTCCCGTGTGGGCTGCACATCGTGGGCACAGAGCGTCACGAGGCCCGCCGCATCGACAACCAGCTCCGCGGCCGATCCGGGCGACAGGGCGACCCCGGTTCGAGCCGATTCTTCCTGAGCCTCCGCGATGACCTGATGAGCATCTTCGCCGGCGAGTGGGCGGTTCGCGTGTTGGGCTGGCTGGGCCT
>CAYRZU010000105.1:0-7924 GCA_964428895.1 uncultured Planctomycetaceae bacterium
CTACAGAAAGAGGTTAATGAGAGAAAAAAAAGTGCTTTGCGGAATAGCTGCCCGAAAGCGGTTCGGGCTCCTAGTATCTTGACAAGTTCCGCCCTCGCCACTATCATTTGCCGAATCTACTCCATCTGGGACGCTACCGGTGTAGGAACGGGTCTGAGGGCCTGGATATGGCCAGTAAGAAACGAAACGCCAACACCCTGTTTGAGTTGATCAAGCAGCAGCAGGAAGCCGGCAAGACGGCCAAGCTGCCCGAGCAGTTCCGCGTGCCGGAGTGGATGGACGGCGATGAGGCCGCCCGAGTCGGCATGGACGACGCGCCGGCCCAACCGGCGCCGGATACGACTGAACCGGACGTCGAGGACGTCCCCGACGTGGACGCAGTCGAGCCGGAGAGCCCCGAGGCCGTTGAGATTGAAACTGAAGAAGTAGAAACGGCGGCCGAAGAATCTGTTGAAACAGAGGTGGCCGAGCCCGAACCGGAGCCCGAGCCGGAACCCGAACCGGAGCCCGAACCGGAGCCCGAACCGGAACCCGAACCGGAGCCCGAACCGGAGCCGGCGCCCGAGCCCGTGACCGTCAAGGAGCCGACCCCGGAGTCTGAGCCGCCGCTGATGATGATGGAGACCGAAACGTCCGTCTCCACTCAGCCGGCCCAGAAGACGGAGATGTTTCCGCCGGCGATCAAGATAGCCGCGGTCGCGGTGTTGATGCTGTTGGCGTTCTTCCTGGGACGCATAACAGTCGGACAGGCGGAGGCGCCCGCCGAAGAAGAAGGCAAGCCGGCCGTTCAGCAGCCCAACAACACCGAGCCCCAGCCGACCAAGACCGCATCCGGCCGGATACTGAAGCATTACTATCTGGTCTTCGACATCATGCGAACGGCCAGTGATTACGACAAGGCGGAGGCGGATCGGATGGCCTCTTATTTTGCGAGTTTTGGTTTCCCTGCCGACGTGAAGCGGTGGCGGAACCCGGATACGGGTAAGCAGTATTGGGCCGTATGGTCTCTGGATGGATTTGAGGCCAACGGCAGCGATGAAAGCCGCGCGTTTCGACGCAAGGCCGAAAAGAGGCGTGAGGCGTATTACCAAGAAACCCACGGCGTCACCACGGTACAGTTGCCAAGCATGGTCTTCGTGGACGCCCAGAGATTGGATGACTGAAGTGAGTCTCCGGAGTAAGCACAATGAGTATTGATCGTACGTTGCGGATGCACGGCGAATTGAGTGGCGCACGCAGTGTGCTGACGCGAGACGAGCGAATCGCTCGCCTGATTGATGAAGGCAAGTTCGACCCCGAGGCAGGCAACCCATTCGGACTGCCCAAGGTCCGGGTGCGCACCAGCAAGGCCGGCACTAAGAGCAAGAAGGAAGCCGCTCCTGAGACCGAAGCCGCTGAAGGCGTCGAAGGGGCGGAAGGCGTTGAAGGCGCCCCGGCCGAAGCCGCTGCTGAAGAATCACAAGACTAGCGTTGGAACGTTAACCCTGGCCATGCCGGGCGACCCGCGAGACGTTCGGCACGACGGACCGACCGAAATCGATCATGCGCGATCCCCTAAGACTTGCCGCCCGGATGGACCACATCACGGCCTCGGGCATTCGTAAGGTATTCGACCTTGGCGCAAAGCTGACCGACCCCATCGACCTGTCGATCGGCATGCCGCACTTCGACGTGCCCCAGCCGATCAAGGATGAGGCCGCCGCTGCCATTCAGCGGGGGGAAAACCGCTACACCGTCACCCAGGGCATCGAGTCGCTTCGATCGGCCATTGCCCGGTCTTGTGAGGCCGAGTTCGGCTGGGGGGGCGACCGCTCCTATATGGTCACCTCCGGCGTTGCGGGCGCGCTGACGTTGGCGATTTTCGCCACGGTCGACCCCGGCGACGAGGTCCTCGTCACCGATCCGCATTTTGTCATGTACTCCTACATCACGCGGATGGCCGGCGGCGTGCCGGTCAAAGTCGACACCTACGACGACTTCCGGCCGGACCTGAACCGCATCGCCAATGCGGTGACCGACAAGACGCGGATCATCATCATCAACTCCCCCTGCAACCCCACCGGGTGCGTCTATAGCGAAGACGAGCTTCGCGGCATTGCCGAAATCGCCGAGCGGCACGGGCTGCTGGTCCTGTCTGACGAAATCTACGACATCTTCTGCTACGACGGGCCGTACGCGTCCATGGCCACGTTCTACGAGAACACCATGTTGCTGCGGGGCTTCTCGAAGTCCTTCGGCATGCCGGGCTGGCGAATGGGCTGGTGCTCCGGGCCGGAAGTGATTCTCGACCGGATGAAGACGCTGCAGCAGTGGACATTCGTGTGCGCTCCGAGCATGGCCCAGGCCGCCGGCGTGGTGGCGATGCAAACGGACATGAGCGATCACGTCGACGCCTATCGCGCAAAGCGCAACATGGTGGCCGACGCCCTGTGCGACCGCTTCGGCTGGGTCAAGCAAGGCGGAGCCTTCTACGCATTCGTACCGGCCCCGGGCGGCGACGCAACGGCCTTCGTCACTCGGGCCATCGAGAACAACGTGCTGATCATTCCCGGCGGCGTATTCTCCGACCGGGACACGCATTTTCGCATCTCCTACGCCGCCGACGACGAGAAGCTCAAGCAAGGCCTCGACATTCTTGTGGGATTGGCTGATGAATTCTAACCCAAGCGTTCCCCTTGAAACCCAACGCTACTGCGGCCAGCCCTTCACGCGGTCCGACGGCGAGACCGTCACCATCGAACCCACCGCCATCATCTACAGCCCCGACGTACTGGGTGATTTCGGCATGGTCTGCCGGTGCGTAACCTACATCACCGAGGGACCGGCCAATCCGCTCGACCGGCGAGCCACGGTCTTGTTCGACACGCGCACCCACGACGTGGCCGGCGCTGCGGCCGTCCGCGCCCTGCAGCAGGACGACTGGACCGTCCAGGAGTTGCTGATTCCGGACCGACCCGACGGCGGGGCGCCGGTCTGCGACACCGTCACCCACGCCGACGTGCTCGCCCGAATGCATCAGGCTGACCTGGTCGTGACGGTCGGCAGCGGCGTAGTCAATGACCTCGGCAAGTGGGCAGCCTTCGACGCGGGTGTTCCCTACGTTTCGTTCGCGACCGCCGCAAGCATGAACGGCTACACGTCGGCCAACGTGGCCGCCACGGTCGACGGCGTCAAGACGCTCCAACGGGCCGCCCCGGCGAAAGTGGTCGCCGCCAACCCAGCCATCATTCGGGACGCCCCATTCGAGATGACGGCGGCCGGCCTGGGCGACGTACTGGCCAAGAATGTTTCCTCCGTGGACTGGCGGTTGAACCAACTATTGTTCGACGACCCCTATTGCCAACGCACGGTTGATCTGGTCGCGGAGATCGAGCCGCTCTACGTCGACGCGCCCCAGGCCGTCGCCGCACGCAGACCTCGAGCCATCAACGCGATCTTCGACGCCCTGCTGCTGACGGGCATCGGCATGACGCTGGCCGGATCGAGCGCCCCGGCCTCGGGCGGCGAGCATCTGATCAGCCATTCCCTGGACATGATGGCCTCGATCGACGGCCACGGGCACGATCTGCACGGTCGCCAAGTGGGCGTGGGCACGCTCCTGACGACGGCGCTCTACGAACAGGTCCTGGCGGTCGAATCGCCGGAACTGGTCGACCCGCCGGCGGAAATCGATCAGGCCTTCTGGGGGCCGCTGGCTGAGGGGGTAGCCGTACATTACGCGGAAAAGCAGTCTCGCCTGATTGCCGCCAAGGACTTGCTGAGCCAGGGCAACACGTGGGACCAGCTTCGGTCCACGCTCGCCCCGATGCTGCGGGGCGCTCACGACGTTCGTCACTGTCTCCAGGAGGCCGGCGCCGCCTGGTCGGCCGAGCACATTGGCTGTGACCGCCAGCGATTGCTCGACGCCTTCGTCCGCGGGCACGAGATCCGTTCTCGGTTCACGGTGTTGGATCTGGCCAACTTGCTGGGCCTGATGCCCCAGGCGGCAGAGGGCATCCTTGACGCCTGGGCGTAACTGTCTCTTGGGCCGCGGACAAAAAACGCTTGCACGGCGGGCCCAAAGCGGCTTAAATCCCTCGATTCCGGCCACGTCCGCGTGGTTCAGACAAAGGTGAACTCAACACCATGAGATTCCAACTGGTAGATCGCATCGAGAGCATCGAGCCCGGGAAGCGGATTGTCACGACCAAGGCCCTGTCGCTTGCGGAAGAGTACCTGCAGGACCATTTTCCGGCCTTTCCGGTCCTTCCGGGCGTGTTGATGCTGGAAGCCCTGACTCAGTCAGCGGCGTGGCTGGTCCGGTTGGCTGAGGATTTCTCCAGGAGCGTGATCCTTCTAAAGAAGGCGCAGAACGTCCGTTACGCGCACTTCGTCGCCCCGGGAAACATTCTGCGATGTGAAGTCGATGTCGTCACGTTGGACGAAGGAACGGCCAAATTCACCGGCGTTGGCTTCGTGGGCGACCGCAAGGCCGTCACCGGAAAGCTGGAACTAACGAGTTTCAACGTAGCAGAACGAAAAGGCCTCGACCCCTCGCGGGATGAAGCCATTATTGAAGAGATGAAGAAGCGGTTCGAGCTGATTCACGGCCCGCAGGCGTTGGCGGCAGCCGGCCTGACCGATGCGGGAATCAGTTGAACCGATTAGCCCATTGACTTGAACGGCACGAGTCCCTATACAAGGGCACTCTTGCCTCCCCCTCAGCGGGATAACCCGATGGGGCAGGACGAGTTGACTTCAGACATAACCGGCAGAAGAGGAGACAAGAACCGATGCCGATGAGCGAAGCAGATGTCTTCGAGAAGGTAAAAGAAACGCTGGTCGACGCCCTGGGGCTCGACGACGATGAAGTGACCCCGGAAGCGACGCTTACGGGCGATCTGGGCGCCGAGTCGATCGACTTCCTGGATATCGTCTTTCGCCTGGAAAAGGCGTTCGACATTAAGATCCCGCGTGGCGAGCTTTTCCCGGACAACATTCTCAATAACCCCGAGTTCGTTCAGGACGGCAAGCTGACCGATACCGGCCTTTCGCAGTTGAAAGAGCGCATGCCGCACGCGGACTTCACCGACTTCGAGAAGGACCCGGACATCAACAAGATGGCCGAGCTGTTCAAGGTCCAGACGATCGTCAACTACGTGATGGGTAAAGTCGGCTAACGGCCAGAGGGATGTTTCGTCGCCCGGTCGGGCCCGTATCGGCCCCGATTCGGGCTCCGAACACCGTTTCGCCCCATCGTACGGAGCGGCTGATGCGTTGGTTCTGGATTGACCGATTCCTCGAGTTTGAGTCAGGCAAGCGGGCGAAGACCGTTAAGAACGTCTCCTTGGCTGAAGAACACCTGCACGACCACTGGCAGGAGTTCCCCAACCACCCGCCGAGTCTAATGATCGAGGGTGTCGCCCAGACCGGCGGCATCCTGGTGGGCCAAGCCAGCGACTTCAAAGAGAAGGTCGCCCTGGCCAAGATCACCAAGGCCGAGTTCTCCGACGTCGTCCTTCCCGGCGATCAACTGACCTACGAGGTCGAGATTGACTCTATCGCCGCAGAGGCGGCCTCCACCCATGGAACCGTCCGGAAGAACGGAGAGGTCATCGGCCACGTGAACCTGATGTTCTCTCATCTGGATCAGAACCTTGCCGGCACAGAGTTCCCGGAAGAGAACTTCGTGTTTACGGGCTCGTTCCAGCGAATGGTCGAGCCGTTCTTGGGTGGTGATGGCGATGGCTGACCGCCGTGTGGTCATCACCGGCATCGGCGTGGTAACGGCTGCGGGTGTCGGCATCGAGCCGTTCTGGCAGTTGCTCTGCTGTTCACAGTCAGCGGTCCGGCCCTTGAGCCTGTTCGATGCCTCCAAGTACCCCAGTTCAATCGCCGGCGAAGTGCCGGACTTCTCCGCTCGCAACTTCGTTCCCAAGAGCTACCGCAAGAGCGTCAAGGTCATGGCCAGAGACATCGAACTGGCCGTCGCGGCCGCCGATCAGGCCTTCCGCGACAGCGGGCTAATTACCCGCGGCACCGAAGACCTCGGCGAGATGAGCATCGACTCGACCCGGCTAGGCTGCAACATTGGCGCGGGGTTGATTTCCTGTGAATTGGACGAGCTGGGCAACGCCGCTCGAACCAGCGTGGACGAGAATGGTCGATTCGACATTCACAAATGGGGCGCCGAAGGCATCAACAACCTCAACCCGCTCTGGCTCCTGAAGTATCTGCCCAACATGCTGAGCTGCCATGTGACGATTATTCACGGCACCATGGGGCCCAGCAACTGCATTACCTGCGGCGACGCCTCGGCCCACCTGGCCGTCGGCGAGTCGATCCACTACATCACCGAAGGCACGGCCGACGCGGTCATTGCCGGCGGCGCCGAGAGCAAGCTGGACCCCCTCAGCGTGCTGCGACAGGCGCTGATCAAGCGGCTGTGCGTCTCGCACAACGACTCGCCCACCGAGGCGGGACGACCCTTCGACGTCAGCCACGATGGCCTGGTCATGGGTGAGGGCGGCGGGTTATTCATTCTGGAGGATCTGGAATACGCCCAGGCCCGTGGCGCCAGGATCTACGCCGAAGTCGTCGGCTTTGGCGCCGCGTGCGATCCGGCCGCCTACGACGTCAAGACACCCACCGTCGGCTCGATCGACATTGCCGCCAAGAAGGCCCTGAACTACGCGGGCATCGACGCCGATGCCGTGGACCTGCTTATTGCCCACGGCACGGGCGTCCCGGCTGAAGACAAGCTGGAAGCCCAAGCCTGGAAGACCGTCTTCGGCGACCGCCAACCGGCCGCGGCCGCGATTACCGGTGCTATCGGCACGTTGTTCGCCGGAGCTGGTGGCGTGGAACTGGCCACGGCGGCCATGGCCTTGCACACACAGACCGTGCCGCCGACCGCCAATTTCACCGCCGCCGCAGACGGCTGCGATTTGGACCTGTCGGGTCAGCCGCGACAGGCCGACCTGACCTACGCCCTTAGTGGCGCCTTCACGGTCGGAGGCCAAAGCGCAGCGTGCGTACTGAAACGATACGAAGCCTAGATCATGAGCAAGCGACGCATCGTCATCACGGGAATGGGCACGGTCAACCCGCTTGGCCACAACGTCGAACAGACGTGGGAGGCCCTACTGGCTTGCAAGAGCGGCATCTCTCCCATCGAGATCTTCGAAGCCTCAACCTTCCCCACGACCTTCGCCGCCCAAGTCAAGAGCTTCGACCTGGCCGACCACATCGCTGACGCGGACCGACACGTCCACGCCGGGCGCCACGCCAAGTTCGCCCTCAGCGCCGCTCATCAGGCGTGGCAACAGGCAGGCCTGGACAGCATCCAAGACCTGGACCGGTCGCGGGTGGGCATCTACCTCGGATGCGGTGAGGGCCGACTGCTGTTTGAGAAGCTTTCGGACCTGGTCGTCCGATCCTGGGATGACGGGCAGATGAACGCCTCACGGTGGTGCGAACTGGCCTGGGAAACCATGGACCTCTATGAGGAGTTCGAGCAGGAATCGAACATGGTGGCCGCCCACCTAGCCGCCGCATTCAATCTCTGCGGGCCCGCCTTCAACGTCCTGACCGCCTGTGCGGCCTCCACGCAGGCCATTGGCGAGGCGACTGGGCAGGTCCGCCGCGGCGAGGTAGACATCGCCATGACCGGCGGCGCCCATAGTATGATCCACGCGTCCGGCCTGACGGGCTTTAACCGCCTGACCGCTCTGTCTCAGCGAAATGACGAGTGCGCATCGGCCTCCCGCCCGTTCGACATGACCCGTGACGGGTTCGTACTCGGCGAGGGCGCCAGTGTGCTAATGATCGAGGAATACGAGCACGCCAAGGCCCGTGGCGCAGTAATCCTGGCCGAAATCCTCGGCTACGGCGCCAGCGCCGACGCCTTTCGCATTACCGACCAGGACCCCGACGGATTCGGCGC
>CAYRZU010000106.1:0-7779 GCA_964428895.1 uncultured Planctomycetaceae bacterium
AGATCTGCTCGAATCCCAGGAACTTGATGATGCCCAGATAGACCGAGGGGTGGAACCGCAGGCCGCCCTTGTAGGGGCCCAGGGCGCTGTTGAACTGAACGCGGAAGCCGCGGTTGATCTGGACGGCCCCGGCGTCGTCGATCCATGGTACGCGGAACATTAGCACACGTTCGGGCTCGACCATGCGTTCCAGGACCTTCGCGGCCGCTAGCTGTGGATGGCGGTCGATGACGACGGCGACAGACTCAGCGACCTCGCGAACAGCCTGGTGAAACTCCACCTGACCTCCGTCGCGGGTCGTAACGATTTCCATGATGTGATCGACGAACGCGTTGGCCATGACGTGGCTCCTTTGCTCGTGCCGGCCGACGGGCCTGCGATACCCCGAGATTAGCCGCGGATTGCAAAACCGACAAGGCCCACCCTCCGGGTGCGGCGCAAAAAAAAGCCCGGACATCCATGCCCGGGCGATCGTCCTTGAAGCACACCCACGCCGGCGCCTTCCGGCGCGTAGGTTGTGGCCGCTAGACCAGTTCGTTGGCCAGCAGGCGAATCAATTCGGTTGCCTTTACGGTCTTGGTCCCGACCGGGGTGGCCCAACTCAGCTCGGTCTTGGCGGCCAGCAACTTGTCCATCCGCTGGACGGCCAGGACGACCGAGGAGTGGTTCTTGCCCATGGCCCGCCCGATTTCGGGGAAGCTCATGGTGGTGTGAGTCCGGGCCAGGTGCATGGCCGTCATGCGGGCCAGAGAAACGGTCCGGGTCCGCCGCGAGGAATGCAGGTCGGCCGGCGTTACGCCGAAGTAGGTGGCCGCGACGGTCTCGATGTCGGCCAGGGTCAGGGCGCTGTCGGTCTGGGTGAGGAAATCGGCCAGGGTGGCCCGGGCAAGCGTCAGGGAGGGGGATTGTCCTTCCAAGGCCGCCAGGGCCGTCAGCTTCACCAACGCGCCCTCGAGTTCGCGGACCGAGCCGCGAATGTGGCTGGCGATGTAGGCCAACACGTCCTCGGCGACCTCGACATCCAGTTGCAGGGCCTTATGGCGGAGGATCTGGATGCGGGTGTTGCGGTCGGGCGCGTCGATGCGGACCACCATGCCGGCCACGAAGCGGCTGAGCAGTTGCTCGTTGAGACGGCTGAGCAGATGGGGGTGGGTGTCGGAGGCCAGGATGATCTGCTTGCCGGCGGATTCGATGGCGTTGAAGGTGTGGAGGAATTCATCCTGGGTGGCCCGTTTGGCCGCCAGGAAGTGCACGTCGTCGATGGCCAGCACGTCCAGCTTGCGGTAGCGGTCGCGGAATTGCTGGAAGCTCTTGGCGCGGACGGCCTGGATGAACTCGTTGGTGAACTGCTCGCCGGTGACGTAGCGGAACTGCAGGGGTTGCCCATTGGAGCGGTTGCGAATGCGGTTGCAGATGCCGTGCAGCAGGTGGGTCTTGCCCACGCCGCAGGGCCCGTGGATGAACAGGGGGTTAAAGGGCGTCTTGGTGGCGTCGGCGACGGCCGCGGCGGCGCTGTAGGCCAGCTTGTTGGACTCGCCGATGACGAAGTCCTCCAGGTGGTGCTTGAGCGCGGGCCGGGCGACGGGGTGGCGACGCCGGGCCCGGCCTTCGGTGCTCTTGGCGACCAGGTCGGCCTGGCTATCCAGGTCGTTCTTCCGCAGCTGGCCGCACAGGCCGGCGTCGACGGAGATAGTGATGGGCGTGTCCTTGCCCGTCAGTTCGGCGACGATGGTGCGAATGTCGCCCTGGTAGTGACTCTCGACCCAGTTGGCGACGAAGGGGTTGGGCACCGCGATGCGAAGGGCCTCGTCAGCGAGGTGCATCTGCGTACCGTGGCGGAACCAGGCGTTGTACTTCTGAGGGCCGATGCGTTCGCGCAGCCTCTCATGAAGGCTGTCGATGACGGCGCCGTCTGCGCGTACTGATCCCGCTACCGATTCCATGGTTTTTCCTTAGGTCTCCATTGCCCGACGACTTATCAGCTAATTCGGCCCGCCGCGGAAATCCCCAAACCGGCGTGGCGGCGGCCGACAAACATAGGTCGAGCGTGTGGAACTTTAAGCAGCCTGCGAGACATGGTCAATCACAAAACGCCGCGTTTCTTATCCACAACGCTCAACACGTTGGGCGGTGGGCTGTTGGCGCGCGAAAAAAAAGTTCATGCACACGTTGTCCACAATTCGTTCACGAAGGTGCATTTGAGGCCCGTTTGGCGGGCCTAATGTAGACCTCACGCACGTCGGCGACAACGCAGCCCTCGCGCAGGTAGGCGTCGCGCGCGAAGGTGTTACGTCGGTCAACGGCGAGTGTTAGCGTGCTGTGGCGGCCTCGGAAGGCGGCGTCGGCGGCGTGGCGGACCATGGCCCGGGCCAGCCCCATCCCGCGAAATGGCTTGGTGGCGCCGAGATAAGCGACCGTTGCGGCCAGCCCGGAGACATGGTCGTTGACGAGACACACGCCCGCCGGTCGATGGTCGATGCAGGCGACCCACCATGTCTCGGGCGTGAACACGCCGGTGGCGCGGTGGCCGGCCAGGATGTCGGCCGCCGAGCGCAGGCCGGCCAGGGCCGGACAATCCAACGAGTGTTCATAGGTCGCCAGCAAGATCGCTTCCGCTTCGGGGCCAGGCAGGTCGTCGAAGCGGCGCCAGCTCAGCCGGGGCTGACAGGGCAAGGGGTCGGTCGACGGTGCGGGCAGGGGCAGTTCCATCATCTCCAGTTCGGCCAAGGGCTCGAACCCGGCGCCGGTCAGGCACGCGACGTCGCGACGGCTAGCCCTATCGGCGACGGCCTGGACGAAGGCCACGCCCCCGTCGTCGGCCCGATCGCACGCCGCGGCGATGCAGGCGGTCAGATTGTCGGGGTCGACGCCGGGCGCATCGAGCGGGCTGTGCAGCAGCAGGGCCCATCGGCCGGGGTTGGCCAGGGCCATCGCCGCCGCGGCGGCCCGCTTTCCGACGGCCCAGCAGAAGTAGGCGGCGCGCGGGTCCCGTTGGAGGGTCTCCAAGAGCCGCCCGGCGCGTGGGTCGAGTCGGCCGCGTCGTCGGCCGACGAATAGGACCTGCAGCGCATCGCGCAGGC
The DNA here is from genome assembly GCA_964428895.1 of uncultured Planctomycetaceae bacterium. Classification (GTDB taxonomy): domain Bacteria; phylum Planctomycetota; class Phycisphaerae; order SM23-33; family SM23-33; genus HyVt-337. The sequence goes on from CAYRZU010000106.1 coordinate 3,081, forward strand.
GGTCGTCAGGCACGGGCTGGACAATCGATTGGCCCACAACGGTCCCTAGTTTGGTTGCGGCGGCTAGCGTCGGTCGACGATGACAATGGTCTCGTCATCGGTCTGCGGCGCCACGCCGCGAAAGGCCTCTACCGCGGCCATCACGGCGTCGGCGGCGTGTTGGGCATCGGCGTCGGTACACGCGCTGAGCACATCCAGCAGGCGGGCCTCGCCGAACAGCTCGTGACGGTCGTTGGCGGCGTCGGTAATGCCGTCGGTCCGCAACACCAGCCGCTCCCCGGGCACGAAGGTGTGGCAGATTTCGTGGAAGTCGGTGGCCTCGACGCCCATGACCAGATCGTGCCCGCCCATGGGGTGGGCGCTGCACTGGTGGCGGTCGCAGATCAGCGGCCTGGGGTGTCCGGCGTTGACCATGAAGCCCATTCCGGTCGGCAGGTCGATGACGGTATACAGCAGCGAACAGGGCAGAACGCTGTCGACCTGGTTGCCCAAGTCGATCAGCATGGTGTTGACGTCGCGAGCGATCGCGGCCGGGCGGGAGCGATCCTCGGTGTGGCGTCGCAAGAAGCCCATGATCTGCGTCATCAGCAGGGCGGCGCGAATGCCGTGGCCGACCACGTCGCCGATTACGATGGCAAACTGATCGGGGTTGAGGCTGTGGAAGTCGTAGAAGTCCCCGCCGATCGAACCGGACATGCGATTGCGCACGCCGATGTGCTGTTGGGCGCAATCACCCGGGCAGGTCGAAGGCAGCAGGGCCGCCTGCAGTTGGGCGGCCAGCGCCAGGTCCATCTCATGCTCGCTGGCAGTCATAATCGCCTTCATGCCCCATCATAGGGGCCACCGGCGGAGGCGACGAGGACGGGCCGGGACTAATCTTCCGGAGAGAACTCGTCCTTGCCGGCGCCGCATTCGGGGCAGATGAAGTCGTCCGGCAGGTCGGCGAAGGCCGTGCCCGGGGCGATGTCCTTGTCGGGGAGCCCTTCGGCGGGGTCGTAGACCCACCCACATGCGTCGCACACGTACTTTTGCATCAGTCGTCCTTTCGTTGGCGGCGGCACCGGCCGGCGGGCCCGGGCCGATGGCTTAGTCAATGATTCGCAGGAAATCGAGCGCCGTGATGACCAGGAACAGGCCCAGCAGCAGCGCGATAAACACAATCTGTATGATGTTGGTGACCTTCGCGCTGACGGGCCTGCCCCGGATCTTTTCGATCAGCAGGAACAGGGCGTGTCCGCCGTCGAGCACCGGGATTGGCAGGAAGTTGAATACCGCCAGCATCACCGAGATGATCGACATGAAGTACACGAACCGCAGCGCGCTCTTGCGGGCGACCTGCACGGCGATGTCGGCCATGCCTAACGGCCCGCGGACCTCACTGGTCGAGACCGTGCCGGTGACCATCGCACGGATCGAGGCGTAGGCCAGTTCCGCGTAGTAATAGGCCTCTTGGGTCCCCCAGACGATGGCATCGAGGGGGTTGGACATCTGGATGTTCGTCATCAGCAACTCGAACGGACGCGGCGCCAGCACCCGGTAGTGATACTCGTTCGGGCGGAAGTCGTCCGGCCCCAGCGGCGCGAAGGTCGCCTCGAACGGTTGAGCCCCGTTGCGGCCGGTCAGGATCACGGGCTTGCCCGCCAGGTGCTTCAGCGCGTTGATCAACTGAGGCCAGGTCCTGACGGCTTGGCCGTTGACAGCGTCGATTTCACAGCCGGCGGTGATGCCGGCCTTGGCCGCCGGTGAGCCGGGACGCACCCCCGCCACCAGCAGGTGCTCCTGGTCCACGCCGGCGTTGACGCCGATCAGGGCGCCGCCGTTGGTGCCTTCCGGCGTAATCGTTGTGGCCTGCTGGGTGACCCCGTTCCGCAGGACCACGATCTCGACGGCGGCGTCGGCGTTGGCGGCGTTGATGGCTCGCAGTTGGGCCAGGGTCGGCGAGCTTTGCGTGCCGTACCGCAGTACCACGTCGCCGGGGAGCAGGTCGGCGTCATCGGCGGGCCCGCCCTGCCCAACGGCGTCCAGGCGGAGTCGGGGCATCATCCCCAGCACGTCGACGGAAACGCCGACCGTCTCGTTCTCGGCGACGATGAACTCCTTCTTGTCCAGGAGCTTCATTCGGAATCGTTTGACGTCGGAATCGTCGTCGATGGGCTCTTGGTCGGTGACCCGAAGGACCGTGCCGTCTTTGAGGAAGACGATGTAGTATTCCTCGGCGCCCATCCGCAGGAACGGCGTGGTGGTGACGGTCTTGATGGGTTGTTCGACGCCGTCGACCGGGGCGGGCCGGGCGACCACAGCCACCGGCGAGCCGTCCAAGGCCTTCTCCGCCGCCTGGAGGTCCCAGTAGTGGGGCGTATCCTGCCCGGCCACGCTGATCAGGACGTCGCCCGCCTTGAAACCGTCCTCCGCAAGGATCAGGTCTTCGGGGTCGGCCAGTTCCGTTGTCCAGGCGGGCGTGACGCCGAACATGAACACCGTGCCGCCTTCACCGGTGGGGCTGGCGCCTTCTTCCAGGCCCAGGGCCGCCACGCCGGTGCGCGTCTGCCCGTCGATCTGACGTTCGATGACCATCTGGAATTGTTCGCCTCGCCAGGCCAGCATGGCCGCGGTCTTGATGCGGTCAAAGCGGCGAATGGGCCTGCCATTGAGGCTGACCACCCGGTCGCCGGGTTCGAGCCCGACGGTCTCGGTGGCCCCGCCGGCCTCATCGGTCCAGACCACAGTCGCATTGGCGGCCGGATAGCCGTGCTCGGCGCTGCCGATCACCGGGGCCATGAACTTGATGCCGATGAGCCCGATGATCACAAAGCCAATCGCCGCGAAGATCAGGTTCATCACCACGCCGGCGGCGATGACCAGCAAGCGTTGGCCCACCGTCTTGTTGGCGTAGGAGCGTGGGTCGGTGTCGCCGTCGGTCAGGGGAGCCAGGTCCTCCTGGCCCACCATCTTGACGTAGCCGCCGATGGGCACCAGCCGCACGCAGTAGTCGGTCTCTTTGCCGCGGTAGCCGAACAGCCGCGGGCCCATGCCCAGAGCGAAGGTCTCCACGTGAATGCCGACCATGCGGGCCATCACGAAATGGCCCAGTTCGTGTACGAAGATCACCACGCCCAGACCGAACACGAACATCGCGATCGGGATGGCGTAATTGGTGATGAAGTCCGAGAGATTCAGTGCCAAGACGTCCATGTTCTAGCCAACTTCCATTTCGCTAGGGGTAATGGGGCATTATTGCGCGGTTCGTAGCGATTCGATCCGCTCCCGCACCGCCTGTCGGGCGGCGCGGTCGGCCGCTTTCAGGGCGGCCAGGTCCGGCTCGTGGTCCGTGTGGGCCCGAGCCAGCACCTCTGCGACAGCCGGGACAATCTGCCCGAAGCGGATTCGCCCGTCCAGGAAGGCCTCGACCGCGGCCTCGTTGGCGGCGTTGAGAACCGCCCCGGCCGTGCCGCCGCGGCGGATCACTTCGCCGGCCAAGGCCACCGATTCAGCAAATCGGCCCTCCAGGCCCCGGAACGTTAACCGACCTAGCCCGGCCAGGTCCAGGGCACTTGTTTGTCGGCACGGGCGCCCGGGCCAATTGAGGGCATACGCAATCGGCGTGGTCATGTCCGGGGAGCCCAGTTGGGCGATCACCGAGCCGTCGTGATACTCGACCATGGCGTGGACGATCGACTCGGGGTGGACCAGCACGTCGATCTGCTCAGCCGGCAGGTCGAACAACCAGTGGGCCTCGATGACCTCCAGGGCCTTGTTCATCAGCGTGGCCGAGTCGATGGTGACCTTCATGCCCATCGACCAGGTGGGGTGCTTGAGGGCGTCGGCGACGGTGGCCTCGGCGACCCGTTCGTCCGGCCAATCGCGCAAGGCCCCGCCCGAGGCGGTCAATGTAACCTTGCGGACGTCTTCGATTCGGCCGGCCTGGAGGCATTGGAAGACGGCCGAGTGCTCGCTATCGACCGGCAGGATCGGCACGCCGGCGGCATGGGCGGCGGGCATGACCACCGCGCCGGCGGCAACCAGCGTTTCCTTGTTAGCGATGGCCAAGGTGGCGCCGCAGTCGACGCCCGCCAGGGTCGGCTCGATTCCCACCGAGCCGACCACCGCGACCAACAGCAGGTCGGGCTTCGTGCGGGCGACCAGTTCGGTCATGGCCTCGGGCCCGGCCAGCACGCCCATGTCGGCCGGTAGCTGCTCGCGCAGGGGAGCGTCGGCGTCCGGATCGTCAATGGCCACCATCTCCGGGTCGAACTGGCGGGCCTGGCTGGCCAGGTTCTGCCAGTTCTTGCCCGCCGCCAGCGCGCAGACACTCAGGTCAGGCTGGCTGTCAATGACTTCCAACGCCTGTCGGCCGATGCTGCCGGTCGATCCCAAAATGGCGATACGCTTGGCCTTCAAACACGTTACTCCACTCGGAAGCTTTCCACCGTCTTTTCGATGATGGGCAGATACCGATCCAGGGCGTCCCGAGGGGCTACCATGGCGTTGATGGTGTAGCCGCGGCGCCCCTTGACGAAGCACCACATCATGGTCTTGACGGCGATGCCGTCGGTGACGGCGTCGGCGGAAACCTGCCGGCACGGCTGTCCGCCGACGTCGGCCGAGCTTTCGGCCAGGACGTCGAAGCTGTCCATGGTCCCAGCGGCACCTTCGACGGCGCTCTTGGCAAAGGAGTCCAGCACCACGATTCCCTTGTCGT